>CALGYY010000063.1 GCA_937934705.1 uncultured Bacteroidota bacterium
GCGTCCGCCAGTTGGCGGAGCTAGCGTACTTGATAAAGAATATCGGGGCGTGGCGCAGTTGGCTAGCGTACTTGCATGGGGTGCAAGGGGTCGGAAGTTCGAGTCTTCTCGCCCCGACTAGAAAGACAAGGGTTTCAGAAGGTTCTGGGACCCTTTCTTTTTTCTGGTTTAAACATAGTGTAAACAATTTGAAATAATGTACTTCGTTTACATCCTTGAATCGGAAACCACCGGAAAGTTATATATCGGCCAAACTGACGATCCGGACAAGCGATTAAATGACCACAACCGGGGAGCAAGTCCGTATACCAAAAACAAAGGTCCATGGAAGCGGATATTCCTTAAAGAATTTCCGACTCGCTCAGAGTCACTTGCTTTTGAAAAAAAAATCAAGTCTTGGAAAAATCCCCACAGGATAAAAGCAATGATAGCCGGAGGCGCAGTTGGCTAGCGTATCCCGACACGGAGTGTCGGGAGGGTCGGAAGTTCTCCCGACACTCTGTGTCGGGATCGCCCCGACTAGAAAGACAAGGGTTTCAGACGGTTCTGGGACCCTTTCTTTTTTTCTGGTTTAAACAATTGGGCAAAATGTATTACGTTTACATCCTCCTCAAAAAAGGCACGAGAATCAACCGCAACAATAATATCAGCAGATAATGAAAACCTATCAGTTGTTAATCACACTTCGTGGCGTTCAACCGAAGATATGGAGGCGGCTCCTTGTTGATCCCCGGACTACTATGGCCGACTTTCATCTGATCCTTCAGACCACCTTGGGCTGGACCAATTCTCATTTACATTCCTTTAATGTGGGCCGGAAGGAATATGCACCGGTGGACTTTGAAATGGATGGGACGAATGACTATGCTGGCCTCAAGCTGAACAAGCTGTTGCTGAAAGAGGGTCAGAAAATGACCTACGTGTACGACATGGGGGATTTCTGGGAGCATGATATCCTGCTGGAAGCCATTATTCAGGACGATCCCGCGGAGGTATTGCCCAGGTGCATAGCCGGGAAAAGAAGCAGCCCGCTTGAAGACAGCGGCGGCGCTCATGGGTATATGGAATTATTGAAGGCGGTCGGGAATCCGAAACATCCGGAATACGAGGAAATCTCAGAATGGGCGGGCAATTTTGATCCGGAGTTCTTTGATATGGCTATGATAAACGCCATGCTTCAGGAAGAAGATTTCGGATGCATTGATCCGGACTTGTTATGATGGAACTCACGGCATATCGAGAAAGGCATAAATCATCTTCACCTGCCATTCGCACAACGGGCTGGGCGTATGCTTCAATTGGTTATATCCTTACTCAAATTGACCTTGGAACCACTTTTAAAATTGTCTGTACCACAACGCTAAACTCCAAGCTTTCATCCAGCTTGTTTTTCCTCAGAAAAGCCTTCCATTGCGTGATGCGGCTCGCATCTGTCGCAAATTCGGGGGTAAAAAGTGAGTGGTCATTATTATAAGTCGTTTCTCTGTTCCCGAATGTTCCCCGAATTGCTTGCAAGAGAATATCCTGATCAATTTGCTGAGTGGTCAGGATATGATAGACATCGTAGAAGTCTTTCATTCGGCTGTTGGCAACCGAAAGACCGATCATAGCTTCAAATTTTTCAGCAATAACGGTTTCAAGAGAATATGCCTGCACAACCGGGGGCTTTGCGTCAAGAAGAAAAGTAGGATATGTCAATTCAACCGGTGCAGGGATTACAATGTCGCCAAAACCAATGTCGATCTGTATTCGCTGCTCTATCGTGTCAAGTTTTGCTTCGACAAGTAACCGTATTCCCTGATACTCATCCTGACCTGCTATTTCTTCAGCAGTTATTGAAGTTGGGTCAAATAACACCGCGTCTGGCAAGTATTCGATCGAACAGATTTCCATGAATGCTGATTTCAATGCTTCAATCTCATTGGGAATGTTATATCCTAGGAAGTCGATGTCCTTGGTGGGACGGGTTTTCTCCCGGCTGTATGAATAAAGCAGTGCTCCACCCTTCAGGCAAAAATTTCGGGAATATCGCGAAAGGGATAAGCGAAAAAGCAATCTTTCGTGCAGATAGCGGATAATAATCAATTGAAAAGAAAGATTTTCTTCCTTTGCAATATTGAGCAATCGGGCGCGGATGGATTTTCCTGTATCTGTCATAGCATCACCTGTAGATATTGATTAAGCGTTTTAGAAATCCTCAGGCTGGAAGCATACTTAAAAAGCTTATCAATGTTTTTGTCTTTTTTTCTGATGTAGTTCTTCATGATCTCACTAAGCACCTCATTACCAACTTTATTACGGAATTTTACAGCATCACAAATGGATCTCTCCATATCGTACATTCTGATCCTGTCTCCATTTGTATTTATTTTGGTGACACCTAGTTCAAAAGTGGGCACATTCCAATAATAGAGTTTGATAGGTGGGTATTCCGGGAGCTTAATCCGTGAAGATTTGGGCATAGCCACATGATACTCTGATGGAATATGTGTAGTAAGCTCATAATGCGCCCATGCGGTATACATGCAAAAAACACCATCGGGAACAATGTTCGCCACTTCCGGCTCCTGATGAGCAGACGGTGCATCAGCAAGCCTGTACAGGCCTCTTTTAACCTTGATCACTTTCCCATCGAGAAGCATCAGCTTAAGCTCATATTTCTCATCGCGGGGTAGGTAACCCGTATTCCTCAGATAACCTTTATTCTTATTGAAACGCTTAATAAGGGAAGATGCCATTTTATCAAATTTGTCCAAAAATACTGCTTTTACACAAATTAGCAGTGATTTTGGACAAAAAGATGTTACATCTACATGACATACTGATCATTATAGAGATGGTCCTAGTGCTTTTTCTCCTATTACAGGATATGCTTGCCCGCCTCATCCAGCACCTTATTTTCAAAGCTATCAAGGTAGACCAGGGTACTTATGTTTAAATTTGCATTACCCTGAGGAATCATACTTAACCCATCAATACCATTCTCATGAATAAAAAGTGCCTGATATTCCTGTTGCTGTTGATTTTGACAGCAGGTTGTCTGAAGTCACAAAATAATGTCGGGATCGGAACAAATACGCCCGACTATCATGCAATACTTGATCTTCAGTCCACCGAAAAAGGCATACTGATCCCGCGAATGTCAGGTCTGCAGCGTGATAGCCTAGGACTGAATCTGAGCCCCGCACAAAAGGGATTAATGGTATTTGACAATGACTCAATCATGTTCTTTTTCTGGAATGGCTTCTCCTGGCAGACCTTCGAAACCGGTCCGATGGGCCCACAAGGGCCTCCTTCAAATTCTATTCTTTATGCCGATTTCACTAATACCTCCAACGGAAGCGGGACAAATGAGCAAGTTCTGAAATCATGGATTATGCAGGCAAACACGCTAACCAACAATGGAACATGGATAGAAATCGAAGTTCTGATATATTTCGATTTGCTTTTCAGCGGGCCCGGCTATTACAAGCTAAAGGTCGGCGGGATTAGCGTTGTGAATAACAGCATTCACCAGAACGGCAGCGTGCACCTGCATTACAAGATGTACCGGATCTCGGGTACAAATCAGAAGATCCTCGGACTCACAAACGACGGTTTCTCCTGGACAAGTCCTTCCTATTCGGGTAATGTCAGCCTGGATCTTTCGACTGACATTGAGATCCAGGTAAGCGGAACAAACCAGATCTCGGCTCCGGGATCCATTACGGTGATGATGTTTACAGTCCGAAAAATTCAGTGAGCCGGGAAGCGAATCAGAGGCTGTTCTCTGCCTGCGCTCTGTCAGGGCTCATTCTACCCCCCTCCCCCGCTGCCTCCCAAATCAGAAGGGTGATCAGGGTAAAGAAATAAACACCATGCTGGCGTTCCAGTATGGATTCACTGGTAAACACCATCAGGACGATGAGGATGAAAAACAATGCCTCCGGGATTCTGCGGCAGCGCATCACCCAAAGGACCAGCATTCCGAGAAACAGTAATAAGGCGCCGGTTCCATAGTTGATACCCTGTGTCAGATATTGGTTATGGGCATTGAAATCCTGATCCGGTGGATAAGTCATGCCTGAGGCGGAATAGCACCCGTTAAGTACGCCCTGGGATGCCGCTGATCCGGTCCCGCACAGCCAATGATCCGCAAAAACCTGCAGTCCGCAGCCCATGATCACTGCCCGGCGGGTGATGGTATTCTCCACACCTGATCCTCCTGCTGAAAGCCCCGAAAATTCTGCAAAGCGCTCCCTTAGCGGAGGGATCAGCCATACGGAAGAAGCCAGCAGGGCGGCGATCACGAAACCCGCCAGCAGCCGCTGCCACCAGGGTCGCCCCGAACGCAGCAGCATAAGCACAAAGAGCGCAAGGGCAATGACAAAAGAGATACGGGCTGCAATAACAATTAAGCTCAATACAATGATGAAGCCTCCGATCAGGCAAAGTATTCTTTCCGTGCGTCCAATGCTTCCTCTGACGGCCCACATGAAGCACAATGCCGCCAGTGCAAATGCAGAGGCATAGGTCGGATGCAACTGCGAACGACTTTCGAAAGCAGTGCGCAGCCACCAGGATGGCTGATCAGAGGCAAAGGCATGATGAAAGTCCCCGCCGGCCAGCATGGCTATGAGGGTGATGAATAAAAGGCTGATCACCGACAATGTAAACACCATCAATGCCTGGCGGTAGCTCCTGAAACCCGATATTTTCAGAAAAAATGGAAGGATGAGGGGAAGGCAGAGGAGCAGGAGTTTCTTCTCCATTTCGAAACGTATGGCCGGATCTCCCCCGCTGATCAGCCATTCGAGAAAATACGGCAGGAAAGGGATCACAAAAACCAGGTTGCGCAGGATTTGTCGCCCCGGAAATGAAGGCTCCGACAGCCATGCCGCCACAGAAAACAACGCCCAAAACATAACCAGAATATTCGCCACCTTCGGCGGCAGAAGAGGAAATGTGAATAAAAGGAGAAAGAGCAGAATGCTGACGCCTTTAAGTCCCCTGTTGCGAACTGTTCTTCCCGGCCATATGTTGTGCATAGCGTTCATCTACGAATGCCTTGTATTCTTTCCTGAACCGATCAATGGAAAAAGGACGGATGTTTTCCTCGAAATCACTGCGTCTGAACTCACGCTTACTCTGCTCAAAACCCCTCACCGCTTCCACCAGGTCTCCTATCGTTTTACTTTTGAAAAACACCCCTGTTTCCTTGTTCACCGTTTCCTTATAACCACCGATCTCAGGAATGATTACCGGGGTTCCGTATGACTGGGCCTCAACAATAGAAATCCCGAAGTCTTCGGTCGCTGCAGCCACAAAAGCTTTGGCCCCGGCAATTTTCCTGACTTTGGTATCTTCGTCGATATACCCCAGGTAGCTGACATTTTCCGGGAGGTTTTTCAGTATCCTCTTTTTAAGCGGGCCTTTACCGGCAAGTTCCAGCCTGAGCTCAGGCATCAGGCGGAAAGCCTCGATGATCATATCCACGTTTTTGTATGTCACCAGTCGTGAGACAGTAATATAATAATCTTCATGCTTTTGTCCTGTATCCTTCATACTGACATCCACAGGAGGATAAATGACCGTACTCTTACGGCCGAAAAAATCATGAATCCGCTGACCCACAAAGCGTGAATTGGCAATAAAATGATCCACCCGATCACTGCTGCGAACGTCCCAGCGCCTGAGACGGTTAAAGAGTCCTGCCATCAGCGCCCTGCTCAGCGGATTGCGGGCCATACGCAGATAGTCATCCCTGAGATCCCAGGCATAGCGGGCCGGACTGTGACAATAAGAAATATGCAATTGTCCCTTGCGCCGCTTCACCCCCTTGGCCACACATGATGAGGAAGAGAGGATGAGATCATAGGCTTTCAGGTTCAACCGGCTGATGGCCATTGGAAATAAGGGAAAGAGGGCTCTGTAATGTTTGCGTACGAATGGCAGCAGTCGGATAAAGCTCTTTCGTGTGCATTTCCCCATCAGGTATTCCTCGCGATGTTCCTGGTCAAAAAAATCGAACAGGCAATAAACATCAGCTTCCGGGTAACAGTGCAGTATCTCCTTTACCACTCGCTCAGCCCCGCCGGCTTCGTTGAACCAGTCATGCACCAAAGCAATCTTCATCTGCGCAGGTCCTCATCATTATTGAGCGGGGGAAATATTCAGTTGTTCGGCCAGTAAAGCTGCCGAACGTTCAAAATTATACATATTTTTCATAAGCAGAACATCCGACGGATCAGGCCGGTGATTTTTCACTCCTGCCAGCACACGGAGAAAGGATTCTTCATTCTGATCTTCATAATAGTGCGGAAGCCGACCGAAATTCTGCCGGTACTCAGGACGATCGGGCAAGATTACCGGTACGCCCATCGACAACGCCTCCAGTACTGGGATCCCGAATCCTTCATAGTGTGAAGGGAAAATCAAAGCTCCGGCATGCTGAAGCCATGAATAATACCTTCCTTCTGAAACATAGTTGTTCAGGTGGAGACCCTCCTGACGATGCGCTTTTCTATCGCCGAAAATCGCGGCATCCGATCCCGTGGCCACCACCTGCCAGCCAAGACTTCTGATCCGGCCGATCAGCCGGAGAACAAATGCGGCATTCTTCCTCGGGTT
>CALGYY010000064.1 GCA_937934705.1 uncultured Bacteroidota bacterium
TCCCATTCCTTCACCGGACTGAAAAGGATGGCAAACACCCTCTTAAAGAGGTTACCGCTTTTCACACCGGCGATCACTTCATCCGATTTAACATCAGTGAAGGTTTTCGCGTCGATCTTTTCTTCACTCTTGCTGTTTTCGGTCCGCGGGCTCTCTCCATAGGGACTGCTGACCGGTGGAGTGTCGAGTTTGGATCCGCATACATGGCAGAATGCTGCTCCTTCTTTAACTTCCGCGTGACATTTTGGACATTGCATGGTTCAATGGTTTTAGGGGTTAAACATCTGTCTTATTTTAATAGCATTCAGATATTCCTATGCATATTTCTATCCTTTGATGATTTTCGTCCCGCAATCAGGATTCTGAAGCTGAGACGCTTCCGTAATAATCGTCTCCCCGCCTCCATCTTCAGCAAAGCGGATGGCAGCCCTGACTTTCGGTGCCATGGATCCTTCTGCGAAGTGGCCTGCGTCGAGATATGCCCTGGCTTCAGTGGTGGTGATCACATCCAGTTGCTTCTGATCCGGTTTATTGAAATTAATGCAGACTTTGGGAACATCGGTCAGAATATAAAACTCATCCGCATGAATCTGAGTCGCCAGGAGGGCTGATGCCAGGTCCTTGTCAATAACCGCATCGATGCCTTCGAGAACGTTATCCTTTTTGTAATAAACAGGAATTCCGCCACCGCCGACAGAAATTACAATCTGGCCGTTTTTTGCCAGGGTTTCGATCGACTGGCGGTTTCCTATTCTCATGGGGACCGGCGAGGCCACGACTTTCCTCCATCCGCGCCCACGCGGATCCTCTTTAAATACACTGTTTTGTTCAGCAGACATGCGGTCGGCCTCTTCTTTAGTATAGAAGGGTCCTACAGGCTTGGTCGGATTACTGAATGCAGGGTCGTTTTTATCAACGAGTACCTGGGTTACAATGGTGATCACATCATTGTTCATCCCGTTTTCCTCCAGCACATTCCGCAGCTGTTGTTCGATGACGTAACCGATGAAACCCTGAGAGTATGCACCGCAGATATCGAGTGGCATCTCGGGGATCCCGAACATTTTGGCACCGGCAATGTTCTGCAAAAGTATGTTCCCGACCTGGGGGCCGTTTCCATGGGTTATCACCAGGTTATGTCCTGAACGGATCAAACCCAGAAGGTTCAGACAGGTTTCCCTGGCATTGCTTTCCTGTTCGTGAATGGTACCCTTTTGTTCTCCTCTGAGCAAGGCATTCCCGCCGAAAGCAACGACTGCAAGTTTCTTCATAAAAATTTGATTTTTGTGATTTGAACGCAAAACTAAGCATTCAATTTGAAAGGACAAACACAGCGGAAGAAATCAGTTTGCGAAGAAAGGACGGATCAGTTAAAACCCTGCGCTACACCGACATCCCGGAGGTTCACACAGAGAACGGGTATCTTTGACTCGTTAAATATGAACTGCCGGTCAATAGGATCCATCGATCTGAAGAGCTTTTGCGGACGGTACATGATGATAAATAGGTCACATTTCTGCTCAAGGCCGTAGCGAAGAGCCTCAAGCGGAAAGGCCTTCATCGGGCCTTCTGCGATCTTCGTCTCATGTCTGATCCCTTTCTTGTCGAAAAAGTCCTGCACCTGCTCAATGATCCTATGATGCTTGTAGACCTTCGTGGGATCTTTCTGGTTCATCGAGAAGATACTGATGGAAGCATTGCATTTCGCCGCGATCCTTGCGGCCCAACCCGTTTTCTGACGACTGCCGTGAAAATCATCCAGCGGAAAGAGTATCTTCTGACAACTGCAAATGGCCGAGTTCTGCTGAATGACAAAGACAGGAACAGGAGACTTACTGACCACTTTCATAATGGCGCTGGCCCCGTGTCTCGGCTCATCGATACCAAGCACCATGAACATCACATTCAGCTTACCGGCAATTTTTTTTATGCCTTTTATGGATGAGGACTGAATCAGATAGTCGCTTTCCACCTGGCTCCCGCTCCTGACTTCCTGACACAATTTCTGCATTTCATCATCCAGACCCTTACGGCTGATATTATTCGCTTTCATATAGCGTTTGGTTCCGGGATCCAGAATATTCAGGAACTTGATACTGTATCCGAACATCCGGGCCAGTGAAATCGTATGAGAAAGCGCCTGCCGTGAGACTTCCGTAAAATCGTAGGGTATCAGAATTACGGGCTGATGGCTGTTGACCATAATTGTAGTTTTTACAGGACAAAAATAAACATTTTTTTAACATTTCCGACATCGGAGCCCGTATTTTTATCCACCCTGATATGTCAACATCAGGATTATCAATTCCTGCCAAAAGAAAAAGCAAAATCAGCCTTAGTAAATCCAGCGTTAAAACTACATATGTCAGTAAATCAACTACCGAACCAGTGGGTCGTTGTTTTATCAACCGGATTTACACACATGACCGGTATGGCGTGGGCATTGAAAATCATCTGTTCGTCATAGGGTCCAAGTATGAAACTGATGGCATCTGGTGTAGTCATAATAGTGATTAACTCCGCTTGATTTTCAGACGCATACGCAAGAACCTGTTTTCCGAAATTGACACCCTTCTTCGCCTGATAATGGGTATAGGGAATTTTGTTCTCTGTGAATTTCTCGAGGATCTGCGAAATAATGGTCCGCGCTTTTCTTCTGCTTTCCTCAAGAGGTTCATAAAGCTGAACCAGGTGGATCTTCGACTTGAATACTTTAGCAATCATCACCACCCAGCGGACTTTTTGTCTGACTTCAGCCGTTGTGCTGACGGGAAACACGATATTGCGGTATCCCTCATTGAATTTCGTCCCCTTCTGAATCACAATTACGGGTGCCGGAGATGTGGTGACTACCTTCAGGGCAAAACTACCGGTCAGATGCTGCTGCAATCCCACCTTGCCATGCGTGCCCAATACAAGAAGACATGCACCGATTTCGGTCGCAACTTCACCGATGGTTGAAAAAATACTACCCTCCCGGGAAATACATCTTACCTGGATCGAATATGCCGCCCTGATCTTCACCGCTATTTCTTCCAGGCGATCTGCAATCGCCTTTTCTTCGAGATTCTCTTTCCTGAGCTGCTGCCTGCTCTCTTTGTCGACCACATGCATAATGGCCAGTTCATAACTGAAATGCCGCGCGATCGATGCCCCATATTCTATGGCATTGAAACAAACCTCTGAAAAGTCAGTCGGCACAAGTAAAATCTCATTGAATTTGTTTTCCATTGCTAAATATTTAGGTATTAGTTAATCGATTATCACAATTGTTCTTTAAATCATTTAAACGATCCTGTATTCTGCTAATATTCAAAATCTTCTGCTCATTACGCATCGATTGAGCGGTATTTGTAAAGAAGTGGTGACGGGTCAAAAAATCGAGCTGAAGCATGTACCACTCAAGATCAGAATACATGGCATGACCAAGGTTACTCCATTCCTGCCTCAGTAAATCCGAAACACGCCAGTAATCCTCACGCCCCAGATAATCCAGGTCTGCATCACAAATAATTTCTTCAGCAAGATTACAGGGCTTGATTTCAATATTGGAAGCCTTGATCAGCCGGCAAACAGAACCAATCTCGCTCTCCGAATAACCAAACGATGGTAAAACTTCAATGGCAATATCCACAGCCCGCTCTTCATGTCCCGGATATCCTCCCGGAATGCCTAATTCATGGAAGTAAGCAGCTGTGCCGACAATCATGGTCTCGTGGGTGGTCAGTCCCTCCAAATGCGATAAGCGCTCTGCAGCAGCGTGAACATCAAGGGTATGCGCAAGATTGTGATACGTATACGCTCTGAGACTTTCATGCTTCAGTCGATTAAGGGCATAATCACCTGCTGATCGGTAATCCAAGGTCGGGTTTTTCCTGCAATGATATATTTTTTTTTGATCCGGACAGGACCGCGGGTGCATTTTTTCTGACATATATCACTTTTCTGCCTGCATTCCTGAACTTAGTTATCCACAACCTAAATGTTCAGCCTGTTAATATCAATTTTAAATCACTGTCTTACAATAATATGCAGTTAATTTACAGGAAATGCCTAATTTTTTAGAATTCATGGGTAAAAAACTTGCTTTGGGCGATTTTTTTTCGTATATTTACAACCATCGGGAAACTTTATACGTCATGACTTAGAGCGAATTTTCAGGCTAAAAATTTAACAGGCAATAATACGGATCAGGATCGCAAGACAGATAATTAAATTTAAAACTTTGATATTCAAATCTTTACAAAATATTTTTTCAGGAAATGCCAAAATAAACAAGCAGAATAGTTACAAAGAACAGGCTAAAGCTATAAACGTGCGGTTAATTGATGATTCTGAAATTGGGGAATGGATGGTTGTCAATTAATTACAAATCAAAACCTACCCGTCATGATCAAAGGAGATACGTTGGTAAAAGTTGATGCAGGGGTCGCGTCCTTTACCGTAGTGAGGGTTCCGAAGGAACTCCGTGGTATCATCTCCCCCGTGAGAGCATTGAAAGTCTTGCTGGCTCTGCTGGCCGCCTGGATCTTCATTGCAGCCGGACATCAGGAGGCCAAAGCCCAGTCAGGGCTTTGCGATCCGACTGTGCCATTTTTCACGGTTAACCTGACCGGGCAACCTGCAGGAACCTGGATCTCTCCCAACGTGGCCAGGCAGGATCTATGCTGTGGTAATTCAAACCCTGACCGCTGCATAGAGTTCCAGATCACTCTGGATCCGGGTACGGTGGCACTTAATTTCTACATTGCCTCCGGTGCCATTCCCCCGGGAGCCATGTACTACCAGATTAACTGCGGCCCTCCAGTGGCAGTTGGTACCCCCGTCTGTCTCACCGGCCCCGGACCCCACACCCTGACCTTCTGCAAACCCGGTAACAACCCCAACACATATGGCATCATTGGTATCCCGGCCCCGGGTATCATCGGCGATAATATGGCCTCTCAAATCTGTCCGGCAACCATCATTGCAACCGGTTATGACAACTCGACTCTCGAATGGACTGAAATAACCTCCGGTACAGGCGCATACAACTCTTACCTCTCAGATCTCTTCAACGAAGACACCATCGTCATTACGCCTGGCCCCGGCTTTCCTCCCTATATTGATGTTCAGGTCTGTGGTGATGTTCTCGCCCCTGAATGTTATGCCAGTATTTACATCTGCGATACTTTCCGCATCAACTTCTACCAATACGTCACCGCCACCATTAACCCCAACCCGGCCAACTACTGTCTGGCCGATATGGGCGTACTCCTGACGGGCATGACCAATGGCGGGATACCGCCATTTACTTATGAATGGCATGCCGGACCAAATGGAACCGGTCCCCTGGTGGGTACTGGAACCACCTACTTCGCAACTGCGCCCGGCGTCTACAGTTTTGTGGTCATGGATTCAACATATCCTGATTGTCCCCGGGCCGTTGCAAATACAACCGTCACCATGTACCCCAGCCCGGGTGTTATGCTGGCACCCTCAGCACCCATTGCCTGTTATGGCGTTCCTGTTCCTCTGACCGCCTCAGGAGCACAGAACTATATCTGGTCACCCGCTACGGGACTTTCAGCAACTACCGGCTCGACCGTAACCGCCACACCACCGGTTACAACAACATACACGCTGATCGGTTGGAACAACGGTCCATTAGCCTGTGCTGATACACTCTACTTTACATTTACGGTGATCCCTCCGCCTAATATCAGCGCAGGACCCGACGACACCATTTGCCGCGGTTCCTGCACCCAACTGAATGGCACAGGGGGCATGATTTACCAATGGTCACCAACAACAGGACTCAGTAATCCAAATGTTGCGAGACCAAATGCTTGTCCTTTGGTCACCACAACTTATACCTTGACAGCATGGCAGGTTTCCGGGCAATTAATTTGTAATGGCGACTTCAGCCTCGGAAACACCTGCTTCTCCACGCAATATACTTATTCATTCAACCTGTGGCCTGAAGGCTATTATTACGTGGGGCCTGACCCGCATGCCAATCACGGGAACTGGGCGTCCTGCGCAGACCACACGCCTACTGCAGATAATATGATGATGATCGTGAACGGAGCTCCCATCGCGAATCAGCAGGTGTGGTGTCAAACTGTAAGCGTTACGCCTAATACAACCTACGCATTCTCCACCTGGGTCACCAGTGTACACCCGGCTAACCCTGCCCGCCTGCAGTTCTCCATCAACGGAGTGCTGATCGGAGCTCCCTTCAATGCCACCAACGTGGTGTGCCAGTGGAACCAGTTCTATGCTGTTTGGAACTCAGGGGCCAATACCACGGCTCAGATCTGTATTGTTAACCAAAATCTTATCCGTAACGGTAATGACTTTGCGCTTGACGATATTTCATTCTCCCCGCTTTGTGAAAACACAGACTACGTCACAGTCTATGTGTCGAATATCGCATTGAATATGGCAGGAACCAATGTTTCCTGTAACGGAGGAAGTAACGGAACCGCCACCGTAACACCATCGGGCGGAATCGGAACCTACAATTATTTATGGTCTAACGGAGCCAATACACCCAGTATCACAGGACTTGCGGCGGGCACATATTGTGTGACGGTTACTGACGCAACTCCCTGTACTGCAACTGCATGTATCACAATAACCCAACCTCCGGTTCTTACAGCGACTATCTCAGCTTCTACAAACGTAAGTTGTAACGGAGGAAGCAATGGGCAGGCAACAGTCAGCCCCGGCGGTGGTACCGCACCTTATTCTTATAACTGGTCAACCGGATCCGGTAGCCAGACGATCACCGGACTGGCAGCCGGAACCTATTGTGTTACGGTTACTGATGCCCTTTCCTGTACAGCAAGTGTTTGTGTAACCATCACTGAACCTACGCTTCTTACATCTTCAATTGGCTCATCCACCAATGTCAGTTGTTTTTCTGGCAATGACGGGCAGGCAACGGTGACCGCCAACGGAGGCACCTTACCTTATTCCTACTTGTGGACCAACGGAGGAATAACTGCTACAATAACCAACCTTATTGCTGGTAACTACTGTGTAACCGTAACAGACGCTCTGGGATGCACCTCAACTTCATGCGTGACCATCACTGAGCCACCGCTGCTCACGATCTCTGTATTCTCTGCTACCAACGTGAGTTGCTTCTCAGGAAGTGATGGAACTGCATCTACTATGGTTTCAGGAGGCACTCCACCTTATGATTATCTGTGGTCAAACGGAGCTACCACACCCAATGTCACCGGCCTTATTGCAGGTAATTACTGTGTTACTGTAACTGATGACCTGAACTGTACAGCTACAACCTGTGTCACCATCACTGAACCGGATCTGCTTGTTGCAACGATTACAGCAACCACCAATGTGAGCTGTTTCACCGGCAGCGACGGTCAGGCCACTGTAACGGGAACGGGCGGTACCTTACCTTATTCTTATAGCTGGTCATCAGGTGGCAGTGCAGCGACCGAAACCGGATTGGCAGCAGGAACCTATACTGTTACCATAACCGACAACCTGGGTTGTACTGCATCCACATCAGTTACGATTACTGAACCCACACTACTGACAGCTGCCATCGGGGCATCAACCAATGTGAGCTGCTTCACAGGCAGTGATGGCCAGGCGACAGTGGTAGCCGGCGGAGGAACACCTCCCTACAGCTATTCATGGAGTAATGGCGGAACTACACTAACCATTACGAACCTCGTTGCCGGTACGTATTGCGTAACAGTTACAGATGCATTGTCTTGTACAGCTACAGTCTGTGTTACCATTACCGAACCACCCCTGCTCACAGCTACCATCACGGCAACAACCAATGTAAGCTGTTACACTGGTAGCAATGGTCAATCGACCGTAACCGGCAACGGAGGCACCTTACCTTATACTTATCTTTGGTCTTCAGGTGGAACAAATGCGACAGAAACAGGTCTTGCAGCAGGAACGTATACCGTAACCATTACTGATGCTCTCGGATGTACAGCCACTGCTTCTGTAACGATCACTCAGCCACCTTTACTGGGGACAGCCATCGCTGGCAGCACCAATGTGAGCTGCTTTGGTGGAAATAATGGAGCTGCATCAACATTTGTTGCAGGTGGAACGCCTCCGTATACTTATCTCTGGACAAATGGCGCAACAACTCCCAATATTTCAGGATTGATTGCAGGTGT
>CALGYY010000065.1 GCA_937934705.1 uncultured Bacteroidota bacterium
AAGGAATGATCAGTATCGAGTTTGTGAATACTCTGCCCGAAGAGGTGGTCATCCGCTATAAAATACTTTCAGCCCAAAAGAATGGACAGATCTTCGAGGTTTTTGAAACCATTCCCGCCGGTGGTCCACAGCCTTATCACTATCTGAAACGTTTCGATCTCAGTGGTTATTCACTGGATATGAGCGGAGCGGACCATTTGTCGTCAAATTACATCCTGATCAGTTCATCAGCATCCCTGGCAGCAACAGCCGATCCGGTCACCCTCACCTCTTCCGATGTGCTGAATATGCTCGTGAAGTTCGAAGATGTGAGTATTGCATACGGGAGAGGGTATTTCGGTCAGCAGTACTTTGAATGGGGTCCTGATCTTTCAGCCATCAAGCTTTTCGATGCCGTGCAATCCGGCAGTCTGGACCTGGAAAGCATGAAAATGAAACTCACAGTTGAGAATGGTTTTGGTGTGGATGCCAGGGTGATCTTCAGGGAGCTGACAGCAGTCAATACCTTCTCTTCTTCTGAGATCAGTCTGAACAGTCCGGTGATCGGGCAAACCATCAACATCGGCCGGGGACTGGAAAGCGGTGATCCTGCTGCTCCGGTGATTCCCACGCGCCAGGTCTTCGACCTGAGCTCTTCCAATATCCTGAACATGGTTGAATTGCTGCCCAACCAGATGCGCTATCATGTGGATGTTACCGTAAACCCACTTGGTAATATTTCAGGAGGCAACGATTTTGTTTACTACGGGAATTACCTGAATACATTCCTGGATATGGAAATTCCCCTATCCCTGAAGACCAATAATCTGATTCTCGGTGATACCCTGAATTTCGCTCCGGGGGATCCGGAAGACATGGCGCATATTAACGGTGGTATTCTGAATCTTAAGATTACTAATGGATTTCCGCTAAATGCAGTGATCCGGGTATGCGCTCTTGATTCTTCAGGTAATCAATTGCTGACCTTGGTTGATCAGAAACTTGTCGCAGCGGCTGCCCTTGACGGGACGGGTTTTGCCCCCCTTGCTCAGGAATCGGTGATAAGTGTTCCACTCGACCGTCATGCCATCGATCTGCTTTACGTTTCTTCTGCCTTGTATCTTGAAGCCCGTCTGAATACTGCGGGAACAGATTATGTCAGTTTGTATGATTCTTACCGGATCAGACTCAGTGCTTCAGCACGCTTCAATTATGAGATCTATGAGTAAGCGTGCATTATTTCTGCTGGGGATGATGTGCATGCTAAAGCTGGCGCAGGCCCAGCAGGATTCGCTGAGTGCACAGCAGAGCCCCGACTCCTTAATGTGGACAAACGGTGATCATGAACTGAAGCTGAAGGCCAGCCTGGAAATGAACTCGGATGCGCTGACCAACCGTTTTATCGGTCAGTTCTACAGGGGTAACCACCTCAGTGACGAGCTGAGGGTCAACACCAGTGAAAAGCTACGCGACCACAATCTCGGCGGTTACCGCCTGGATGCCTCTCTCTATTATTATTTCATCCCGCAAGAAAGCAAAAAACATTTCGGTTATTTTATCGGGGTTGAGGAGCATGAAATGGCTGAACTTTCTTTCCGCAAGGGTTTCTTCGATCTGATGTTTTTCGGGAATGATCCCTTTACCGGGACCTTTGTTTCTTTCGACGGAATGCAGCTAAACATGCTGGCATGGCAGCAATTCAAGGCGGGAGTGGTGAAGGATTTTATCTGCAAAGGTGGCAGACATCGTCTGCAATGGGCCTTCGGCTTTAATATCGGTCAGAAGAGTGTGACGCTTAACATTGATCAGGGCTCCTTTTTTACACAACAGGACGCGGATTATGTTGCGCTGGATCTCGATATGCAATACTTCAGGACCGACAGCAACCGTATGGGGTTCGGTGCCTTTAACGGCTACGGACCCTCATTTGACCTCAGTTATGAGTACCGTGATGAATTTCACCATCAGTTCGGACTGGACTTCCGGAATTTTGGCTATATCCGCTGGGATCGCAGTCCTGTGAAATTCACCCGCGATACCACGGTAAAATTCGAAGGGTTTGAAGTGGACCTGATCAATCTGAATAGTCCATTGATCAGCCAGAACTTCGGGGACAGTCTGCTGGATGCCGTGACCGGAAAAGGAAGGACAGAGCCCGTCAGTACCTGGATGCCATTTGATGTAGAGATTTATTATATATATACTTTTAAAAATCCTTCTTTTTTAATCAGTCTTCAGGCCCATCACCGTTTTCATACGCTTTACAGGCCTTATGCTGAGTTAGGCTTTGCATACCGGCATTTTTTCAGGAACGCAACCGCCGGTCTTGAGCCCCGGTTTTCCTACGGAGGTTACGGCAGGTGGAATGCCGGTGTACGGCTGTTCGCAACATTCTGTCGTAAGTCGGAACTCTCATGCGGGCTCTCCACTATGGATGCTCTGATCTGTCCTGAAAAAAGAGCTGGCCTTGGCGGACAATTTACTTTTAGTCAAAAATTCTGATGCAGAGAATATTTATTATCATATTGTTTATGATGTTGCACTTTCATCTGTCTGCACAGGTGAACTGGCAGCGGGTTTATGGTGAAGAGCTCTTTAATGAAGGAGCCTCCGTGGTGCAGACCGACGACCATGATTATGTTTTCCTGATGAATCTGTCACAGTTCAGCGGAAACAGCCGCATTTGCCTCATGTGTACCGATACCCTGGGGGAGATCAAATGGCTGAAGAATTTGACTGACAGCTTGCTTTTCAATGGAACCGACCTTCAGATCGCGGCAGACGGGGGATTTCTGGTTACCGGCAGTTGTTATACGGATACCTCCGTGACCTATGACATTTGCCTGATCAAGGCAGATGCTGACGGGGATCTGGAATGGATCAGGACTTATGGTGGTAAGGGCTGGGATTTCGGCAACGCCCTTCTGGCGAACCCGGACACGGGCTGTGTTATCGTGGGAGAGACTTACAGTTATGGACCTGAAAACGGGAATGTATACATTATACGGACTGATGCCCTGGGCGACACCTTGTGGACCAGGGTTTTCGGTGGCGATAGTCTTGATTTCGGAAGTGCCGTGGTAAGTGCCATTGACGGTAATTACCTGATTGCAGCCAATACGTACAGTTATGGAGCCGGAGACCTGGATGCCTGGATCATGAAAATCGGTGAAGATGGTGACGGTTTATGGTCAGCATTTTATGGAGATACACTTGAAGACCGCGTGTACGCTATCCGTTCATTGTGGGACGGAGGCTTTGTTTTTTCCGGTTCTACCAGAAATTACGGTGCTCAGGAACGAGATACCTGGCTGATCAGGTTCGATGCTATGGGGAACTCCATGTGGGAACTCCCGCAACCATGGACCATAGGCAGCGGTGATCAGTTTACCAGGTCGCTCGTCGTCAATGACTCCAATTATTTTGCTTATTCGGGATGGTTTGCAGGTCCGACCGTCGGAGGTTATGATTTTTTCATCACTGTGATGGGCGATTATTTCAACTGGAGGTCAGGAGCCAGCTTCGGGGATATCGAAGATGAGTACCTTGTTGAAACCATTTTCTGTCACGATGGCGGATATCTTCTGATAGGGCAGACCGATGGTCTGGGGCCGGCCAACACAAATATGTATGTGGTGAAAACCGGACCTCAGTGTCAGTCACCCTTTAATGTGGTCTATACGACAGGCGTCACGGAAAATGCGGCACATCATGAAGTCCGTCTGAAAATATTTCCAAACCCGGCTCAGGATAAGGTGTTTCTGCAATCTGGGGCATTTGTTCAGGATTGTGATTACAACATATTGCTGACCGACCTGCAGGGACGAATGCTGATTGAGAAGAAACTGACACCAATACAGGATGGGGTAATCAGCCTCCGTCTTGACGGCCTTAATTCTGGTCTTTTCCTGATTGAAATCAGAAGTGAGGGACTCCTGCTGGGTGGC
Source organism: uncultured Bacteroidota bacterium (assembly GCA_937934705.1). GTDB lineage: Bacteria > Bacteroidota > Bacteroidia > Bacteroidales > CAIWKO01 > CALGYY01. The sequence goes on from CALGYY010000065.1 coordinate 3,927, forward strand.
CGGCTTTTGGTCCAGTAGATCCTTTAAGTACAGAGTATTATGGAAAAAGTGCTGAAGGAGAAAACAGAGAGCCGCCGCCTTATCCTGACCGCTTTCATCCTGATCCTTGTCAATTTTCTTCTCAGGATCGCTTTCGCGGCTTCTAACGATCTGGCCATGGATGAACCATTCACCGTATGGTGGGCACAACACTCCCTCGGTGAAATCACAGCCATGCTCGGCTCAGAAAATAATCCACCTTTGCATTTCTTTCTTCTGCATTTCTGGATCAAACTGTTTGGGATCAGCGCTTTTTCGGTGAGGTTGCCTTCTGTGATTTTCAGTTCAATCACCGCTGGTTTGATTTTCATGACAGCCGCCCGGCAGTTTTCCTTTAAGGCAGGCCTGATGGCTGCGCTGATGTATACCCTTTCGGTCATGCATATGTCCTTCTCTCACGAAGCCCGCGTTTATCCGCTTTTTGTGATGCTGGCAGTCTGGAACCTTGCGCTGATGCTGAGGATTATTGGCGGTGACACGAACAAGGCGCTGAAAATATGGCTGTTTATTTCCGGATTATTGTTGGTCTATAGTCACTATTTCGGCTGGATCCCCCTGCTGATGCAATGGATATTCATGATGACGTATAAAAACGTCAGAATGCAATGGAAATCATTCCTGCTTTTGTGGATAGTGCTGTTTGCAGCCTATCTGCCCGTTTTTTGGATATTTCTGCAACGTTTCCTTCATTCTTCAGGGGGAACCTGGGTACCAGCCCCTCAATGGACAGAGTTGTATGGTAACATCAACCGTTTTCTGAACGATCGCTGGGTCACCGCAGTGATCCTGGGGATCTTCCTGATCGGGGTGATTGTTGTAACTGCCGGTCGTAAGTTGAAGGAGACAGTTGGGCTGATGTTCAGAAACCGGGCGTTGACGGCAGTATTGCTCTGGTTTGGCTTCCCATATTTCATCATGTTTCTGGTTTCCTTTCGCCTGCCGGTTTTTCTCGATCGCTACATTTTATTTACCTCAGCGGGAGTATTCATCCTGATTGCTGCTGTAGTTGATCACATTTTCAGCAAGAGATGGATGCGGTATACGGCATATGTGGTACCCCTGTTCGTCATGATGTTCTTTTTCGACCTCAATCCGTACAATAACCGCAATATCAGTCATATAGCATCACTCCTGAAGTCCATCAGGCCTTCGGGGGACAAACTGATTATCAGTCCTGAATATGCCAGTCTTGAATTTTCATACCACTATGACATTGAGGCATTTAGGGATTATAAACAGACCAACATCAGACTCCGTCAGCAAGGAGTCTTTCCCGTGCGCAGTTTGAAAGTCAGTTCAGATAGTGAGCCACTGAAGGCTTCCCGCATTTTTTACCTCGATTGCGGATCAGCCTTTGCGTTCGGAGAGGATCAGGTACTCTTGGAGTTGAATGAATACTACTCCGCATCCCGTATTGTTTATATTGACGGGGTTTATACCCTTAGGGTATTTAGTGAAAGAAGACCAGAGGATGCGCAGCACTAAGGTCTGTAGTCGTTGTTAATGAAGGCGACTGTTTTCTTCTCTGCCAGGGCAGATTTGATGCGCCACGACCGGATGTCGAAGATGGTACCGGGGGGGAGAAAGCCTACCTGTATGCCGTCGATGGCAATGGCCCGGTTCTCGGAAATCCTGTCGTAATTTGAGAAGTGTATCTGGTCTGTCGAGATCACGGTGACAAGTTCGCTTCCGATCACTTCAAAACTCAGGTCTGGTGCGACAATAATTCCGGTATCTTCACCAAGGCCGATACCTTTTTTGCTTTGTCCTGTGCAGAGGAACTGTGTGAGACGTCCGATACGTCCACGGTTGACAAAGTGCGTATCGATGGTGACATTCTCCAGGAAGCCGAAACCCTCATGAATATTGATACTTCCTTTGATCAGTCCCCGATCATCCCCGTCGCACAACAGAGGATTACTGGCTGCGGCTGCTCCTGCACTGGTGCCTGCTATGGTTACACCCTGCATATGACGTTTACGGATCAGATCCAGAGCCGGTGTATTGTTCAGAATGTGGACCAGCTTCACCTGATCCCCTCCTGTGAAGAAGATGAGGTCAGCTTGTTCTATCTTTTCCAGAAATTCCGGTTTTGCAGCATCTTCACGGTCCCGGATGTCGATCGCGTTTACTACGTCAACACCCAGATCTCTGAATGCATAAAAGTAATCCTCAGCCAGACCGGTGGGGTAACCTGAAGCGGAAGGTATCACTGCAACATTTTTGGCATTGTTGATTTCAGCTGTTCGCCTGAGGACTGTTTTTCCGTCACGACGGTCTTCCGCTCCACCGATCAGAACGAGAAAACCCTGGTTGTATTGTATGGGTGCCTGGGGTCCGAAAATTCTCATCTTCCTAAATATCAGTACTTAACAAAACAAAAACAAACAACAGTACGCAAATTTATTAAAATTAGTTCCGGAGCAGGGAAGGCTCTCATGGAGTTATTAACAATACCCCTTGGAAATCGCTGCTCTTGCCTGACAATCAGAACTCCCGGATTATTTGTTTTTTTCGATTTTTTCGACCAGCTTTTCCATTTCGTTCACCAGATTGTCGAAATTTCTGAAAGCGGCATCTGTGGGGGCGGAACTCGTCATATCCACACCAGCCTTGTTCAGTATATTCAGCGGATAGTCGCTGCCACCGGAGCTCAGAAAAACCTGGTAGTTTTCCCTTGCGGTTGCGTCACCAGAAAGCACCATTTCGCTCAGAGCCATGGATGCGATCAGGCCGGTTGCATATTGGAATACATAGTAATTCATGTAAAAATGAGGAATGTAGCTCCACTCGGTCTGGATGTAGTCGTCCACTTCCATCACACCTTTGTCGTGTCCGTAATACAGACGTGTAAGGCGCAGGTACTCTGCATTGAGCCAGTCAGCAGTCAGAGTCTGACCCGATTCAACGCGTGTGTGCATGGCAAGTTCAAATTCAGCAAAAAGGGTCTGGCGGAAAATGGTGCCTCTGACCCCGTCGAGGTAGCGATCAAGGATGTACAGTTTGAAAAGATCATCGGTCTCTGTCTTCAGCAGGTGATGCATCAGCATGTTTTCGTTGAATGTTGAAGCAATTTCAGCCAGGAAAGTAGCGTAGTTGTTATTGGCGTAGGCCTGTTCCTTGCTTGAATAATAGGAGTGGAGGGCGTGTCCGAGTTCATGAGCCAGCGTACTCACGGCATCATATTCCCCGTTGTAATTCATTTTTACATAGGGATGTACTCCGTAAACACCGCTGCTGAATGCCCCGCTCTCCTTATTTTTATTCGGATAGATATCCACCCAGCGCTCACTGAAAGCCTTTTTCAGGATACTTACATAATCATCACCCATAGGCTTCATGGATTCCATGATCAGACGTGTGGCATCATCGTACGAAAATTCCTTGTCAACGCTTTTTACTGCTGAGGCATATATATCATCGTAACGGTAAACGTCAAGTCCGAGGAGTTTCTTTTTAAGCGCAAGATACCTGTGAAGTGATCCCAGGTGCTGGTGGACGGATTCAATCAGCTGATGGTAAACCTTGGTGTTGATGTTGTTGGCATCAAGTGAAGCCTGGAGACAGGTCGGGTAATGATGAACCGTGGCACTGAAATAATGCTGTTTAATCTCTCCGTTGAGTAATGCCGCATTGGTGTTTTCAAATTTCTGGTAATTTCTCCAGAACGCATTCATCACCAGTTTGCGGTCTGCAGGGTTTTTGGAGGCCCTGTATTTCATGTAATTTGCAATATTCAGGGTGACTTTAGTGCCATCGCTCAGCGTAACTTCTGCAGGAGGAAATTCTACATTGGTCAGCACATTGAAGGCCTCGCCCGGAGCCCCGGAGAAGAGTCCCGTGAGTGAAACGATCTTCTGCTCATTAGCCGGCAGAATATGATCCTTAACACGCAGAACCTGCTCAACACCGAAGCGGTAGGTTCCCAGTCGGGGTTCCTTTTTCAGGTATTCTGCGAATTTCTCAGAGCCCAGCTTCAGAATATCTTCATTGACATAGGAGAGCTTTGAACTGTACTCCACAAAAAATGCGATGATCTCACCTTTGAGTGCCTGGTAGCTGGTATTGCTGAGATCTGCCGTGCTTTGCAGAGAAATATAACTATACAGTTTCTCTGCTTTCATACCGATAGCGTCGGTCAGTTCATAAAAGGCGAGCATATTGGCGGCACTTGCTGTCCAGTTTTGTGACATTCCTTCCAGCTTTGCAGCCAGGGTCATCATTTCACCCCGGTCGGCTTCCCATGCCTTCATGTCGGCATAAATATCTTCAACCTTCCAGGTGTATTCCACGGGGATGTCTTTTCGGTCGGTCATGGAATAATCCGGAATCCGGCTTCCGGAAGGGCCTTGAGAGAAAAGGGGCAAAGTCATCATCAGGATCAGGGGTGTTAATATTAACTTTTTCATTATAAAATAGATTTGATATTCTTATTGCAGTATGCGAAATTACTCAAGCCACCGCTTTTGTGGTGTTAATGGAATGTTATACGTGATGGGTGGCCGGGAGCTTACTTCCCGGTCAGTTCTTCATAGATAGCCCGGATGTCTTTCTCGAGCAGGTCGCGCCCCGGGTAAGCCGAATATTTTTCGAGGGTAACCGTACGGAGGGTTTCTTCCAGGCTCAGTTGTTTGAAAACCGCGGAGTTCACAGCATCCAGCATATCATTGAGCAGTGTTTTCATTTCCTGGAGGCTGCCCAGGTTGCCGGGGGCGTCGTGCCCACTGAGGACAGTAGTGACTTCTTTCATGGCTGAGATTTCATCCAGAGCCTTGATCCAACCATAAATGCTGCCTCCGCTGCTGCGGTCCAGAAAAGGAAAGGAACGGCCAAAATTCAGATCACCCACATGGATCACTTCACCGCCGGGAAAAATCACGATGAGGTCGCAGCCGCTGTGAGCGCTTCCTGCGTAGCGAAGCTCAATCTTCTCTTTGCCGCTTTTCAGGATGAGATTCTTGTCGAATACCACATCCGGCTTAACTTTCTTCACTGCACGCGACGAGTCAATGAAGGCGCGGTAGCCCGCCAATTGTTGTTTGAGGCTGTCGGCCGCACCATACCTTCCGGCGGATTCCAGGACCTTGGTGCGTTCTGAGATTTGCGCCTCATAAATGACGTACTGCGCTTCCATTTCTTCAATGAAGCCTTTCAGCAGTTTTCCGCCGTCTTTACTGACGGCGCTTGTAAAATTCTGATGGGCAACAATTTTCGTCTCATCCGGAAATACCTGAACACCGCCAACGTGGTCAAAATGGTAGTGGGTCAGGATGAGGTAAAGCAACGGCTTTTCGGTGACACTGCGGACCGCTTCAATCAACTGCCTTCCTTCATCAGGGGTCATGCCTGCATCCACAACATAAACACCATCTTCTCCAACGTAGAATGCCGCATTGCATCCCGATAAAGGAACAAGATAAATGTTCTCAGATACAGGTTCAGCGTAGGCGCCGTCCTGCGCCATCAGGCTTTGAAGAGGCAAAGCCAGGAGAAGAAAAAGCAGTATTCGGAGCATAGTTTTCAAATTTCACGGTAAAAATATTGATTTCCGCCGAAACACATCAGGAATGCCTTTCTCGGTGGTGATGATTTTTTCTGTTCAGCCCCGCACAGCCTCCAATAGAGGCGCCCAGAGCCATTCCGCTGCCGATCCCTGCAGATAACCACAAGGCCAGGTCGTGCAGGAATATTCCGGCGCAAACTCCGGCTGCAGCGCCCGCTGCAAGGCCTATCGCAATGCCGAGATTAATTTTGTAGCCAGGATTTGAACTCATTTATTTATTGTTAAAAAGACGGCCAAAGGGGCCTGCGAATGCCTGTAATTAAAATTATCTAACCAAAATAATGAGAAGAACGGCATTGATTTATTCAAAACTTGCCCCATGAAGAATAAATGCGCGAGGCCCCTTTGACCGTTGAAACCATTGGTTTCAAAGAACATTGCAGATCAAAATCCGACATCCATGGTACCACTGCCCTGTTGGTGGTTACGACGGATATAATTGTTGATCTTATAGCTGATTCCCAGCGTGAAGGTATTCCCTTCGGGAACATAATCGAAGCGGTGCAGATATTGACTGCTCTGGTCTTCATAGTGGTAGCCGGTCAGCCCGAAAAGATTGGAAGCGCTCAGACTGAGACTCAGTTTCTTTTTCAGGAACTCCTGGCGCAAAGCGAGATTCAGCATAAAATAGCCTTCCATTTTACCAACGGCATCTACGCCGGGCGCGTTATAGAAGCTCTGTAACTGAATGGTAGTTCCGCTTTTCAGACTGATCGAAGGATTGAAGCTAACGGATGCGGAATAAGCCTGACGGGTGCTGACCAGTCCGGCATCATCACCCAGCAACTGGTAGTAATATGCATCAATCCCTGCATTGATCCTGAAAATCCTGCTGAGCGTAAAGTTTCCCATGAGTTCAACACCTGCAGCCTGGTCGCGGACCAGGTTCAGGTTGGTGAGTACAGTCTGACCTTCCCTGATCTGTATGATCTCCGTGAACTTATCTTCAGTGGTGCGATAATAGATTTCAGCAGATACCATCGATTCCTTGAAATATTTCTGCCATCCCAGCTCGATGCTGTGGGCGTACTCAGGACGCAGCGCGGGATTTCCGCTGTGGATCAGGTACTCATCGCTGAAATAGGGAAGGGGGTTCAATGCCATGACTGTCGGACGGTTTACGCGTTTGCTGTAACTGAGCATTAAAGCGTGTCCTTTACCGAATTCCTTGCTGAGGTGGATGGTCGGGAATACTGACCAGATCTCCATGGCGTAATTGCTGTCAGGGATCTCGGTGATCAGCGAGCGTTTAAAGTATTCACCCCTGAGACCCAACTGGTAGCCGATACCCCAGAGTTTTCCGCTGAATGTGGTATATAAGGCATGTATGTCGTAATCGAAGCTGAAACCATTACTTTGGGATGAATCCTCCAGCCATTCTTCACTGGCCGCATCGTAATTGCTCACACTGTAATCGGAGCCGAATTCTGTAAGGTCAACGGAGTACCCGGCTTCAAGTTTCATTTCCTTTTTAAGCGGAAGGGAGTAATCGATATCTCCGGAAATTCTCTGACTGCCATTGTCATAGAAACGCTTACGCTTACCCAGATCCACGGTCATGTTTTGCCAGTCGGCATCGCTCATGAAACGATTCTGCTGATCATACTTATCGCCCTGCCATTGATTCCATGCTGCTTTCATGCTCAACTCATGACCGGCCTTTTTAAAGTTGTGTTTGTAAAAGAGATTTCCTTCTCCCCACTGGTGCTCAAGTGTAAGGTCGTTGGTGTAATAGCGCCATTCCTCAACCGAAAGAGGCTGACTGAAAATATGATAAGCGATCGGACTGCTGACCCTGAAATCCTGCCGGAACCAGCTGCCGGACAGGCTCAGGAAGTCAGCACCACTGATCTGATAATCAGCACCAAGCTGGAGCCTGACATTCCAGGGCTTGTACTCCTGCTTCACCTCAGAAAAGGTATTCTTTGCAGTATCACCTGAATACCAGGTCTTTTCAATGTTCTGAAATACTTTGTCTCGCCTGTTGCGGTATTCTGCACCCCCAAAGAAATTGAATTTTCCGGATTTGACATTCATCTGAACATCAGCGCCATATTTATCAAAGGTTCCATAACTGGCGTTCAGCATACCGTTGAATCCGTCGGCACGGTTCTTCTTCATGATGATATTGATGATGCCCGCAGTTCCGTCAGGGTCATATTTAGCCGAAGGATTCGTAATGATCTCTATGTTTTCGATGACCCCTGCAGGGGTCTGCTTCAATACATCATTGCCATCCTGTGGTACGGGCCGGCCATCGATCAGAACAGTATAGTTGCTGCTTCCGCGAAGCGTTACATTGCCTTCTGCATCCACATTCACTGAAGGTGCATTCCGAAGCGCATCCGCTGCTGTTCCGCCTGTACTTGTGATATCTTTTGATACATTTAATACTTTCTTATCAATATTATATTGAATATTCTGTTTCTCGGCGCTGATCTCCACCCCGCCAATCTCGCTTGTTGATTCCTGAATTTCCAGCGTTCCCAGATCAATCTCCCTATGTTCCTTTCCAAGAATCAGCGGACTGATCACTTTCTTTTCATAACCGATGAACTGAACCACCAGGTAATAGTTGCCATAGGGGATTTTCTTCATGCTGAAACTCCCGTCCGAAGCAGTGATGCAGCCGTCAACCATCACCGAATCCACCGCGCGGTACAGCACAATACTGGTATATTCAAGGGCTTGTTTGCTGCGGCTGTCGGCCACCTTACCCCATACTATACATTCACCGTCAGGTGAGGGAGAATCGGTCGCACGAAGTCCGTCAGGGAAGAGGATCAGGAAAATGATGGTTGACAATATGGTCAGTTGGAGCGTTTTCATTTTTTCGTTCTTTGGCCTGTTTGCGACAAAAGTATCCCGGACACACAGGGTCCGCAAATGAAATCTGTGTGCCCCCCTGAAATGTCTGCCAGTGACCAGGATGTGATGTTCAGGGTGCCGGGCGGCTGTATGGTGCATTTCATCGGGTTTTTTGGGTGCTTGGTCGGTTGCAACCCCTCATGTGAACAAAGCGGAAGTTTTCGTTATATCTTTGACATCAGAAAACCCGCATACGAGGTACAAGAAATGAAACTCAGGCATCATATTATCCTTCACAGTGTCATTTGGTTACTATTCATGGGTATACCGGTGGCCTCATCGCTGCTCTCTTACCAGGGAAGCCCGAGTCTGACAGCTTATCTGATCATATTCAGCATCATTAATGTTAGCTGCTTTTATTCGTCCTATTTCTACAGCAGTGCTTTTGTGCTCGATAAAGGAAGGCCGCTGAGCCTGTTGTGGATGCTGGTTCTTATCATTCTGATCTTTACGGGATTAAGGATGTTGGGGGAAGAAGTGATTATCCGGTTTTTCCCGGAAGATGAAGATATGGGGAAGGAATGGTATATCAGTGTGCTGGTGAACCTCGTCAATGTACTGATATACTCTGTAATTGCCTTATTGCTGGCATTCTTCACCAGCTGGGTAAAAACCAGGCAACAGAAGGATACACTGGATAAGGAGAGGCAGCAGGCAGAGTTGGCCCTTCTGAGGTCACAAATCAACCCTCATTTTCTTTTCAATACGCTTAACAATCTGTATTCGTTGGTTTACAGAAAGTCTGACGATGCACCCGGCGCATTGATGAAATTGTCTGAGATCATGCGTTATATGCTGTATGAGGCCAACGCAGAGAAGGTTCTGCTTGAGAAGGAGATTGTATATATCAGAAGCTATATAGAGCTTCAGCAACTCCGGCTGAGCCAGCCTGATTTCATCGAATTAAAGGTGACAGGGAATCCCGGAGGGCGCATGATCCCGCCCATGTTGCTGATCACTTTTGTGGAAAATGCCTTCAAGCACGGGAACAAATCAGTATCTTCACCGGGAATTGTGATTAACATACAGAACCATCCGGAGGAATTTGTTTTTGAGATCAGTTCATACCTGGTTGAAGGAATCATGCAACAGAAGGATCCGCATCATGGCATCGGTCTCCAGAACGTTAAACGCAGGCTGGAACTGACCTATCCCGACCGGCATGATCTTTTGATCGGGCTCAGCAAAGAGAAATTCTATGTTAAACTCAGAATCGACGGAACATGATCATACAATGTGCAGCAGTTGATGACGAACCCCTTGCCCTGAAGATCCTCGAGGACTACATCCGCAAAATTCCTTACCTGGAACTCAGAAAGTCCTTTACTTCAGCTCTTGAATGTATTGATTTTGTAAAGCAGGAAAAGATCGACCTGCTTTTTCTCGACATCCAGATGGAGGAACTCACGGGACTGCAATTGCTCAGGGTGCTGAAGGACAAGCCCGAGGTGATTTTTACAACGGCTTATGATCAGTATGCCCTGGATGGATTTGAGCTGGATGTGGCGGATTATCTTTTGAAACCCATCTCTTTCGAGCGATTTATTAAAGCCGTGGATAAAGTATACGAAAAGCTTTCGCTTCAGCGCCTGTCGCAGTCCGGCAGACAGGAAACGACCGTGGCTTCGTCCGAAGGTCAGGATTATTTCTTTGTGAAGACCGAGTTCAGGCTGCAAAAGATCTTTCTTAAGGATATACTTTATATCGAAGGCATGGGCGATTACCTTCGGATAGTTACCCCGCAGGAAAGGATCATGACATTGCAGAATTTCAAGCGTATGGAAGTAGCTCTGCCGGAGCCACGTTTTATGCGGGTACACCGCAGTTATATGGTTGCAGTGGATAAGATTACATCGGTGGAGCGGAATCGTATACGTATTGCAGATCAGCTCATTCCCGTCGGTGAGAATTATCGCAAGGCCTTTTTTGCCCTGCTCGAGAGCAAAGGACTGATTTAGGAATCAGGGGACAACAACCTTCAGTGAAAGTGGCAAAACTTTAATTTCCAGTTCTTTGGAAAGCATATGATGATCCCCGTCAGTATGCAGTACGTAGTTTTTCCGTTGAATGATTTTCACCTCAGGTGCTTTGATCACCTCCAGAAAGGGTGTTTTGTGCAATTTTCCCAGGAATAATAGCGGCAGAAGAAAGAGTGCGAGATAAACCGGAGGCTTTTTCATGATGCACAGGTCGATCAGACCGTCGTTCAGCCGTGCCGTCGGGGCAATTTGTGCATTGAAGCCAAATTGGTTTGAATTGGCCAGTGTCAGCATAAATGCACGCCGCCTGAGGGTTCTGCCGTTGACATATATTTTATAACGTTTAGGTTGATAGAAGATATATTCTTTCACGGCCAGACGGGCATATGAGAAAAAACCACGGGTTTTGGATCTCGCAAATTTCTGTGCCACCCAGGCATCAAACCCGGCGCCCGCCACGCTCACAAAGAGGCGGTTGTTAATGGTGGCAGTATCCATAATCGTGGTTTTCATACGCAGGATCGCTTTCAGCGCCTTTTCAGTTTTCAGTGGAATTCTCAGGAAGTGGGACAAGCCATTGCCTGATCCTGCCGGAATGATGCCCACTGCCGTTTCACTGCCCAGTACACCCTGCGCGACTTCGTTGATGCTGCCATCGCCGCCGATGGCAATCACCGCATCGTAACCCTTCTCTGCCGCCTCCCGGGCGAGTTCTACAGCATGTCCCGCAGCTTTTGTATGAAGCAGTTCATATTCAAAAAGTTCAGGATCAATCAGGCGGCTGATCAGTGCCGGGATCTTTTTTTGTTTTCCGATTCCTGATACTGGGTTCAGAACGAAACGGATGCGTCTTTTCCGGATATGATGATCCTCATTCATGGTCGCAACTTAATTGATTGTTCCTGACTCTGGTATTGTAGCTTTGAATCAAAGCCTTAACAAGCCTCGTAATGTCGTGTAATGAAGCATCTGACGGATCCAGAGGTCGCTCCAGCAGAGGGTCTTCACTGTATCTGAATGCTGATATGATCTTTTCTCCGTTGAATTCAATAATATAGTCCCGGAAGATCAGCTGATAAATGCCGTTATAGTAGCAAACACTGAAATGCGGAGATCCTTCCCTGAATACACTGTTGCCAAAGGCCAGGAAACACTTGTTGTATCCGAGGTAGTCAAGCACCGAAGGCATGATATCAGCCTGCTGGGTCACGAGATAGCTGTCTCCAGTGAGGGAATGATCGGGCCGGTAATAAAACATGGGGATGGCAAATTTTCCCATACTGCTCTGGTAGTAAGGAGAGAAGGTCAGGGAAGAATGATCACTTGTGATGACAAACAGTGTGTTTTCATACCACGGCATCTTCTGTATCGTTTCGAAGAATTGCTTCAATGCGTAATCTGTATAGGCTATGCTTTCATGAATCTCCAGTCTCCCCTTCGGAAATTTTCCTTTGAATTCTTCAGGAATCAGGTAGGGGTGGTGTGATGAAAGTGTGAAAACCGTGGCCAGGAAAGGTTCCTGCATCTGATCAATCTCCCGGGCGCTATACTGCAGGAAGGGTCCGTCGTAGATTCCCCATTTGCCGTCATAATCGGCATCATTTCCATATTCATTCCTGCCGAAATAGGCCTGGTAACCGGCAACCGAGGTGAAGGCATCGAATTGCATTGTTCCGTTAGTGCCTCCATGAAAAAATGCACTGCTGTATCCTTCCTTCCCAAGGATGGAAGCCAGGCCCTGGATGGAATTTCCGGCGTACGAAGAAGTGATGAAGGGTTGTTCCATCAGATTGGGCATTGCGGCAACGACGGCTGGAATTCCTTCGATTGACTTCTTTCCGTTGGAGAAGGCCATTCTGAAATTCAGACTGTTCCGGGAAAGCGAATCCAGAAACGGGCAATAACCTTTATAATTCCCGCCGTCGATATCCGGATTCATCCCGGCAAAGTTTTCTTTCGAAAATCCTTCAAGGACGATTATCAGAACATTGAGTTTCTTCAGACTGTCAGCAGGATGCTCATAATAATGCAGGGGAGAGAAAACCGCATTCATTTCCCTCTCATTACTGAAATAGCGGACGTCGCCGAGTTGTTCCCTGCCGATGGTGTGAAAGATAGTGAATGGTGTATTCAGCACCAAAGGTACGTTCTTACCTTGGGTGTATTCTCCTGCACTGATCAGGCTCAGCGGTCGGAGCTGAACACCGCCCCGGCTGATGATAAAACCCAGAGCCAGTCCGGTAGCAAGGCCCAGCATATGCAGAAGTATGTATGACCAGGATAAACGCGGGACAGTCGTCTTCCTTTTTGTCAGTCGGTAAAGAATAACCATCACAAAAACCATTACTGCCCAGATCACGAATATGTACCAGAAATCGATCAGGTATGCCGGTAAAAGTCTGATGAAATCACCCCCTCCGTCAGCCGTCACGATCTGGAAGATATCGGCTGTGCTGCGTTTCAGAGAAAATGGAAAGTACACTGCATCGAGGCAATTGGCCAAAAGCGCAGCGCCGTTAATGATATAGAAAATGATTTCGCCGGTTTTTCCGTACCACGGTCTTTCACGGAAAGGAAACGGAAGCAGGAACATAATGATAAAGAGCGCATTGCTGATCACTATGATGGAAGCATCAAATCTTACGCCTGCCAGCATGATCTTCAGGCTTGAAGTCCAACCCAGATCGCCGAAATACTCCAGGTTAAGAAGCAGGAAGATCAGGCGGCTCATCGTATACATTAATATTGCGATCAGCAGTCTGTAAACAAGAACAGCATAGGTGTTACGGGCAGTCAGAAATGCGGGAAACATCTGACAAATATACCGCAAGCGTACAAAACGGAAGGAATAAACAGCGTATTTTTTTGGTCGGAATCCCCTGGAATCTTTATTCTCTCGTAACCAGCGCCGTGAATTTTTCGGTATTTCCTCCGGATGTTTCAGAGTAACTGATCTCAAGTCTGTTGCTGTTCACCTGGAGCCCGTCACCGGAAAACCAGAGGGCAGTATTTTGTCCCGGTCCGACCATGTATTCAAGGGAATCCATATAAATCAGGTTAGCTTCCAGATAGCATAAAACGTCTGCATTGGCGTAACTGCTAAATGAGGTGAAGCGGAAGTAGCGGTTTTTGTCGGTGGAAACGTTGATTTTCTCAATGTAAATGGTATCCGGAATCCCTTGTCCTTCAAAATATTTATAGCAGGACCAGTTGCCCTGAAGGTATTCAGCTTCATTATACACCAAAACGGTTCTTTCTGTAGTGCCGGTATTGCCGAATTCATCCGTTGCGCTTATTTTTACAGGATAGTAACCGCACAGGTTCACGTTCAGGGCAGAGGCATCCACAGTGACAGGAAGTTGTTTATTCATCCAGTCTACGCCGTAAGCACCGGGATCAGTGTAGGGCTGATTCAGTACATGTCGGTGAACCTGATCGCCGTACAGAACGACCGTTACTTCGTGTTCATGCTTGTTATTGCATGAGATCAGGGTCAGAAAAAACAAACCCGCCGGGATCAGCAGTTTTTTAATCATTGTATGGATCCATTAAGGTCAAAAGATCATAACGATCACCGTTCTGACCACTTCCGCAGCCGGATTTCCGGCCTGGTCGCTCACATTGTACCTGACCCGGTAAGTCCCTTCAACATTGGGTTCTACGAGATTGGAAACAACAATCCTGCTGCTAATGTCCCCGTCGCGGTCATCCATGGCAGTTGCGCCGGCATCAGTGTAGCTGGTACCCTTGTCAACATATACGGTTGATCCTCCGATAAGGGTGATCACAGGGGGTGTTTTATCCTCCTCTTCTTTACAGGAAGTAAGCAGCAGCATGAAACATGCTGCACAAAACATCAGGGGAATCATGAAGGGTCTCATATCTGACATCATTTTAATTTTTATCAGGAACTTAATATGATTTGACATAGCGTGCCTGCCCTGAGGTTGTGATGCCTGCAAGGCTATCACTATAATCGATAGTAATCTTTAAAGTATCGGTCTGGCTGATGATTCCGGCCCCGCTCATATAGTGGTAATCTCCTCCTGCAAGACTGGGCTGTTTGGGGATATATATACTGTCGCCGCTGATATCAGCGTAAACCACACTCTGAGCATAGCCGGCAAAGCCCTGGACCCAAATCCGGAAGTTTATCGTACTTGAGGTGCTCAACTGGCTGTTATAGTTTAAGGTATCGCCCGGACTCAGGGCAGTGCAGGCCCAACTGCCTTTCATATACCCGGCCTGGTTAAGCACAGAAACAACCCTGATGGTTTCTCCTGTGTTACCGGCCGCATCGGTAGCTGTGTAGCGGATGGCGTACTGACCTTCCAGTCCGGTGTTGACTGTTCCTGAGATGCTTACGTTGAGAGCCCCGTCCTGTATATCCGTTGCGGATGCACCTTGTTCAGTATAGCTTCCGTTGAGGGGAATGCTTACGAAACTGTCACCGTTCAGCGTGACGACCGGCAGCGTTTGATCGTCTTCCTTGCAGGAAAACAAGGTCAGCATCACCAACAGGCTTCCGAAGATCTTTTTCATCATAGCGTAAAAATAAAAAAAAAGGAGATGCACCGCACCTCCTTTTTTTTCGAAGAACTGAAATTAGTTCTTGGTATAGTTTCCGTGACCGGTAACGGTGGTACCGTTGGTAACTTCGGTATAATTAATAACCATAGTGGTTGAGGTGAAAGTACCTGAACCGGTGAAGTTACGCAGTGCTGAGGGGTTTCCGCAGGTAATGCTCTGCTGGGGAACGGTAATGGTTGAACCGGCAATGGTAGCATAAGCACCGGCGTTTACATAGAAAGCAAATTTGGTGAAGTTGATCTTGTTGTAAACAGTGCTGCTGACCGTAACGGTTTCCGGATAAGTTCCGTTTGAGGTTGAACCGCCACCTGCATCGGTGAAATCTTCAACATTGTAGCTGCCGGCAACATAAGGAGCAGCGTCAACAACAACTGTCCTGGTTTTGGTGGAAGTGTTGCCTGCTTTGTCGGTTGCTTTGTAAGTCAGCACGTATTCGCCGGCTGAGTTCATGTTCACGGTACCTTCAACAGTAACGGTAAGTGCTCCGTCTTCAGCGTCGGTTGCGGTTGCACCGGGATCGGTATATGAGGCGGCACTTTTATAGGTAACCACATCGGGGTCGCTTCCAACGAGTGTGATCACAGGGCTTGAAGTATCATCTTCAGTACAGCCAACCACGAAAAACAGCCCACTCACGAAGAGCAGAGAAGCCATTACGATTGCAAACTTTTTCATAAAAAATTGATTTTGGTTAATAGATTAATGAGGGTTAGGTTCGTAATTTCTTTTGCAAAAGTACAAAAAAAAAGAAAAAAAAAAGGGCTTATTCGCATTTTTTAAAAATCTTGTAGTAATTTTGTGCCCAAGGTTAACCAAAATTTAATTTCTATCTCATGAAAAAAGTTTTCAGTTTACTCGTGATCGCCGGCATGGCAGCCATGGTTGCCTGCGGCCCCAGTGCAGAAGAAATTGCTGCTAAGGAAAAAGCCCGTCTTGATTCTATCGCTGCTGCTCAGAAAGCTATCGATGATTCGATTGCTGCTGCTCAGAAGGCTATCGATGATTCGATTGCTGCTGTTCAGAAAGCAAAAGAAGATTCAATTGCTGCAGCTCAGGCTAAGAAAGGCGGAAAAACCGGTGGTGGTACCAGTGGCGGTGGCAAGACCACTCAGCCTACTGATCCCAACAAGGTGAAAGCCGGTCAGGGAAAAGGCTGATCATGATCTGACAGAGATGAAAAGGGGTGCCTTAGGTACCCCTTTTTGTTTATAAGAATGTGAAAAAAAATGATTGAAACCTTGCATCAGGCAGTTTCCTGAAGTATTTTTGTGCTGATAACCAAAAATTAATAACCAAATGAAGAAAGTATTTGGAATCCTGATGATCGCCGGGATGGCAGCTTTAGTTGCCTGCGGTCCGAGTGCTGAAGAAATCGCTGCCAAAGAAAAGGCAAAAGCTGATTCAATCGCTGCCGCCCAGAAGGCTATCGATGATTCAATCGCCGCTGCACAGAAAGCCATTGATGATTCAATCGCTGCCAAGGCAAAAGAAGATTCAATCGCTGCAGCCAATGCCAAGCCGGGCACCAAACCTCCGAAAAAAGAGGTGAAAGCCGGTGATGGTAAAGGTTGATAATCAGGAAAAAGAAAAAAAAGTGCCCCCCGGGGCACTTTTTTTTAAAAAAATGTTGGAATTTCTTAAAAAGTGTTAATTTTGCCCGCTTAATAACCAAAATCAATATCAAAGAAAATGAAAAAAGTACTCGGTATTCTCGCACTCGCAGGGATGGTTGCTATTGTTGCTTGCGGTCCCAGCGCTGAAGAACTCGCTGCAAAAGAAAAAGCAAAACAGGATTCTATCGCTGCTGCTCAGGCTGAGCAGGCTCGTCTGGATTCAATTGCTGCTGCTGAACAGGCTGTTCAGGATTCTCTCGCCGCTGTTAAAGCTAAGGAAGATTCAATTGCTGCTGCAGCTGAAGCTAAAGGAAAGAAGAAGTAATTCTGATTTCGTGCGACAAAATAAGAAGGGGCCAAAAGCCCCTTTTTATTTTCCACAAACCTCCCGGAAAGTGCTCAGGATGGTGTACAGTTCATGAGATGGTTTATCCGGGTAAACATGATGCATGTCATCACCGGCACCCCTGATCTCCCTGATAAATAAGCTATAGACCTGGGTGCTGAAATCGGGCAGTCTTATTCTGCTCTGCTCAAGTTTCTGCTTTTCTTCCTCGTATTTCAGGATCAGTTCCCGGTCTTTATCTGTCTTTGGTGTGTATACCGGTCCTGTTTTCCTGCTGAGCAGGGGATCATACAGGTGAGCAATCTTCATCTTTTCAGGTAGTCCGGCAAGCTGTTCATCAATCCATGTGTTTTGGATCATGGCCCTTTGCGTTTGCTCCAGTGTCCATTTCGTTTCATAGTCAATCACAACACGGGGCCAAGTTTGTATGCCGTGTTCCTTGATCCTCTTCTTCAACTGTTCCCTGTCCTCAAAAGGGGCATTGATACGATTCTCCATAAGCACCCATACAGTATCCCGACTTTCAAAAATGAATTCACTTTCGGTGACGGTCAATGCCCAGCTGTCTGGTAAATAGTTTAGAATGATGCTGATATATGGGTCTGCCTTGTAAAACTCTTTGTTGACTTCTGATTCTGTGCTCTGCGATTTGAGGGTCATGTTCAGGGCGAGCATGATGATGATTCCGGGGGCCAGTACTTTCAAATCATTCATGGGAGATTTTTTTACAAATTTAAGGTTTTCGCCGCGGTCAAAAAACATACCAGCAGAGAGGGGTTTAATTTTTAAGCCTGCCGCACATCTGAGGCTTAATTGATTAATTTTGTAACATTTCTGTAACCATTTAAAATATTCTATATGTCTGAGAATAAAGTGATAACATGCGGAAGTCGGGGCAAAGGTGTACGCTCTGATCTCTTCGTCATGCTGGAGCTGACAGAAAGCGGAGGGATTGAGATTAAACTGAATTCCAAAGTCAAGGTGATGTACGGCGAAAGCATCCTGAAACAGGCAAAGGAGATGCTTGCTTTTTACAAGATATCCAATGCGAAACTGGAAATTGAAGACAGCGGTGCTCTGCCCTTCGTCATCGCGGCAAGGCTCGAATACGCCATCCGTCAGTGTACGGGAAGCACAAAGGAGTCCCTTCCTGAAATGCTGGAAAACAACGCTTACCAAACTTTACGCGACCGTAACCGCTTCTCCAGACTTTATCTGCCGGGCAACACGCCCAACCTGATGATCAATGCAGGGATTCATCAACCTGACGGTATCATACTCGATCTTGAGGATGCTGTGGCTCCTGACAAAAAGGCGGAGGCACGCTTTCTGGTCCGCAACGCGCTGAGGGCGGTGGATTTCTATGGAGCCGAACGCATGGTCAGGATCAACCAGGTGCCGGCAGGACTTGAAGATCTGGATTATCTGATTCCTCACAATGTCAACCTGATCCTGGTCCCCAAGTGCGAAAGCGCTGAACAACTCCTTCAGGTGAACGAAAGAATTGAACTTCTGAAAAAGAAATTCAAACTGAAATCAACCGTATGGCTCATGCCTATTATCGAGAGTGCAGCAGGAGTGATGAGGGCTTTTGAAATCGCCAGTGCGGCAGACAATGTCGTAGCCATGGCCATCGGGCTTGAGGATTATACTGCAGATATCTGTACCAGGCGTACAGCAGAAGGACAGGAATCCTTTTTCGCGAGAAGTATGGTGGTAAATGCCTGCCGTGCGGCTGGTATACAGCCCATTGATTCTGTTTTTTCAGACGTGGCTGATATGGATGGACTCAAGCAAAATGTGTTGAAATCCAAGGCCATGGGATTTGATGGTATGGGCTGCATTCATCCCCGGCAGATTCGCGTGATCCATGAGAATTTCGCTCCGGATCCGACTGAGATCGAAAGGGCCAAAAAGATTGTTGCAGCATTTATGGAAGCTGGTGAAAAGGGTTTGGGAGTCGTTTCACTGGGGACTAAAATGATCGATCCGCCTGTGGTAAAAAGGGCGCAGCGTGTCATAGATATGGCTGTTAGCATGGGAAAATTATCCAAAAACTGGAGGGAAGAGAGCAATGAAAAAATATGATAAACTGGTAAAGAATGCCCTGGGCCGGATGGTCCCCACCATGGTGAACGGGAATCTGCAAACACCCTATATGGGAGTAGGAAAATTCCGTCCGACAGGAAGAAAAGCAGCGCCGCCCATTGCAACCAGCATTGACTATCCGGCCGATGGCAACAAACTCGTTAAGGGACTTAAAGAAGCTCTTCAAAAGGCCGGACTGAAGAATGGAATGGTGATTTCTACTCACCACCATTTCCGTAACGGAGACCTGGTGGCTGAACAGATTTTTGATATCGCCCACGGGATGGGGGTTAAAGATCTGGTATGGGTTCCTTCTGCCTCTTTCGAATGTCATTCTTCTTTGGTTAAATACCTGGAAGACGGGACTATACATCATATCGAAGGCAGTATGAACGGTTCCCTTGGCCGTTTTACCTCAGCGGGGAAAATGAACGGACTCGGGATTTTACGGTCACATGGTGGTCGCTATCAGGCCATACAGGACGGAGAAGTGCATGTTGATATTGCAGTGATTGCTGCACCGACTGCTGATGCTTTCGGAAATGCAACTGGCGACAGGGGTCCTGCCGCCTGCGGATTACTCGGTTTTGCCCTGGCTGATTCGCAATACGCCGACCGGGTGATCGTTGTGACTGACAACCTGGTGCCTTTTCCCTGCATTCCCTGGCAAATTCACGGAAACTATGTTGATTTCGTGGTGCAGCTCGAAAAAATCGGCATACCAGAGAAAATTGTCAGCGGGACGACGGAGGTGACAAAAAGTCCGGACCGTCTGCTCCTGGCAGAATGGACTGCCAGATTTTGTGATGAAGCGGGGATTATCCGGGACGGATTTTCCTTTCAGGCCGGAGCCGGAGGGACAGCCCTGTCAATCGGAATCTACTTTGCTGATATCCTGCGGGAAAGGGGAATGAAAGCACGCTGGGCCAGAGGCGGATCCAATAAGTACCTCGTAAAAATGCTGGAAGAAGGTTTGGTCGATTTTATCCTTGACGGACAGACTTTCGATCTGGAAGGGGTTCGCTCCATGCGGGAAAATCCAGGGCATGTCAACACCAGC
>CALGYY010000066.1 GCA_937934705.1 uncultured Bacteroidota bacterium
GTTTCGATCACGGCCGTATCACCATATTCCAGCGGACGCTTAAAATCGCAGTTAACATTCACCAGGGGAGTAATCAGTCCCTGGCTGAAGATATCGAGGTAGGCGATGCCGTACTTATCCCCGAAAGCTTCCCGGCCTTCCTCGAAATATTTGAGGTAATGACCATGCCAGACGAATTTGATGGAGTCGACTTCACTGAAGCGGACTTTGACCTCGGTTATTGCACTGAGCTGGTTCATGCTGTGATTCTCAGCGGACTTTCCTGAGTTTGTTATAGGTGACGGCCAGGATGAAGCAGATGGCGCCGAACAGCAGGATTTTCCACAGGTTGTGCCAGATCATCGGCAGGTTGCCATCTCTGATGAAAAGATCCTGAAAGGATTCATGGGCCCAGTATAGCGGGGAATAATCGCTGATGAAGCGGGCGCTTTTGGGCATCAGGTAGGTTGGCATGAAAAGGCCGCCGATGGAAGCCAGAATGATGATGATGATGGATCCGAATGAAGAGGCCTGCTGCTGTGATGTGGAGAAACTGCCGATCATGAGCCCGAAGCTGATGGCTGCAAATGCGGCTGACAGCACCAGTACAGCCATGGCCAGCAGATCTTTCCCGATCACCAGCGCCGGCATGCCCATCAGGGGAACCAGGTAAAATCCCACCATCAGCATGAGGAAGAACTGTATGATCGCTACCACCAGGTATATGAACAGCTTACCAAAGAACAGGGTAGAGGTGGAGCCGGGCATGGCCTTCAGTCTCATATAGGTTCCTTCTTCTTTTTCCTTGATCAGGCTTGCCCCGAGGGGAATCACAATGAAGAACATGGCGAAGAGGGTCCATGATGGGATGTTATGCTGAACGGCATTCGGCTGGATGGTGGAGTCCGGTTCGGTCGCATACTGCTCGTCGTAACGGATCACCTCAGGGTAATCGCTCTGGAAATTCTGTCCTTCAGGCAGCATCATATTGAGCACTTCACTGTACATTTTATAGACCTCATGTGCTTCAGTGCGGACTGCAAATTCTGATACCGTGGCTGAAATTCCTGTTTTAATGGCGGCCCTGAGGGAGGGATCGTAAAAAATGTCAATTTTGACGGAATCATAAATGGTATCCGAAGGAACTTCAGGGATAATGCCGATTTCGTGGAAGGATTTTTTGACTACCGTTTTGGCATTGCTGCGCAGGGTGTCTGAGGCTGCGGCGGGTATCACAACGCCGACCTGGAATTGCCCCTCAGCAACCAGTTTCCGGGCTTCCTGAGCCGTGATCGTCCGACCATCCACCGAATCGTGTATGATAAGAAGATCCGTTTCCAGCATACCTTTACGGATGGCTGCACTGAGGGAGTCATGGTCGTCATCGACGAAAATAACAGGGATTTTATTGTCGTTGAGGGCATTAATAGCGGCATCCTGGATCACCACCATAATGAATACCAGGGCGACAGGCATAATGAACAACATGGTGATCCCGGCCTTGTCGCGGATCAGCAGCAGGAATTCTTTGATAATACTGGCGATGAAACGTTTCATAATTGGGCTGTATCTGGTTAATCCCTGATGTCTTTTCCGGTCAGGTTAAGGAAAACTTCTTCCAGGTTCTGAGCCGGTTGGTTGTTGGCAATGAGTGTATGAGGCGTATCGAGTGCGATCACCTTTCCGCAATCAACAATAGCCACGCGGGTGCAGAGGTTCTGGGCTTCTTCCAGATAGTGGGAAGAATAAATGATGGTAGTCCCCTGCTGGTGGAGATATCGCAGGTATTCGAGGATCATGTTCCGTGATTGCACGTCAACTCCCACGGTAGGTTCGTCAAGAAATAAGATGCGCGGCTTGTGCAACAGTCCGGCAATCAGCTTGATCCTCCTTTTCATCCCGCCTGAGAATGTCCCGACCTTTCGGCCTGCTTTTTCTTCGAGGCCGACGAGCTTCAGACACTCCGTAATCCTTGAGCTGAGAGCCCGCCCGCTGAGGCCATACATACGTCCGATGAATTTCAGGTTTTCCCTTGCAGTAAGGCTGGGATAGAGGGCGATTTCCTGTGGTACAACCCCGATGATCTGCTTGATGCGTTCTTTTCCCGGGCCGATGGAGTGACCGTCGATGATGGCCGTTCCGTGACTGGGCGGGAACATTCCGCAAAGCATGGAGATGGTCGTGGTTTTACCGGCACCATTGGGTCCAAGGATGCCAAATATTTCATTGGCGTTGATGTCGAGTGACAGGTGATCCACGGCAGGGGTTTTGTTCCCCCTGTAGAACTTTGTCAGCTCGCGGATTTCAATGATTTTTTCGCTCATTACATTTTATACTGAGAACGCAGGTGGTTTTTCAGGTCAGCGTAAAGTTTTTCCTCCATTGAGGCCACTTCCAGAAGAATATCTGCAAGATGGTCATAAGTGACTTCAGGACCACTGCGCTCTTTACAGTTGCGTGCGCCCTGGTAGGAGAATTCGCGCCATTTGGTGGCGATATCATTAACCTGTTTCGAGAATTCAATGAATTTCGGATCATCCAGTATTCTGGCGGCTTCAATCAGGAAAGCGCCGAATATGTAGCGATAGCCGCATCCCCCGGTTCCGATTTCTTCCTGGATCAGAATAAGCTGCCCCAGATAACGTGAAGCCATCTTATCGCCCAGTTTCACGGGCCATTTTCTGACTTTTCCGGCCAGGAAGCGGATACCCCTTACACCCACCATCCAGAAAGGGACCGTCATTTCGCTGATGACCTTTTTCAGACCTTTTAATACGGCGGTTTTGTAATCAACTTCCTTTGGCAGTGAAGTAATATAATACATTTTTCCCTTCGGGTTAAAAGGGCCCTTGGGATAGCGGACGATTTTAAGTTCCTCACGGGTGAGGTGGTGTTCTCCGGGAACAATAGAATCGGCTACAATGTATTTCCCGTTCTCCTTTCCATAAACAATCATGTTATGCATATTATAATGCATGCGGTATTCTGCCGGAAAGAAGGGCAGGTTGTAAACACCTACCTGCAAACCAACAGGCGTACCCTGATCCAGTACCTTATCCAGTTCGGTCATGGATTGTTCGGGATCCTTAAATCCTTTACGGTAATATGTCAGTCCGAGATTTTTACAGGTGCGCTGAAATACGAGGCCGGGGGAGGAACGAAAGGTGGTCACCGGCATATAATGCATTTTCATGAACGGGAGGTGACCAAAGTAGAGT
>CALGYY010000067.1 GCA_937934705.1 uncultured Bacteroidota bacterium
GCGTACTCCGATACTCCGATACTCCGATACCCCGTTACATTATCTCGAAAGAAGTGACCAGGTAACCGGGTGACCGGCCGTGCAGATCAGTGATTTTTGCGGAACGAGGCTGTCAGTCAGAACGAATAGTCCACATGTCCCCCGATATTGATGTTGGAGTACCAGCCGCCTCTTTCAATCATTCGACGGGAATAAACCGATAAATTATCCCGCTGCCGGGGCTACCGGTAAGGGAAGTAAGATCTTCAATATTGCCTGTCCTGATAATGCCAGGATTTTCCGGGATCCCATTTATCAGCATGACAAAGTCCGACTGGTTTTCAGCATTTGCATTCAGCAAACCTATCACGGGACCCTGCCCGTTTATGTATTCAGATTCGGGGACGGTAGCTTTTACTGATCCGATATGAGTTTCGATGATATGTCCTGCTTCCAGCAGGCGAATCTGAAAGTTGACAACATCTTTGCATGAGTCCTCTGCAGCAAAAATACAATTGCGGTATTCTGCAGTAAAAACTCTTGCCCCCGGTGCTCCCGTTGTGTTATACGATACAACAGTCTGCAGTAAGCCCTGGGTACATGGAAACAGGGTAGCTCCAAAACCAAAAAAGACAAAAACATTTTGGTGGTCTGCTGTCCTCGTATCAAAGCGAACAGCCCCTACATCCGTGAGTTCTACACTATCTGTCCTCTGACCATCTATTACAAAACCAAATCCCAAAGGAACCTTGTAGTAATAGCTCTGCCATAAAATACTGTCCGGAACAGGAGTTGAATACTGCAGATTAATAAATGGAGATGAATCTTTCTCAAATCGATAGGATTGAGAAAAAACAGAACAGACCGATATAATAAGCAGGATTACTAATAATATCTTGTTTTTCATTGGAGTAGGATGTTGGGGTCCGCGTAATGTTTCTACATTAATAGTAGAATTTTTTTAACTGTAATCTGTAGTTGTCAGACTGATAAGTTGTTTCCAAAATGATCTCGTGGTTTGTAAGACGCTTAATATCCCAGGTAGTTGTCACACTATAAATGAAAGGACCAAAGCCTATAATGTAATCACCTGATGCGGGAGGGTGGTGAAATCTGATCTCTAAATGATTATTCCTATTAAGAAAATTATAATTACCGTCCATTTCTCCAACCCCATTCAATGATTTGCAGTTGTACAAGTTTATAGAGGAATGGAAATCAAAAAGAAAGTAGCCCCCACATTTCTCAACATAGGCCTCTGTAGAGTCACCGCCATTAATAAACAAATACTTCACAGAATATTGTCCCTCTAGCCTGCTTTGTACACCGCGCAAGCTTAATAAGGGTCCTTCTTCATATCGACAAGAAATGAACGAGAATTGGAGCAAAAAAAAAGAAAGCAATGCAGTGATTGTGGGTTTCATAAAAGTGAAAACTAAATTTTAATCATAGCATGGATTGAAAATGATATTGTGGCATAATGGTTTTCAATTACCAAAGACTTCTTTGTTTGCCAAATGGGATGCGTAATGAAGAAGCATTCGTTCCCTATGGTCAACCATTTATTTAAAGAGAAATCAAGGCCGATTGAAGACCTGAGTTTCAAGGAATGATACCGTAGTTTGTTTTCCTCAAACCATTTGTAAATTGGCCCATCAGCGCCGTAGGCTTTCATGTGAAAGCTGAATTGATTACTCAGACCAATATTCAGAAACGGATGTACCCGGCCTTTGTTTTTCATAATAAACGATAAACCCACCGGAATGTCAAGATACCTGATTTGATATAACATTACGTTATTATAAATAGAAATTGCAGCCGAATTAATCTTTCCAGAACTGGGCAGTGTCTTGTACTGAACGTAATTTAGACGGGTATCAAAAAAAAGCCACTTCAATAGTCTAACTTTCACATTTAGACCAAAAGAAATATTCACACAATCGGCATTTGTATATGTATTAATTCCATAATAGGGCCATGTTATTGTCCAGCCAAATCCGGGACGAAAGGACGAACTATTCTGATATAGCAAATAGTCCCGGTTAAACTCTGCACCGATACTCCAGCGCTGATTCGCTGTGTCCTTCTGTGCCGTGAGTGTTGCGGGAAAAATAACACACAGCAGAAATATGAAGATAAGTGATCGTGTCATTCTTTTATTTAACAATACATACTTTTTTGCGGTAAATCTGATCGTGGTCTTGAATAATTATAATGTAGAAACCCGCGGGCAAATCAACATCAACTCTGCAATCAACTATTGCTTCTGACACCCCGGTATTGGTAACCTCTATACTGCCACTCATATTCTGTATCTGATATCCATGGAGTCCGCTTATCCCGGTTATTCTGAATATCCCGTTATTAGGGTTAGGAATAATATGCACCGGATCCTTGTCCGGCACTTTTCCGGCAACATTTTCGCCGTTATCAGTGTATCCGGAAGTCTCCTGTGAAAGTGTGATGCTGGATTTGGCCGTTCCAACATATTCAAGCTTATAAGCCCAGTCGGTGTGGTCTTCATTGGTAGGTGGCATCACCATGCGAATATTCCCGAAAAGATTGGTTTGCTGAATTCCGGAAAATGGACTAAAGTAATACGGAGGTTGTCCGCTGGTCCGGTACCAGTCAACCTGATACTTGTGCTGATTGGATGGCCAAATGCTTGATTTTAAGTTGCTAATTTGTACTACCTCTCCAGATAAGGGATGAAAGGTCCAGTAATCGCTTTCATGTGGTATGTTGTCATTATCCGGTTCAATATCACAACTACCAAAGGGCCCCAGCCATTTGCATTTGCTTATATTCAAAGAAAAGCTATACCAGAAATATGATCTGTTGTGAATCCATCCCATGCCTCTTGTTCTATCAAAGTTCCTCAATTGGTAGCTTTCAAAGTACTTTTTACCCAGCCATTTGGACGGAATGTAAAGATTGTTCTCAAAGTCTGCACCGCTCATAAAAGAGCTGACAGGCTGCAACTGATCAAGATATGCGTTTTCATACAGTGCTTTCCACATCCAGTTCTGACCGGCACCTGCGCACCCGCTCAGGGAAGTAGACCAAAGCATGGTACGGAAGCTAACGGGGTTACAAGCTTCAATCGCACCGCCTAATTCAACGGAAGTGATATTACAAAAATCTGCATCAATTGATGTGGTTGCTGTTTCAGAATATATCAGAGGTCTTACCGGAGGATCTGCCCCATAAACGGTTAACCATGGCCTGTTTTGCACATTTTCATATCTTATTTTATTCAGATCCTCTGATTTTCCGTATTTCTTGACATTGGTCAGATCATCATAAAGCGTCACCAGATCATTCGCATATGAGCCTGATGCTAAATGGTTTGGATCTTTGGTCTTGAAAAAATTATACAGTTTTGTGTTAAAATTGCTTGCCAGCATGTTTATGGGGGCGGTCTCGTGTCCGGTACGGTTATCAAAACATCCACAATTGTCAATCTCTGTGAATGTTTCCCACCACAGGATATTGCTTGAATATCCCCACCGAGCTATCAAATACCTGCAATAATTAAGATATTTATCCTGTAGTGATGATGAGTTGAAGAAGTAACAAATGTCATCCATCGTCATTTGATCTCTGGGAATATTAAAAACATTGTAAGGACCTGTATCAAAATGGCAGTTTGAATCAATGCTCCAGTGCTGGTGAGGCGTGACCCAAACTTTAACATACAAGCCCAGCTCATGAGCAAGATCAAATAACTCATCGGCATCTCTGGCCTGGAACTGGCGATTGCCATAGCCTGTCCAGGCAGGATCAACGACCTTGTACTTATCATAAACCCCTTGATATTCCCACTCCAACGCGTACTCATCAAAAATGAGGGGCAGGCTCACCATATTTCCGCCGTGAAAAGCGATTGATCCCCATAAAGCTCTTTGTGTAAGGTAACGGTCAAATGTCCCGGATATACCAGGACTTGGCGTATTCAGGCCTATTGGGAAATAGGTCTGCTTTGTTTTGCTGAAACGTAAAGCGTTATTATGATGTCCAACTTCAACAAAGCCCGGGTTGTAGGAAGGGACACAGTTGAACAGAAACGGACCGGCTTCATAGTCAGGAACCTCCTGGTTATTGATAAACACTTTCAATTTGCATTTCCACGACCCTTGTTCTTCAGGAGAGAATCTGACCCGAAAAGGATAATCCGTATGCTTAATTGTCCAAAAAGGCCAATAAGGGTTAAGTCCGTACTCCGCATCCCTGAAGAAAAAACCATCAATTACTTTAACCTTTCCCGAAGGAGAAGTGAATTCTGCCTGAAGATTAATGTCGTCGAAATTGTATGGATTCAATCCGATTGATTCATCGTAGGAATCATTTGGATCTTCAATATCACATGTTTGAAAAAACGATGCAATCAGAATGTTGATTTCCTCCGGTAATTTAATTCCCAGTTCCAGTTTTTCATATTCACCTACTTCGAAGTTCGGGGGATGGGCATTTATGGCCACCACTTCAAAATCATTCATTTCCTGATCGATGAAAGCATGAAAGTACCCTTCTCCGCTTAAGGCGCTGACCTCAAAACCAGGATTTAAAACAATCTCTGTTGCTGAAGTGAAAACAACCTGGGAGTTTCCCTGTATTGTCACTGAATTTGAAGGGGCGGAAGGCGAAATAATGTCTCCGGAATTCTGAATGAAAACGGGCGTTGTGTTGTACCACCATTCACTTTCAACAACCACGGGAGCCCCGAAAGCAGATTGTCCGGCCAGTTCCGCAGCAGGCCCAAGAACCGCGATCAGCGGGAAAATGATAATCAATGCGGTCTTCATGGCTTCCCGTTATTGTTTTTCAGCAATTCAATTTCTTGCTTCAGTTCGAGGATGTACAAGGTAAGTTCCTCAATCTTCTTTAAAAGAATAGCGTCCATCTCAGCAGCATTAATACCTTGCTCCTTCACAATATCCTCCGATGGCACACCCGGCAGATGTCGGTTAACTGCTATAAAATCCTGCAATTCACCTAAGGGCATCAGGGAATAATCATCATCAAAAACATAATCAGACCACCAGTTGACCAGGGTGATCTTCACTTCTTTGGCCATTACACCTCCGTTGATCTTGACCAGTCCCATTGAGGTGTTTTCATCAATCGGGTAAAGTTCCATCAGTCTCTTGCCGAAGAGCTGCTCATCCGTCAGGAACTGATTCTGGCTGAGATTGGCATTGTTTGAAACCGGAATGAAACTCATGATCCCACTGCTGTTGTTCTGCATGATCACACCCCCTCCATTGCTCCAGGCACCCATGTTTGATGCGTCGGAGAACAATTCCCAGCCGGCATCTTTCTTCGAAACATTAAAGCCAAGGTATGCCGAGCACCACCCTATCTCTGCCCCAGAGTTCAACAAAGGCGCTATAATTACACTGTTATGACCTGATCCCACCTGGAGCCAGTCACGGGGCTGGTTTGTGCCAATGCCAACTTTCCCCACGGCTCCGGTATTCCCATCGGCCGGCCCGACAAACAATGTGGGAACATCGCTTCTGAAACCAACCATTAGGGAAGAAGCGCAATTGTTTCTGAGAACGGAATTAGCCAGTCCTTCACCAATAACAATTGCCCCTGCCTGATTTGCGACCAGATTTGAGCCTATTGAAACGCTTTTCGGAAAAGGGGCATAACTGCTGTAACCGGCGGCGAATGAATGAGCCCCCAGACCACGCGCGTAGAACCCGATCCCTACTCCCTTAAAACCGCCCTGACCATTGTCCGCCCAGAAATTGTTGGCGTTGGGGAAAAATACCAGACTGCTGTCACCCATATATATCAGGCTGTCAGAAGAAACGATGCGGTTCGTGATCAGCTTCCCATCCACCCTCACATTGCCCGCCACGCTGAGTTTTTCTTTCGGGATGCGGGTTCCTATCCCTACATTGTCAGCCATGTAAACCGTGTCGGCCAACAGATCAATGCTATGAAAGGCCGTGATGGCAACGGCATTGGTGTTAGAAATGGAATCGCGGATTTGTGATACGGTATCCTTGCTGAACTTAAACCCGCCAATGTTGATGCTGCCGGCAGCGTACAAATGATCAGTATAAATGGATCCGCTCGCAATCACATCCCCATACACATCAAGCGCTGCGGCCGGACTGTTTTTCCCGATCCCCACGCGGTTGCGGATGGTCACGGTATCGGCATCCAGCCCGATGATGTTCTCGGCACGGATGTTCACAGGGTTGGCCGCACTGATGGAATCGCGGGTGCCGCCGCCAGCGCCGTTCTTAAATGTAAACCCGCCGATATTCACCGCTTCGGCTGCGTAGAGGTTCACTGCCCATACAGAACCCGTTGAGCGGATATCACCTGTAACATCAAGTTTGTAAAGCGGATGGGCGGTGCCGATGCCCACATTACCCATGTTGAGCGCGTGCAGGTGATTGCTGTCGTGTTGCCACCATTGCTGAAGCTGCGTTTGCACGGGCAGGGCATCCCAGCGGCCGTCGCCATATAAAACATCGGTGCTGCTGCCGCTGAAATTAAAGGGCAGGATGTTGCCGCTGCTGTCGGCCATTAAAAGCTTCTGTCCGCTGCCTGCCAGGGCCTGCAAGCGAATGTTCAGGGCATCAATCTCATATAAAACCGCCAGCGATCGCACCTGCAGACTGCTGTCCATCCACGCCGGTCCGTTCAGGTGAAAGTTACCCGCTACATCCAGAGAATACCCGGGCGTGCTTGTGCCGATTCCGAAATATCCGTTGGATGTTAATCGCAAATGTTCTGAATTATTGGTTTTGAAAATCAGCGGAGCATTGTTGGTGCTGCCTAAAAATTGATCCGAACCGATGTTGTTTCCTCCCGTAGCCCATTTTTGACCCGACTGAGCCTGCACATAAAGACAGGTAAAGATAAGTGTCACAGCAAAAAGAATTCTAAGGGAAAAAGCTAAGGGGGGGGTAAAAGCTTGTCTTTCATGATAATAAGTTTGGGGTTAAGAAATAACAAAAGCAATCAGGGGGTGAATATACATATTTTATCCTCAGATGTCAAGGGGAGGTGGATATTTAACATTTGTGAGGGGGAAGCGGGTGATGAAGTGATGAAGTGATGGAGTGAGGAAGTGTCGAAAGTCTTAAGGTCGGAAAGTCCAAAAGTCATAAGGTCATAAAGTCCCAAAAGTCATAAGGTCGAAAGTCGAAAGTCCAGGCGTACTCCGATACCCCGATACTCCGATACCCCGTTACATTATCTCGAAAGAAGTGACCAGGTAACCGGGTGACCAGGTAACCGGGTGACCAGGTAACCGGGTGACCGGGTAACCGGGTGACCAGGTGACGAAGTGACGGGTGACGAGGTGATGAAGCGTCGAAGTCTTAAAGTCGAATGTCATAAGGTCA
>CALGYY010000068.1 GCA_937934705.1 uncultured Bacteroidota bacterium
AGATAAAGGAATGTGACTGGAGTTCAGACGTGTGCTCTTCCGATCTTCGAAATGCCCGCGGCGATGGCGTCGGCCGGGCTGCCGGCTGGCTGATACTGGTGTTGTCGTCACCGTCGCCATAGCCGATCCCGCCGGTTCCGCTGCTCCACGCTGCGTCGTTGAAACTGGTCAGCCGCCTCCAGTTGGAGTCGGGCTCGGCGAGCGGCTTGATGTATTTCCAGGTATCTCCCGCGTAGACCGCTGTTTCCCAATGGTTGAAGAAAACTGTACGGTCTTTCCCGGAGGCAAAAAGGGTGAGAAAGCCCTGTGCCGGTATGCTGACCCCGGAAGGGATCAGCCAGGGATCAGTGTCCATCAGGTCATCGCAGAGCCGGTACCCCGCCAGGTTTACCGCACTGCTTCCGGCATTGTACAATTCGATCCAGTCGGGCGTTTCACCGTCTTCGTCGTACAGCGTGGAGTTGTTGGCCGGACAGAGTTCATTGATGCTCACCTGTGCGAATGACAGGAGACTAATGCTGAGCATGGTGATGAGTAGCAGGGATTTTTTCATGAGCTTGGTCATTGAAGGTCAATGGCATTTTATTGTTTGATAAAACCCGCACTGATCTGATGATCGGGATGGGACAGATGAATGAAATACAGGCCTGGTGTGAGTTCAGTAACAGGGATATCAAGAGAGAACGGTCCGCCGGTGGCCTGATAAACTTCGCTGATGATGCATCGGCCCCGGAGGTCGAGAATGCTGAGCTGCCAGGTGCCTGAAGCCGGTTCAGTGCTTTGGATGCGCAGGTAATCGCATGCCGGAACAGGGGAGAGGATCAGTCGGCTTGCGGATCCGGCCTCAGTTATGCCTGTCCCGTCAACGATATAAAGCGTTCCCCAGGCGGTATCGGAAAAGCAAGTGTTTCCGGCCATGAGCATGATGCTTCTGGTTCCGGTATCCTGGTATATATGGGTGGGGAATTCCGCGGTATCGGAGGGATCCGAAGGATCGTCAAAATCCCATAGGTACCAGTCGGCTTCATGGCTGGTGTTGACAAACTGGATAGGCTGACCGGTTCCGTAGGTATTGTGGATGGTCCAGAAGCCTGCGGAGACGGGGCGGTCAACCTTCACGGAAACTGAAGCCGGAGCGTGGCAATCAGGCCCGCTGCTCACATAAACGCTGTAAACCGTGCTCTGTGAAGGGCTCACTGTGATGGAGGCGCCGGTATCGCCCGTATTCCACAGCCAAGAACTGCCGCCGGTGACGCTGAGGGTGATGCTGTTTCCGGCGCAGATCACGGTATCGGGAGTGATGGTAAAACTGATGCTGCAGTACTGGCAGCTCCCGTTATCGGTCGTGGCCAGGGGATTGTAATTTTGCGCCATGGGATCTGTGCAGCCGCTGATGACGGGAGGTGTGAACAGGTATTCGAGGTAAAGCAGATTGTAGAGCGAATCTGTATAGGCTTTCAGCACGGGGTGTCTTTCTCCCTGTGCAAAAAACTGGTAGTACCAGGTGGTATCCACAAAGGTATAGACCGGTGTGGTCAGAAAGAAGAGGGTATCGTTGCGGTATTCCCGGTATTTGACCCGTATCACGTCGCCGTAAAGGTTCAGCGGGGTTTGCAGGCTGCCCCAGGCATCCGCTTCGATCTCTTTGCGGATATTGAGGTGGTAATCGGCCAGGGGGACGATATTGCTGATCAGGGCGAAGGCATTTTCCGTTTCCTGGTGACCGTAGGTGTAAGCGGTCGACAGCAGAGTGTCAGGCAGGCTGAAGCTTCCGTGGACGGTATCCCAGCCCTGGCTGAAATCGCCGATCACCGTGACGCCGCTTTTATAGAAAGCGTTCCCGTCTGATTGATAATACCAGATCCACCAGGTATCGCCCAGGAGTTCGGCACTGCAGGCTGTACTTCCCGGGTGGTAAATGCCCCAGGGGGTTTGGGCGGGGTCGTAGTAGCGGACGGAATCGTGATAGAGCGGGACTGCAGTGAACAGGTCGAAGAATTGTGGCCCGCCGATGGTGCCAAGGGCTGCGGTGGGGACGGAAGTAAAGGCCTTTCCGGCTTCGTAACCTGCAACAGGAAATTCGTTACTGCTGATGGTAAATTGTGCTTTTCCCGGCAGGGAAAGCAGGAGTCCGAAGCAGGCTGCAAAAAAAAGGGAATGTTTCATGGGAGGAGGTTAAACAGGGCTGCAAATTAATAAAAATAGAAGCATCGGTGGGTTATGACGGCGCATGATGATTCATTTTGCTAAAGGGGAGCAGTGCTTGCGCCGTGACATGAGGCGCGGGAAGGGATATCGCCTTGATGAATGTTCGGAATCCGCGCCTGTCATTACGGCGCGGGGAGGTCAGTGCCGGAGGTTTGGGGCTTTGGCGCCGTGTTATGAGGCGCGAGAGGGGATATTGCCGTGATGAATGTTCGGAATCCGCGCCTGTCATTACGGCGCGGGGAGGTCAGTGCTGGTAGTTTGGGGCTTTGGCGCCGTGTCATTACGGCGGAGGGAGGGCCGTGCTTGTAGTTCAGTGCAGTAGCCCGCCGTGTTATGAGGCGCGTGAGGGAATATCACCTTGATGAATGTTC
>CALGYY010000069.1 GCA_937934705.1 uncultured Bacteroidota bacterium
ATCCATGACGGAATACAGCAAAAGACCGGAATCGCCGGATACAGCAGCGTTGTGAGGGGAACGACACCTTTAATCAGAGGGAACGACAGAACGGAAGCTGCGATTTCCGAATCAGCCATGGATGGGCTTATCATCCGGCTCAGGAAACTTTCAGAAGTGAACCTGGCAGACATTGACCACCTCCTCGAAAAAATTGAAAATCTCAAAGACTCTTTCGAACGCAAGATCAGGGAGGTTGTCGATGCTTTTTTACTCGAAAGGGAAGAAATGCTGCAAAGGCCTCAGGCAATCCGGGAAAAAATCGACCGGATGAACCAGGAAGGCCAAAAAGAAGCAGAAACTAATGAATCCGGCGGTTCGGATACAGACGAGCTCATACAGCGCTTTTTGCAGAATAACCCCAGCATCAGCCGACCCAGGAAAGACTTTTATAATCCGGCCGATATGGCCCATCACAGCACGATGGATCATGAGGATATCGTAAGCGAAACTCTGGCAGAAGTTCATATCAAACAGGGCTACATTCAAAAGGCCATTAAAATTTATCAGCAATTGTCTTTGATTATTCCCGAAAAAAGCACTTACTTTGCAGCCCGGATTAAAAATCTGAAATCTGAACACAAGTTATTGTAATTAAAATATTTGCAAAATGGGAGCTTATGTCGTTGTGGCGGTACTTGTATTCATCGTGTGCGTGCTGCTGATCCTCGTGGTGCTGGTACAAAACTCCAAAGGTGGTGGTCTGGCCTCCAATTTTTCATCATCCAACCAGTTCATGGGTGTTAGGAAAACCGCGGATTTCCTTGAGAAAACAACATGGACCCTGGCTATTGCCCTTCTCGTGCTGAGTCTGTTCTCCATTTTTGTTATCCCCAAAAGTGATAATTCAGGAAGCGGGGTAGATACCGAACTCAGGCAGCAGATTGAAGATGGTGCGCAGCCGGTGGATTATACCCCGGTACCCGGGGGACAAGAAGGACAGCCCACAACAGCTCCTGAAGAATAAGCACTGATCTTTCATTAAAGAATGTCAGAATGTCACACTCATTCTGACATTTTTTTTATTCAGGGGGCCGGAACTGCAATTTTGTCAAGAAAAATCCTGCTTTTGTCTGCTGGCATAAAATCTGACAAGCCCGCGCGCCAAAAAGCAGCCTCATATCTAAATCAATTGTATAACATAAAAATTCGACGCACATGGCAAAAGTTAATGGAAAACCTTTAAAAGACAGGGTTTTGGTTGAACCCGCTCCGGCTGAAGAAAAGACTGCCGCCGGCATCATTATTCCCGATACAGCAAAAGAAAAACCGCAGAAAGGAAAGATCGTGGCTGTGGGGACTGGTAAGAAGGACGAGCCCCTGACCGTAAAGGTAGGCGATACTGTACTTTATGGTAAGTACTCAGGTACAGAAGTCACCATTGACGGGAACACCTATCTCATCATGCGCGAGGATGATATCTATATGGTCATCTGATTTCTATCATCTGTAATAATTATTTTAATAATCTGTAAAACAAACAAATATGGCAAAAGATATTATTTTCGATTCGAAAGCCCGCGACGGGATTAAAAAAGGTGCTGATGCTTTGGCGGATGCCGTTAAGGTAACCCTGGGTCCCAAAGGACGCAATGTTATCATTGATAAGAAATATGGTGCTCCCCAAATTTCAAAAGACGGAGTTACTGTAGCTAAGGAAATCGAGCTGAAGGATCCCGTAGAGAACATGGGTGCGCAACTGGTAAAGGAAGTGGCCAGCAAGACTGCTGATGTGGCAGGTGACGGCACCACGACAGCGACCGTTCTGGCTCAGGCTATCCTGACCACGGGCCTGAAGAATGTCACGGCAGGTGCCAATCCCATGGATCTGAAGCGCGGGATCGATAAGGCTGTTGAATCCGTAATAGCCAGCCTGAAAAAGATGTCAAAACCGGTTGGGGACACCAATGAGAAGATTGAACAGGTGGCTTCCATTTCAGCCAACAACGACAACACCATCGGTAAGATGATCGCCGAAGCTATGGCGAAAGTGAAAAAAGAAGGTGTGATTACCATCGAAGAGGCCAAAGGCACTGAAACTGAAGTGAAGGTTGTCGAAGGGATGCAGTTTGACCGGGGTTATATTTCTCCCTATTTCATTAACGATCCTGACAAGATGGAAGCGGTTTTTGAGAACCCTCACATCCTGATTTTCGACAAGAAGATTTCTTCCATGAAAGATCTTCTGCCCATCCTGGAGAAGCAGGTTCAGACCGGTCGTCCCCTGCTCATCATCTCTGAAGACGTTGAAGGCGAAGCGCTGGCAACCCTGGTGGTGAACAAGCTCCGCGGTTCACTCAAAATTGCCGCTGTTAAGGCTCCGGGTTTCGGCGACCGCCGCAAGGCCATGCTCGAAGATATTGCCATTCTCACCGGAGGTACCCTGATTTCAGAGGAAACAGGTTATAAACTCGAGGATGCTGAAATTTCATACCTGGGACAGGCCGAGAAAGTGATTGTGGATAAGGATAACACCACCATCGTTAACGGAAAAGGCACCAAGGACCAGATTAAGGCACGCGTGGCGCAGATCCGCACTCAGATGGAAAACACAACCTCTGATTACGATCGCGAGAAACTCCAGGAACGTCTGGCCAAGCTTTCCGGCGGTGTCGCCGTAATCTATGTAGGTGCGGCCAGCGAAGTTGAAATGAAGGAAAAGAAAGACCGTTTCGACGACGCATTGCATGCTACACGCGCAGCCGTTGAGGAAGGTATCGTTCCGGGCGGCGGCGTGGCTTACATCCGTTGCATTGAAGGCCTGAAAAAGCTTAAAGGTGATAATGAGGATGAGGAAATCGGTATCGCCATCATCCTGCGCGCGCTCGAAGAGCCCCTCCGTCAGATCGTGACCAATGCCGGACTGGAAGGTTCAGTCGTGGTTCAGAAAGTGAAGGAAGGTAAAGATGACTTTGGTTTCAACGCCCGCACCGAGGTGTACGAGAACCTTTATAAAGCCGGTGTCATCGATCCTACCAAAGTCACCCGCGTGGCATTGGAAAATGCTGCATCCATTGCAGGTATGATCCTGACCACCGAATGTGTAATCAGTGATATCAAGGAAGAAACACCTGCTCCCCCGATGAACCCGGGCATGGGTGGCATGGGTGGAATGATGTAATAACAAATATATTATGCCGTAATATAAAGGGCTGTCATTATTTATGACAGCCCTTACTGTTTTACCATGGAAAACCACTGCTATTCCTCAATAACCATGATGGTCAGCTTACCGTAATCGGCATCTGAACCACCACCCGCCGGCCAGTTGCAGATATTGGCATTGGAGCCGGTGTAGAGTTTGGCCCTCAGGTCATAAACATAAGTTCCTGGATTCATGGTTTCGGTATGACTGATACTCCACACTTTCGAAACATTAAACCAGTTGCTGTTGCAGATGGCGTCAATACATTGTGAAGTCTCCGTAAGTGCAGTCCCGTCCCTGTGCACGCAAACCTTGACGCCTGATCCGCCATTTACTCCGGCGGTGGTCCTGACAACTCCGCTGCTCCAGATCATAACCTTTGACCTCCGGGTAAGTGTTATACTCTGGCTCATCCCCGTTACCACCGTATACGTGGCAGTGCTGAAATTTGCAAGACCGGCGGTGTTTGTCACACTGTATGTTTTAGCGTAAAGTCTTCCCGTTTTGTTGTTCCCGGCCAGTTCCAGCCAGCGGCTGTCAGCAGAACTGTATATGAGAGTGATCATGTCGTTGGGAGCGATGATGAGATCAGAAGCACCGTTCAAAATGATACGGTTCGCTGCAGTGGAAGAAGTATTCTGGTGCGACAGTGTCATGTAGTATGATGTAGCATTATGCAGGATGATCACGCGCCCGTCATTCCCTCCGCTGAAACCGCTAATGCTGAATGCTGCAGCGGGACCGCTGATCCGGTAATACGACATAGATGTAGTGCTCAGATCCGCATTGTGATTGGCTCCGCTGGCCAGGGTCAGGGTGCTGTACCTGACAGAGAGCGCACCATTCACGTCCAGCCGGGTGTTCGGCGAGGTAGTCCCCAGACCGATACGTCCTGCAGCACTTTCATATACCGGCGCGTTGGTGCATACGGCCGAGGTTCCGTCAGATTTCATCAGATAGTTGGCAGTGCCGCAACCTACTGGTCCGGTTGGTCCTGTCACGCCCTGAGCTCCCGGTGTGCCCGGATCTCCTGTGGGCCCCGTCACGCCCTGAACTCCCGGTGTGCCCGGATCTCCTGTGGGTCCTGTCGGCCCCTGCGCCCCGGCCATACCCGGATCACCAGTAGGGCCTGTCGGCCCGGCAACTCCCGCTATTCCCGGGTCACCTGTTGGTCCCTGCACACCTGCAGGTCCCGTTGGTCCCGTTGGTCCCGTTGCACCGGCCGAAATTGGCAGCCACTGCGTGCCGTCAAAGTACCAGAATTGACTGAAGTCCGTGTCGTACACCAGCAATCCGGTGGCGGGCGCGGGAATTGCCAGCCGCTGTGTGGTGTTCATCCGGGGGATCAGTATCCCTTTGTTGGTTGAGGTCAGGTCGAGGACAGAGGAGGCATCCGGCGTATTTGTGCCGACTCCTACATTTTGCTGAGCACTGAGGTTACCATAACTGGTTATGATCCATAGCAGAGCCAACCAGGCGAAGGAAAGCTTTCGTAAGGTTTTCATATGTTTGGTTTGGGTTAGGGCGAGTTTTTGGTAAAGATATGAAAATTAAGGAGCCAGGCGTTTCCTTTTCCACTTTTGTTCGAACAGACAATACACAATACGGTCATGCAGTCGTGCGGGACCACCCTGCCAGAATTCTGTCCACACGGGAATAAGCCTGTAACCACCCCAGAACGCCGGTCGCTGAGGGCCGGAATCACCATGTTTTTTCAGGGCCTGCTGCTGAAGGTTCAACAGATAATCACGATCGGGAATTTCGCGACTTTGGGGTGATATCAGGGCGTTGATCCGACTTACCAAGGGACGGGAAAGGAAGTAATCATCAGATTCTTCTTCGCTCACTTTTTCTGTCCTGCCTTCAATTCTTAACTGACGCCCCAGGGCAGACCAGTAAAAACTCACAGCAGCATTGGGGTTACTGTCCAGGTGAATAGCCTTGCGGCTTTCATAATTGGTGAAAAAGACCAGACCCCTTTCATCCAGATCTTTCAGCAATACATAACGTGCCGAAGGGAAACCTTTGGGGCTGACGGTCGCCAGGCACATCACATTGGCATCCTGATCACCGGAGGCAAGAGCTTCTTCAATCCACTGCTGCATCAATGGAAAAGGATGATCAGGAAGGGAAGCCACATCAAGCTCCCGTCCTGCGAAATCTTTTCTTAAATCTCCGAGTTTTCGGTCTTTCATAAGCACTAAGGGATCTGCCTGACCCAGCCATCATCATCAATGCTGATCTTCACTTCCGGGAAATCCGTTTTGGTAAGATCCTGAATAATCTTCAGCACCCTTTTCTGCGGATCCACAGCAGGCGGCTGGTATTTGATCTGATAGGTAGGGATAATCTGTGCCTGCATGAATTTTCCGTCGCGGTCGGTGTACACCCGGATGATCGGCGCCAGTCCGCAAACCCCGGATACGCTGATGCGGCTGTAAGTACAGAAATTCCCCATACTGTAGGCGATGAAGCGGTCTTTGTAGACTTCCACCGCGCGCGTTACATGCGGTCCGTGCCCGAAGACCACATCGGCCCCGGCGTCAATAACTGCATGACTGAATTTGTATACATCCCCTCTGTTGTATCCCATGAACATTTCATCGCGGCGGGGAACATGCTGATGCGACGCCCCTTCGGCCCCGCTGTGAAAGGAAACAATGACCACATCACACACCGAGTCCAGACTCCTTACCAGGCGACGGGCCTCGTCATAATTGCGGAAGTCGCAGTTTCCAGTTTCCGGTGAAAAAGCACAAAAACCGTATTTTACCCCGTCCTTTTCAAAGAAAGCCGTTGGCTTCGTTAACCAGCCGGCATATTGAAGACCGGCGCCCTCCAGTGTTTTCGCTGTACTCTGCTTGCCTGTGGCTCCGAAGTCCTTGGTGTGGTTGTTGGCAACACTGATCAAGTCAAAACCCGCATCTACCAGGCAGTTGACGAATTTGGTCGGCATCCCGAAGGTCCAGCAATTGTTGGGGTCCTTACAGGATTTGCGCCCCTCAGGCGTGTCGGTGAACACCCCTTCAAGATTACAGAAGGCCACATCCGCGGTCTTGAAATATTCCATCGTGGGTTTCAATTCCCCGCTGCAATCCTCACCCGGCGGGAGAAACTCCCTCGAAGGGATGATCGTCCCCAGCATAATATCTCCAACCCCGGCAATGATGAGGGTGTCCGCTTCTGCATTCACCACAACGCGGGTGCTGTCGCCCGGCTGCGCTTCCCCCTCCTGCCTGGCGGCCTGCCCACAGCGGGTCAGGCCCAGTACCAGTAACATCGCCATCAATAATGTGTATCTCTTCATATTCATCTGTTTGGTCAACAAATTTAGTGATTTTTCAGCTTCCTAGAAGATCCGGAGGATAAGGAATACCTCGAGCACAGGCTGTAGGGTTCTCTGATTCAGCATATTCAAAGTGAAAGCAAGAATTTTATGACATTTATGCAATTTGTTATGCGCAAACACTTTTTTACTATGTTTGTTGTGGTAAAAAAGCATATAAATACCATTATGAGAATACACCGCTTTTTGTATGTAATTATGCTTTCTGTGTTTTACTGCTCTGCGGGAGCACAGAGTGTGGACGAGCTTGTTGTATCGGCTTTTTCTAAATATGCGGCTAATGATTTTCAGGGTGCAGCGGATGATTACACCCGTGTGATTACTTTGGCGCCTGAATACACCGACGCTTATTTCAATCGGGCCATTTGCTATGAGAAGCTGGAAAAGTTCAAAGAAGCCTTGCTGGATTACAACCAGGTGGTATTGTTGAATCCCTCTGACAAGAATGTGCTCATCAACCGTTCGGCCTTGCTTGAAAGTATGGGGAAATTTGAATTGGCGCTTTCTGACCTGAACAAAGCCCTTGAGATGGATCCTGTCTTTGCAGCCGCGTATTACCGCAGGGCTGCACTCTATGAGAAAATGAATATGGATGAGGAAGCCGTGATTGATTTTCTGAAGTTTTTGGAGTTCTACCCGGGTAATACCGCCGCCTTGTACTATTTGGGGAATATCTTCGATAAAAACGAGGAGTACGCCGGAGCCATCCGCTATTATACCATGGCCATCAGCACCGACCCTTCTTATGTCCAGGCTTACTATAACAGGGCTTATGATTATGATCTGGTCTTTAAGCAAGATTCAGCGATCATGGATTACACCAGGGTTATTGAACTTGATCCCACCTATGTGGATGCCTGGTTCAACCGCGGCTATATTTATGACGAAATGAATGAATACGAGAAGGCCATCGCGGATTATTCCCGGGCCGTCCAACTCAACCCGGAAGCGGCTGACTCGTATTACAACCGTGGGCTTGCCAGGATCAGCGCTGGATATAAAAAACTGGGCTGTGATGATATCCTTAAAGCTGCTCAGCTGGGCGATAAAATCTCCAAAAAGTTTTACAAGATCAACTGCAGATAAAATATGAAAGCGGTCGGCAGGGCATTCCGTAATGTGTTTTACTTTTATTATGATGGCTTCCGGAGCATGACCATCGGTAAAAAGCTTTGGATGATCATCCTGATCAAACTGTTCATCATGTTTTTTGTGCTCCGGCTTTTCTTTTTCCCTGATTTCCTCGGCAGTCGCTTTGATACCGACGAGGAGAAGAGCGAGTATGTACTGGATCAACTAACCAAAACCCAATAATATGCTGCTTGAGATTGATGCTTCCCTGGTGGACTGGTCGCGGGCGCAGTTTGCGCTGACGGCCATGTACCACTGGCTGTTCGTCCCGATAACACTGGGACTGAGCTTCATCATCGCCATGATGGAGACCATTTACGTGAAAACAGGCAACGAAGAGTGGAAAAGGATCACCAAATTCTGGATGAAGCTCTTCGGGATCAACTTCGCGATAGGTGTGGCTACAGGACTGATCATGGAGTTTGAATTCGGCACCAACTGGTCCAATTATTCATGGTATGTCGGGGATATCTTCGGCGCCCCCCTGGCCATAGAAGGGATATTTGCCTTTTTCCTTGAATCTACATTTATTGCAATTATGTATTTCGGATGGGAAAAAGTCAGCAAAAAATTTCACCTGCTTTCCACCTGGCTCGTGGCCTTCGGTGCCAGTCTGTCGGCACTGTGGATACTGGTCGCAAACGCATGGATGCAGTACCCGGTGGGCATGGAATTCAACCCGGATACAGGCAGAAGTGAAATGGTCGATTTCTGGAGTGTCCTGCTATCGCCGGTTGCAGTGAACAAGTTTCTCCACACTGTATCCAGCGGATATCTTACGGGAGCCCTTTTTGTAATAGCTGTTTCCTCTTATTATCTGCTGAAAAAGCGGGATATCCTCCTGGCCAAACGCAGCATGGTCGTGGCTTCGGTCTTTGGCATCATTGCAGCACTTTTCCTGGCCTTTACGGGTGACGGATCTGCCTACCAGGTGGCGCAAAAGCAACCCGCCAAGCTTGCCGCCATGGAGGGTTTGTACTCGGGGACAAAGAATGCGGGACTTACAGCCATAGGCGTTCTGAAACCCGGAGCCGGGAGCGGCCGCATAGAAGATGATTATTATTTTAAATGGGACATCCCCGATATGCTCTCCCTGTTGGGTTATCGCGATGCCAATGCCTATGTTCCGGGGGTTAATGATATAATCTACGGAAATCCGGAGCAGAAGATCCTTCCGGCAGAAAATAAAATGATGCTGGGAAAAATTGCCATCATGTCGCTCGACCAGTACCGTGAGGCCAAAAAGGCCGGTGACCAAAAGGCTGCCGACTCCCTCAGGGAGGTGATGATGCAGAATTATCAGTATATTGGTTACGGCTACCTTGAAAAACCTCAGGATGTGATCCCCAATGTACCTTTAACCTTCTACTCCTTCCGCATCATGGTCATGCTGGGCGCCTGGTTCATTCTCCTCTTTGCAATACTCCTCTGGTTCCTGATCCGGGACAGGCTGGATAATAAAAAGCTGGTGCTGAAGCTTGCCGTGCTCACCTTTCCGCTGGCCTTTATCGCTTCATGGGCGGGCTGGATCGTTGCCGAGGTCGGCCGCCAGCCCTGGGCGATTCAG
Source organism: uncultured Bacteroidota bacterium (assembly GCA_937934705.1). GTDB lineage: Bacteria > Bacteroidota > Bacteroidia > Bacteroidales > CAIWKO01 > CALGYY01. The sequence continues at coordinate 9,229 of CALGYY010000069.1, forward strand.
GACCTGCTGCCGGTGTCTGTAGCTACTTCCCAAATATCAAGCGGCGCGGTAATGACCACCTTTATCCTGTTTGCGGTACTGTTTACCGCACTGCTCATCGCCGAAATTAAAATCATGTGGACCGCTATTAAACAAGGACCGAAAGGAGGGAACCATGTTTGAGACCTTATCACATCCCGCATTGCAGCAATACTGGTGGGTCATCGTTTCACTGCTGGCCGCACTGCTGGTCTTCCTGATGTTTGTACAGGGAGGACAAACCTTATTTAATGTGATCGGCCGAAACGAGGAGGAAAAATCCATGCTCGTGAATGCTGTGGGCAGAAAATGGAAGCTCACCTTCACCACCCTGGTGGTTTTCGGCGGGGCCATGTTTGCCGCCTTTCCCAAATTTTATTCGGTGAGCTTCGGCGGGGCTTACTGGGTGTGGATCGCCATCCTGTTCTGCTTCACCATACAAGCCATTTCTTATGAGTACCGAAGGATGAAAGGCAACGTCTGGGGCCCGCGTACTTACGAAGCATTTCTGTATATTAACGGCAGCCTGGGAATTTTTCTCATCGGCACCGCAGTGGGTACTTTTTTTACCGGATCAGATTTTTATCTCGACGAAAGTAACCGCACCTTCTGGCAATCCTCCCTCAGGGGACTTGAAGCCGTATTCAATGTGCAGAACATTCTGCTGGGGTTTACAGTCTTTTTCCTCGCACGCATACTCGGAAGTATGTACTTCATGAACAGTATAAGTGATGATAACATAAAGGAACGCTCCGTAAAAATGGTGCGGTTTAACGCCATTCCCTTCCTGGCCGTTTTCGTCGCCTTTGTGGTCATGTTGCTCGTTGCGGATGGCTTCGCAGTGGATCCGGTCACCCGGGCCGTCAGCCTTGAGCCCATGAAGTACCTGCACAATTTCCTGGAAATGCCCGTGGTACTTATCCTTTTTCTCTTGGGTGTTCTGACTGTAATCGGGGGAATTTATCTGGCCTGGTTCCGCAAAAACCGCAAGGCGATCTGGATCGCCGGACCTGGAACTGTCCTGACCGTTCTTTCACTCTTTCTGGTCGCCGGATTCAACGATACTTCCTTTTATCCCTCCACCTTTGATATGCAAAGCTCACTGACGATAGAAAATGCCTCTTCCAGTCAATACACCCTGACCGTGATGTCATACGTTTCCCTCTTTGTGCCGGTGGTGCTGGCCTATATCTGGTGGGCTTGGAGAGCTATCGATAAAAAGAAGATTGACAAGCAGGAAATGAAAGAAAGTGATCACGCCTATTAGCTGAGGCAGGAAGTTCATCAAGCGAACCCTGAAATATAAAGAATTGAAAACGAAATAAAGTAAGATATGTACGATTCCATGTTATCATCCATTATCTGGTACGCGAGCTGGCCCGTGCTGATCATCGTCAGTTACCAGCTGGTCAGGATCGGATTGCGCATTTTCGAAAAACGGAATGCAAAAAGCCGTGAGGCCTGAACACCAAATTGAAGTGAATTATGTCAAAAATTATAACATTGTCGGAGGCCTCTTCAATTGCCATACATGCTATGGTGTTGATTGCCAGGTCGGAAACAAATATGAACGTCAACAAGATCGCAGAGCTGACCGGAGCCTCACGTAACCATCTGGCCAAGGTGATGCAGCGACTGGTAAAAGACAAATTCGTAAAATCGACACGCGGACCTTTGGGGGGCTTCATCCTGATCAAACCAGCCAAAGATATCACGATGCTGGATATTTACCAATCGATAGAGGGGGAGATCCTGCAGGCCAAATGTCCGCTCGACCGTCCGATCTGTCCCTTTGCGAAATGCCTGATGGGGGGGATCATCTTTGATCTTACCAAACAGTTCAGCGATTATCTCAGGGAACAGCGCTTGTCGGATTATCTTTAGTTCTAAGGATATTTGGCGGATCGTAAAAGCTACAACTTGGTCATGAGGACATTATAAGGCCGGCTGCGCCAGCGTGAAACTGCCGAATGCATGCAAATCCGTTTCCGGGGATGACAAAAAGGCGATCAGTCAATTATTTTAAGAAAAATAGTTCCAGCAGTACAGAGATGTAAATTTTTTTCTATCTTTGCACTCCCATTTTAGGGAGTTTTTATACATAAATTATTAGCAATGTACGCAATAGTTAATATCGCAGGTCAGCAGTTCAGGGTTGAAAAAGACCAGAAACTGTTTGTACACAGGTTAGAGGGAGAAGCGGGTGCCAAAGTCACTTTTGACCAGGTATTACTGCTTGACAACAACGGTAAGGTCAGCGTGGGAGCCCCCACGGTAGATGGTGCCAAGGTCAGTGCGACCATACTGGAGCACATGAAGGGTGACAAAGTGATCGTTTTCAAGAAGAAACGCCGCAAAGGCTATCAGGTTGCCAATGGTCACCGTCAGTACATGACCAAGATTCAGATCGAGAAGATCACCACCAAGGCCGCAGCCAAGAAAGCAGCTGAGAAGACTGAAGAAAAAAGCGAAGAATAAGCAGAACAATCGTTTAACAGAAAAAATAAAGCATTATGGCTCATAAGAAAGGTGCCGGTAGTTCAAGTAACGGACGCGAATCCCACAGCAAGCGCCTGGGCGTTAAAATCTATGGCGGACAGTTCGCCAAAGCCGGCAGCATTATCGTGCGTCAGCGGGGTACCGTTCACTTCCCCGGAGAAAATGTAGGTATGGGAAAAGATCACACACTGTTTGCTACGGCTGACGGTCTCGTGGTTTTTACCAGAAAAAAGAGCAACCGCTCCTATGTCTCGATTCAGACCGAGCCTGAAAACGCGGAGAATTAGTTGAATATTGTGATATGGTTGTCCCGTTGCGCAGGCCCGTGCAACGGGATTTTTTATGCTCTGCGACAACCGCCTTTGACAGATTAATTTAATTTTGCTGATAAAGCCTAGTATATGTTACAGATTCAGATCATCAGGAAAGACCCGGAAGAGGTCATCCGCTTGCTGGCCTTTAAAAAATTTGAAGCCAGGGATATCATCAGCGATATACTGCGCTGTGATGAAGACAGAAGAAAATTGCAGAAGCAGGTGGATGAACAGCTTGCTGAATCAAACCTGATCGCCCGTCAGGTCGGTGAGATGATGAAGAGCGGGCGTGCTGCCGAAGCGGCACCGCTGAAGGAAAAAAGTGCAGGGCTCAAGGCCGGGATTAAAAACCTGGAAACTGAGCTTGCCACACTGGAAGAAACCCAGTTCAGGCTCCTGGTGCAGCTTCCGAATCTTCCGCATCCGGACATTCGCCCGGGGGGCCACGCTGAGGATAATGAAATTGTGCACAGTGAGGGCAGGATGCCGGACCTGGATGATCAGGCCTTGCCACATTGGGAACTGGCTGCGAAGTATCAACTGATCGATTTTGAATTGGGCAGCAAGATCTCCGGTGCAGGTTTTCCGGTATATAAAGGTCAGGGTGCAAGATTGCAGCGTGCCCTGGTGTCATTGTTCCTGGATGAAGCTGTAGCGGCAGGATACCTCGAGATTCAGCCCCCTTTGATGGTCAATGAAGCTTCCGCCTTTGGAACCGGCCAGTTGCCGGATAAAGATGGCCAGATGTATCACGCCACAGCGGATAATCTTTTCCTGATCCCGACGGCCGAAGTGCCCGTTACTAACCTGTATCGCGACCTGATCCTCCGGCAGGATGAGCTCCCGGTGAAAAATGCCGCCTATTCCGCCTGCTTTCGCCGGGAAGCCGGATCTTATGGCAAAGACGTCAGAGGACTGAACCGCCTTCACCAGTTCGACAAAGTGGAGATCGTACAGATCCAGCACCCGGACCGGTCCTACGAAACCCTGGAGGAAATGAGAGAACATGTGGCAGGATTGCTTCGGAAACTGGAGCTGCCCTTCCGTATATTGAAGCTTTGCGGAGGCGACATGAGCTTCACCTCAGCATGGACCTACGATTTTGAGGTTTACTCGGCAGCACAGCAGAAATGGCTGGAAGTCAGCTCGGTATCGAATTTTGAAACCTATCAGTCCAACCGGATGAAACTTCGCTTCAAGGGGGATGACGGAAAAGCCCAACTCGCTCATACACTAAATGGCAGCGCTCTGGCGTTACCCAGAATTGTAGCTGCACTGCTCGAAAATCATCAGACAGGAGAGGGAATCCGGATCCCGCCTGCTCTGCAAGCATATACCGGTTTTGAAATGATCCGATGAATATGAAAAAATTTAGCCTGATTGCCGTATTTCAGTTCGTTCTGATCGCCTTGAGCCTGCTTTCGTGCACATCAGAACAGGTAAAAAATGATCTGGCCAGGGTCGACAGTATTGCCACGGTCGTTGACCAGGCAGAAGTAAAACTTCAGAGCATCCATATGGATTCACTCCGGATGCGCTTTGGTTTGTATAAGGAGTACGCCGGCGAGATCGAAACCCATTTCGAAGAGCTGAAAACCGAAGAGAGTTTTCCCTATTTCTGTTCCTACCGCAACTGTAAGAAATCTTTCGATCTGATGATCAGCGGGTATCCCGATTTCAGGGAAGATATCGATTCCGCAAGGATACAGCTGGAGAACCTGAAGCATGACATCCGTAAGGAAATGCTTGAACAGGAAGAGGTCAATCAGTTCATTCTCCTGGAAGCGCAGAATGCCAGACTCCTGCTGGAGAAGATTACCTTCAGGGTGGATAATGCTATGAAAGAGGAAGTTAATTTCGACACGGTTCACCCCCGCATTGTGAAATTCGTGGAAGATTTCAGGAATAAAAACAAATAAAAGATGAGGGCGGTTCTTAAAATCAGGGCTTTGTTGCTTGTTGTGCTGATCAGCGTCAGCCTGCAGGCATTTGCCCAGACGGAATCGACCGAACCCCTGGCTATACAGTACTATCAGAACGGTGAGTACGACAAGGCTTTACCTCTTTTTGAAGTCCTGTTCAACAAAACACCTGACCCGCGTTTTTATCAGTATTACCTCGACTGCCTGGTCAGGACCGGGGATTTTAAAACGGCGGAGAAGTTTGTTTCCCGGCAGCAAAAAAAACACCCCGATGATCCCCGCTATCTGGTGGACCTTGGTTATGTTTTCCAGTTGGCGGGAAACGAGAAAGAATCACAAAAGCAGTACGAGCTGGCCTTCAGGAATGTTTATCCCGATCTTCAGGCTTATACCGACCTTACCAATGCTTTTCTGGGCAGGGGTTTGACGGACTATGCGCTTCGGGCCCTGCAGAAAGGGAAGAAAGTCCTGCGTTTCGAGCCCGGACTCAATCTTCAGCTGGCAGAATTGTATGATAAAACAGGGGCATTTGAGTCAGCCCTGGATGAATACCTGGAACTTCTGGATGCCGGAGGGGAATACTTTGCCACCATACAGGGAAAGCTTCAGGACCTGTTATCGGTGGATCCGGATCAGACGAAGAACGAGCGCTTCAGGGTTCATCTTTTATCCATGATCAGGAAATATCCCGAGAAAACGCTTTACGCGGAATTGTTGTTGTGGTATTTTATTCAGCAGAAAGATTTCCAGGCTGCCTTTGTTCAGGCACGTTCGCTCGATAAGCGGACGGGCACAGAGGGACAACGGGTTTTCAGTCTGGGCGGGCTTGCAGTGGCCAATGAGGATTATGATGCTGCGATTGAATGTTTCAATTATATCATTGCCCAGGGAAATTTCAATCCCTACTGGTATTCAGCAAGGATTGACCTGCTGGATGCCCGCTACCTGAAGGTGACGAGGAGTATCAACTTTACCAGGAATGATCTTTTATTGCTGGAAAAAGATTATCAGGAGGTCCTTGATGAGATGGGTCAGAATGCGCAAACGGTTCCGCTGATCCGCAATCTGGCGCATATCAAAGCCTTTTATCTGCAAAAGGAAAGTGAAGGAACCGCATTGCTCGAAGCTGCCATCCGCATACCGGGAATCAAAGCAACACAGGCGGCTGAATGTAAACTTGAGCTGGCCGACATCATGCTGATGAGCGGTGAGGTCTGGGAAGCCACCTTGTTATATTCCCAGGTGGAAAAGGCTTTCAAGAACGATCCCATCGGACACGAAGCAAAATTCAGAAACGCGAAACTTTCATTCTACATTGGTGAATTTGAGTGGGCTCAGGCACAGCTTGATGTGCTGAAGGCGGCAACATCGAAGCTCATCGCCAATGATGCCTTACAGCTTTCGTTGCTGATTTCCGACAACCTGGGGGAAGACAGTATCGCGTTGCCGCTGCAGATATACGCCAGAGCTGATTTACTGCTGTTCCGGAATCAGGAAGATGAATCTCTGAGAACCCTGGACTCTGTCAGAATGCTCGAAATGTATCATCCGCTTTTTGACGAAGTCCTTTACAAAAAAGCGGAGATCTATATCCGCAAAAGGGATTATCAGACGGCCGACAGTCTCCTGCGCCAGTTGTATGAGTATTATCCTGACGATCTTTTGGGTGATGACGCCCTCATGAAGCTGGCAGGCTTGCAGGAAAATATATTTAATAACAAAGTCCGCGCTATGGAGCTTTACCTTGAGCTGATGACCCGCTATCCGGGAAGTCTTTACGTTGTGGAAGCGAGGCGCAAATACAGGGAGTTAAGGGGTGACCGCATGAACCCCTGAGCTGATCGCATCAGATGCCGAACGTAAGACCGAAAAAATCGCTGGGGCAACATTTTCTGCAGGATTCCAATATCGCAAGGAAGATTGCCGATGCGCTGGGCGTTGTGCCGGAACAGATGCCTGTTCTGGAACTGGGCCCGGGAACCGGAATACTTACTCGTGAACTGATTCCCCGTTACCAGGACAGGCTCTGGGTGATTGACATTGACCGGGAGTCTGTGGCCTGGTTGAACGGACATTTTCCTGAGCTTGAAGGCCGCATTATTTCCGGTGATTTCCTCCGCTATTCTTTTGATGAATTGTTTCCGGAGCCCTTCGCTCTGATCGGGAATTTTCCATATAATATTTCAAGCCAGATCCTGTTCCGTATGCTGGAAATGCGGAACCGTGTACCGCTTGCGGCCGGAATGTTTCAGAAGGAAATGGCCCGCCGTATCACGGCTCCTCCCGGAAAGAAGGATTATGGGATTATCAGCGTCCTTCTGCAGGCCTGGTACGATATCAACTACCTGTTTGAGGTTCCTCCCCATGTCTTTTATCCTCCGCCCAAAGTGCAGTCGGCCGTGATCAGCCTCAGACGCAATAAGGTGGAGACCCTTGGATGTGACGAGCAGTTTTTCGTCCGCGTCGTAAAAGCCGGTTTTAACCAGAGAAGGAAAACCCTTCGCAATGCCCTGAAACCTGTATGTAACCAGGGCTCTGACCTGAGTCCGGCAATCTTCGATCGCAGGGCAGAAACCCTCAGTGTGGATGAATTTATTGAATTGACGAACAGGCTTCGGACTGGCTGAACGGATTTTCAGATCTTATCCTCCGCATTTTTCATGATATTGTACAGGAATTCCCTGGCGCGGAAAAGCTGCGCTTTAACCGTCCCCAGAGGGAGATTCATTTCTTCCGCGATTTCTTCATACGAATGTTCTTCAAAATAGCGGAGCTCCACCAGGCGACGGTAATGGGGCTTCAGTTTTTCCACCACGGTGCGCATCATTTTGATCTTCTGCTTTTCAATAAAACGCTCTTCAGGATCCAGACCCGGTGAAGGCAGGGATTGCGCGATCTCGCTGTTGTCGCTGCAGTCAAAGGGCTTCCCGAGTGACATCAGCTCTTTTTTCTTTTTGCGTATAAAATCAATGCAATTGTTGGTGGCGATTTTGAACAACCAGGTGCTGAAAGCGTAATCCGGTGTGTACTGATCAAGCTTTTTGAAGGCTTTCCCGAAAGCCTCAATGGTCAGGTCATCGGCATCATCGGGATTGTTGGTCATCTTCAGCAGCATGAAAAAGATCGTGTCTTTGTAGAAATGAAGCAACTCAGCATAAGCCTTCTGGTCGCCCGTATCGATGGCGAGTCTGACCAGCCGGTAGTCGCGTTGGGCTTTATCGGTGAGCTGTGGGCCTATTTCCATTGTTGTTTGCGCTTGATGACATCCGAGACTGCGACCAGGAAATTAAAAATGATAAAGAAAGCTTCAAAGACAGGCGAAAATAGCAATAAATTTTTTTCCGAAAGCTTCTGCATGCTTTTTTTGAAAATGATCAGTTGTGACATCAGTCTCAGTAACAGCAGGATTGCGACAGGCAGGATATTGAACTGGTTCAGGATGAGGAAAACGGCTGTAAGTGGAAAGGCGAGTTGGCTGAATGACCACAGGCCCAGCAGCAACTGGTGTTTGAACCTGTAATAGAATCCGGTGCTGAGGTGGCGTCTTTTCTGTCTCAGCCAGAAGGACCAACCCCTGGCGCTGGTTGACAGAGTTCGTGCGTCAGGATGCACACAGATGCGGGTATTTCTGCCTTTTGCCTGATGATTAACGAACAGGTCGTCATCGCCCCCGCTCAGATGGTAATGCGAAGCGAACCCCCCGGACTGCATGAACAGGGATTTCCGGTAGGCCAGGTTACGGCCCACTCCCATATAGGGCTGACCAGCCAAAGCATGTCCGAAATACTGCATGGCGATGTGCACGGTTTCCCAACGGATCAGGGTATTCAGCAAACCCTTGCTTCGGCTGTAGCCTCCATATCCCAGAACCACGCTGATTTTATCGGAGAACTCTGATACCATATGACGCAGCCACTGAGGCGATGCCGGCATGCAATCGGCATCGGTCAGTACCAGTATTTCATGCCTGGCCGCCTTGATCCCGAGCGCAAGCGGAAATTTTTTACCGCGGTGACGGTTGAGCTCCGATCTTATGCTGACCACATTGAGGTGCGGATATTTCAGCACCATGCCTTTCAGAAAATCCTCCGTTTCGTCGTCAGAAGCGTCGTTCACCAGAACTACTTCAAATGAGGGGTAATCCTGTTCCAGGATGGCCTGCAGGTTGCGCATGAGGTTATAATATTCGTTCCTGGCAGCGATCACTACCGAGACCGGAGGGGTTTCGGAGGAGGCCGGCCTGTTGGTGAAAAAAGCAAGCTGAGCGAATATTCCCCAGAACCAGATCATCTGGATCAGCCATAAAAGGCCGCAGGCAAAGGCTACCACGGTCATCACCAGGTTATTCCCGCTGATATCGATCCAGATACTTTCAGACATGAGTAATGCAAAAGTAAAGGGTGGCGCAAGGCGAGAGGCAATGGACCGGGAAACTTATGCACGGGGAATTGTTGATTGATCAAAGCAAAGAATGAGCTTTTCTTTTTGCACGTAGTGGTCAAATCATTTTTTTTCACCACAGAGGACACGGAGAACCACAGAGTTTTAAATATCAGTATTACCGTCTTTCTCTGTGTCCCTCTGAGCTCTCAGTGGTCAAATCTTTCTTTTACCACAGAGGTCACGGAGAACCACAGAGGCTTTCGCTTTATATCAGTATTTCTGTCTTTCTCTGTGTCCCTCTGTGCTCTCAGTGGTCA
>CALGYY010000070.1 GCA_937934705.1 uncultured Bacteroidota bacterium
TTATATCATTGATTACAACCTCGGGGAAATCACCTTCACCCCGTCCAACCTGATCACCAGGGATAAGCGCATTGTCGTGGAATTTGAATACAGCGACCGTCTGTACGCCCGTTCCATGTATTACGGGGCGCTGGACTACAGGGCAGCGAAAGGCTCGGTGAAGTTTCATTTCTTCTCTGAACAGGATCTGAAGAACCAGCCGGTGCAGCAGGAATTGTCGGACGAAAACAAGCAGCTGCTCTATGCCATTGGCGACAGCCTCTGGCTCGCACTGGTTCCGGATATCGACAGCCTGGCCTTCAGTTCCTCTGAAGTCAGGTATAAAATGATCGACACCCTGGTGAATGCAGTGCTCTACGATTCTGTTTTTGTGTATTCAACCAGTCCCGACAGCGCTTTTTACCGACTCGGTTTTTCGAACGTGGGGGAGGGACGGGGTAATTATGTCCAGATCAGGAGTGCGGCCAACGGCCGGGTTTTCAAATGGGTGGCCCCATCAGGAGGTCAGCCTTCAGGGAATTACGAACCCGTGATGATGCTGATCACACCCAAAAAAACGCAAATGTACACCCTTGGCGGGGATGCAATGATTGGAAAAGGAGGCAAGCTGGTGACTGAATTCGCCCTGACCAACAGGGACCTGAACACCTTTTCTCCGGCAGATAAGCGGGACGATCTGGGAACGGCAGGGAGGATCTCATACACCCAGCGCATCAGGCTGGGGCACGACAGTATCCGGGGCTGGAGTATGGTTACTGCTGCTCACTACGAATACATTCAACAGTATTTTTCACCCCCGGAGCGATACCGGCCGGTTGAGTTTGACCGTAACTGGAATACCGGAAATCTGACTCAGCGGGCAGATGAGCATTTGCCGGGACTGCAGCTGGGTTTTGAAAACGGGAAGCAACAGTATGTACGTTATCATTTCAGGGCCAATCTGAAAGGCAGCATGTACCAGGGAACGATGCACGAACTGGACGGAGCTTACGATCTGAAGAAGTTTTACCTGAAGGTCAACGGAAGTTTACTGAATAGTGGCGGCCCTCTTTTTTCGAGCCGTTATTTCAAGCAGAAAGCATCACTGATCAAGAAGTTCAAGTGGTTCAGCATCGGATTCAGGGAAGAGCAGGAGAATAACCGGATGATGCAGAGCCTGGTGGATTCCCTGCTCAGCAGCAGCTTTGCTTTTGAGTCCTACGAGGGTTTCCTGATGAGTCCGGACTCTGCCAAAACAAAGTTTTCAGCCTCCTACCAGCGGCGGTACGACTACCTGCCGGTGATGGGCGATATGAAGAGAATCACCTCGGCTGACGACGCCAAAGCCACTGTTGAACTGGGCGGTGATCCGTCCAATCTTCTGAAAATGACCGCAACATGGAGGAATCTGAGAATATTTGACACCACGGTGTCGCAGGCGCAACGGGAAAACACCCTCCTGGGAAGGATAGAATTCTACACCCGGAAATTCCGGAGGGTCATCACCTCCAATACTTATTATGAAATGGGTTCCGGACTGGAAGTCAAGAAGGAGTTTTCCTATCTCGAAGTTCCGGCAGGACAGGGTTTATACAGCTGGACCGATTATAACGGTAACGGCATACAGGAGCTGGATGAATTTGAGGTGGCCACTTTCAGCGATCAGGCGCGCTACATCAGGGTGTTTACACCGGTGAATGAATACCTGAGAGCCTATTACAGCCAGTTTTCGGAAGCACTGAATATCGAGCCGGCTAATGCATGGTCATCCCGAAAAGGCTTTCTGAAATTCCTCAGTCGTTTCGTGATCCAGATGAGTTACCGGGTAGAGAGGAAAACCACTGACGACAACCTTTTGCGCGCTTACAATCCCTTCCGCTCCGGAATCAGTGACACGGCCCTGCTGACCCTGAACTCCTCTCTGAGGGCTACCTTATTTTTCAACCGGAGCAATCCCGTTTTCGGTTGTGAAGTAGCCTGGCAGGATAACCGCAACAAATCCCTTCTGGTGAATGGTTATGATGCCCGTCAGCAGCAAATGGCTACCGCCCGTTTCCGGTGGAATATCACACGCAAACTGATGCTGAACGGAGATTTCAACATGGGAGAGAAGATCAGTACCTCCGAATACTTCAGTCAGCGGGATTATCATCTGGGTTTCTTTGATCTGCAGCCGAAATTCAGTGTGCAGACCAGCAAGACCTTCCGCCTGGTCTTGATGTATAAGTATGCTGATAAAAATAATGGTCGCGACAGCCTGAACCAGCGGGCAGTTCTGCATAACGCAGGACTGGAGATCCGCTTGAATTTCCTCACAAAAGGTAGTTTGCAGATTAAAGGCAATTATCTGCTGATTCAGTACAATGCCGATGAAAATACCCCTCTGGCTTATGAAATGCTGGAAGGATTCCGCAAGGGGAATAATGCCACCTGGAGCCTGAGCTATCAGCGCTCACTGTCGGATAATCTGCAGTTGAATCTTATTTACGACGGGCGACAGTCGGGCAATAATAAAATGGTTCATGTCGGCAGTGTCCAGTTAAGAGCGTATTTTTGATGCCAATCATGACGACATGGCAAAGAAGAAAGTTTTACTGATCGGATGGGATGCTGCCGACTGGAAGATCATCAGCCCGATGATGGATCAGGGTTTGATGCCGGCACTGAAAAGTCTGGTTGACAGGGGTGTCATGGGAAACCTGGCCACCCTGGACCCCCCTCTTTCACCTCTTCTGTGGACCTCGATTGCAACAGGGAAGACCGCTGACAAGCACGGGGTGCTGAGTTTTTACGAGCCCGCGGAAAAGGCTGACGCCCTGGTGCCGGTGAGCGGCAAAAGCAGAAAAGTAAAAGCATTGTGGAATATTCTTCACCACATGGAATACCGCTGCAATGTGGTCGGATGGTGGCCGAGTCACCCCGTGGATCCGATCAGGGGCTGCATGGTGAGTGATATGTTTCATAAGGTTCACCCGCTGAATCATCGTTTGACGCCTTTCACGAGGGAAATGATACAGCCGGAACGCATCGCCGCTGAGCTGAGCGGATGGAGGGTCAGTCCCCTGGAGCTGACAGAAGCACACCTGCTTCCTTTTGTTCCGAATGCCGCGGATATTGATCAGACCAGAGACCAGCGGCTAACGACGATCGCCAAGATCATCGCGGAAGCGACCAATATTCATATGGCGGCAACCTGGCTGATGGAGCATACAGAATGGGATTTCACCGCGGTTTATTATGATGCCATCGACCATTTTGGCCATGGTTTCATGAAGTTCCACCCTCCGCAGCGGCCGGGGATACCGGATTATGATTACAGACTTTTCTCTCATGTGATCGAAGCTGCTTACCGCTTTCATGACATGATGCTTGCCCGCCTGCTGGAACTGGCAGGAGAGAATTGCTGTGTGTTCCTGATCTCTGATCACGGCTTTCACAGCGATCATCAGCGTCCGGGATTTATTCCGAAGATCGGGCCGGGGCCGGCATATGAGCACAGCCCCTTCGGTATTTTCCTGGCTGCCGGTCCGGGAATCCGTAAGGATGAGCGTGTTTACGGGGCAGGCCTGCTTGATATTGCACCCAGTATTCTGGCTTATCTGGGGATTCCTGCAGGACAGGATATGGACGGGAAAGTGCTGATGGATATTTTCGACAATCCTGTTGAAGTACAGACAATTCCTTCATGGGAAAAGGAGGAAGGGGATTTCGGAATGCCCGACGACAGTGGAACCCATGATCCCTTTGCAGCAGCGGCGGCCATGCAGCAGCTGATCGACCTGGGCTATGTGGAGCCGACGGAGGGTGATTACAAGGAATCTGTAGAGAAGGCCATCAACGAAAGGAATTACAACATGGCGAGAGTGCTGATGTATAAAAGGCAGTTTGCCGATGCATCTCTCATCCTCGAACAATGTCACCGGCTTCGTCCGGAGGATTTCCGCTTCCCGCTGGATCTCATCCGTTGCAGCCTGGAGACCGGGGATACCCCTGCAGCCAGAAAGTACAATGATATCTTATCGGCCCTGGATCTGGCATTTGTCCCGAAAAACGGACTGACTGAGGCCCGCTGCCTGCTGATCGAAGGGAAGAAACTCAAGGCACTCCGGCTGCTGCGCAGTCTCAATGGAGAATATCCTGAAGATCACAGAATCAAAACGGCGCTGGGCGATTTATATCTCGATATTCACCGTTATGAGCAGGCCGAGGCAATTTTCGCCGGGCTGACTGAAATATTTCCGCAGCAGGCGGGACTCTGGCTGGCCCTCGGACGTGCCAGGCTGGGACAGGCGAAATTTACGGAAGCAGTGGATGAACTGTTGAACAGCGTCGGTTTATTGTACCATTATGCCCCCACTCATTATCATCTTGGAGTTGCATTGTTTCATGCGGGATATCTGAAAGAAAGCATCACGGCCTTTGAAACAGCCCTGAAGATCAAGCCGGGCATGGCCAGGGCCGCCCGCTGGCTGATCCGTTTGTACGGAGACAGTGAATTGTGCAACCCGCCAAGAGTGCAGGAATTGCAGGAAAGTTTCCCTTTGCTGTGCAAAAAGAAATTCAGGATAATAAGCTCGCTTGTCGGCCTCCGCTATCAGGATCTGAAAACATTCCTGTATGATGCTTTTGGAGAGAAACTGACAGATCCGGCGAAGACCAGTGATCTGCTGGATGAGAATATTTGCCCGGATGCTGCATCCGGACTGATCCTGCTGCCTCCGGCCGCACTGATGGAGTGGCCCCTCACGATTGACTGCAGGGTACTCATGATCCATGACTGTCCTGAGACAAACAGTCCGGAAGATGCTCATGATACGGATAGACTCAGGATCAAACGTCTGATCAGAATACGGTCACACCTTCTTAACATGCCCCATGTTGACTATGATGAGATACTGATGACCGATGATAAGTCAGATTTAATGGAAAAACTGAAGAAAATTTTGGAATAGAGCCTGAATAATGGTGTTTTTTTTATTTTTGAAAAAAAATCACATAATGAAAAATCCTTTCGACAAGAAACTGGCTTTGTATTCTGCCATGGCTGCAGGAATCGTTGGTGTTGGCACACAGGCTGACGCACAGGTGGTTTATCACGATGTGATACCTGATTCGTCACTGAATCTGAATGAAAGTATGAATATCGACCTGAACAATGATGGAACAGTAGATTTTGTAGCACAGCACCAGGATCTGATCTTTGGAACCAGCAGCTCTTCCTATTCTTATCAAGTCAGCCGTATGAATCCTCAGGGAGCCAATATGATGGTGATTACCACTACATCCACCTATGCTGCTGCCCTGAATGTCAATGAACTGATCAATGATTCAAGGGCATGGGGGTCTCATCATATTTTGGCTTCTGTTAAAAGTGACGGGTACGACTGGGGTAACTGGAACGGTGCTACTGACAAATACCTTGGCGTTCAGTTTTATATCGGGGCAAATGTGCATTATGGCTGGATCCGTTTGACCGTGCCTGCAGGAAGTGCCTCAATGCTTGTGCAGGACTGGGCGTATCAGTCTATAGCCGACAGCGGCATCCTGGCAGGTGATCAGGGTACCATGGTGGGGATAGAAACCCTTACCGATGAGATGGTCAGCGTGCAGGTCAGAAACCGGCAGATCATGCTGCGCCTTCACAGGGATCTGACCCATCCGATGGCGGAGGTCTTTGATTTGTCAGGAAGAAGACTGTTGGCAGAAGAAGTAACTGCCAACAACTGCAATTTTGACATGAGCGCCTTCAATCCTGGCATCTATGTCTTCACCTTCAGAAGTGAAGAAGGAGTAATGACCAAAAAGATACAGATCTTTTAGTTAAAATCACACATACAGAAAGTTAAATGGCCGGAAATCCTTCCGGCCTTTTTTTTTCAGCCGGACGTAAATGTTAAATTCACAAAAAAGATACTATTCAGATGCGGTGTGGGCAGAAAATTGATGTATCTTTGTCTGGAAGTAATCTAAATAAAAATAATCATGAAAACACTTTTTATTAGCACGCTGATTTTAATCGCATCAATCACAGGCATTCAGGCACAGGATGCCGCCGCTTATCAGTCACCCATTTCAACCGGTTATGCTCCTGGCTTCAGCGGGAAATCGACCATGGGCGACATCAACTTTCCGGATGATTTCTACGGGAAATGGAAAATTATTTTCAGTCACCCAGCTGATTTTACGCCGGTTTGTACTTCCGAGATCATTGCGCTGGCAAAGCTGCAGGATGATTTCAAAAAGCTCAACACTGCACTTTTAGTGATCTCTACTGATGGTTTGAACTCTCACATGGAATGGGTTCGTTCCATTGAGTCCATTTCAATAAAAGGAGAAGCCCCTGTAAAGGTCAACTTCCCCCTGATCAGTGATGTGGATATGTCAATCTCGAAAAAATACGGGATACTGCAGACAGATGGAGGCAAGACCTATGACAGGAGAACGGTGTTCATTATCAATGAGGAGAACAAGATCATGGCCATGTTTTACTATCCCGACAATATTGGCAGAAATGTGGAAGAGATCAAACGCACGCTGATTGCCTTACAGACCAGTGAGAAGCACGATGTGCTGACCCCTGCCGACTGGAAACCCGGAGATGACGTTATGATTCCCAGTCCGGCCACAGTGAACGATGCACAGAAACTGGGTGAAAAAAAGAACCCTGATCTTTATCAGGCTGCATGGTATATGTGGTTCAGGAAACTCAACTGATCGGGTTTTCTGATTATTTGGTAAAGCGGTTTGAATAAAAAAAGAGGCGGTCACTGACCGCCTCTTTTTTTGCATAAGGTGGAAATCAATGGTCGTGTTGACCGCCATCGTCGCCGTGCGAACAGGCTTTTTTGATTTCTTTCCCTTCGGGCGTCAGCTCAGTTTTGTAACCGATCTGTTCGATAGCCGCTACCAGTTTATCCTGATCGGTGATGGCAGCATCGTATTTAATGCTGACCACCTTGGTTTCGACGTCAGCCACCACTTCTTTCACGCCCTCAGATTTCACCAGTTCCTTTTCGATCAGTGCCTTGCCATTGGGACAATGGAAAAAGACCTTGATCTTTGCTTCTTTGACTTCACTTTTTACCTGGGTCTGACCGCAGGCAGTGAAACTGAGTATCATCAATAAACTCAGTACAACAACAGATAATCTACGCATATTCTGAATTTTGGGTTTGTGTTATTCGAATCTGAAAGTACAGGTTCCGATATCATTACCATCCACAAAAATATCAACCGTGTATGTTCCAAGAGGGAAGTCCCCGGTTTTGTCCCAGTACATGATCATGTCCATGGCCTTGTTCTGGTAGTTGATGGTTTCCTTCAGGCTGTATTGGATCTTATTTCCTTCAAAATCAAATGAATATTCATCACCCTGACCTTTCACCAGGATATTTCCGCTGGGATCTGCAATTCTTACATAAACCTCTTTGGGACCTGCTCCCGCAATGGCATTTTCGCCGATAGTGAAGGTAACCCTGATCTTTTCAGCCTTTTTGCTCTTCATCGTCGGGATCTCCTTTTTGCTGGTCAGCTTGATCCCGTCGGCAATAATATCATAGGCCGTCAGAACCGAACCTTTGCTGACTTTTTCAGTCAGGTCCTCATTGTTGCTTACAAGTTCCACGTTCTCGTTGATTGTAGAATCCAGCGCGGTTTTGATGTCGAAATTTTCTTCCACCAGGGCCTTGTTTTCATCCTTAAGTTTTTCCAGCTGCTCCTCGTATTCCTTCAACCGGCTTTCCAGTGCAGTGACCTGGTTTTTGTATTTGGCCAGGTTGCCGTCGGCTTTACGGATCTGCTCAAGCAAACGCTGAACATGTTGTTTTTCCTTTTCAAACATCTCGGTCAGCCCCTCGTTTTCCTCGCTGAGCTGATCATATTCCTTCTCCAGCTTTTCGAGTTTTGAGATCAAACCGGCTTTTTCATCATTCAGAACGACCTGCTCTTCGGTCAGAACGGTGATTTCACCCTTGTAAGTCACCAGTTTCCATGTAAGAATGGCACAGACTACCACAAGTACGATGGATACGAAGAGCCAGATGCTGGGCCTTTTTTTTGTTTGGGAATTCGTTGTTTCCATGATATTTAAATTTGTTTTATAAGGTCATATATTGATTACACACTATTCAAGCGTAAGTTTCGTCTGGCCGATCTCTTCCCCATCCACGAAGAGGGATATATGGTAAGTCCCGGCCACAATACGGTCGCTCTTTTCATAATACAGTACTACAGGAACCGGCTTTTGCTGGTAGTGAAAGCTCTGTTTCAGGGAATACATGATATTTTGTCCGTTGTAGTCAAAGCTTTGCCCGTCATGCAGGATGGCATTGTCCGGTCTGGCAATCCTCACATACACATCCTTCATGCCCTGCTGAACCAGGGGGTTTTTGCCGATGGTAAAGGTGATCTTGATTTTTTCAGTTCTTTTGGCTTTATCCACGACTTCTTCGCGGTTGCCGCTTCTGTAACGTATAGCCTGGGCGCTCACATTATAGGCCGACAAAACAGCGGCCTTGTTGATCTGCTCCGACAATTGTTCCTTATCCTTGACCAGGGTGGCACTGTGTTCTTTTTCTTTGTTGTAATTGTCTGTTATACCGGCAATCTCATTCTTCAGATTCTGGTTTTCCTGCAGGAGCTTGTCGATCTGGTTTACGTAATCCTGGGTGATCCCCCGCAGGTAATCGAGTTTGCGCTGGATCTGCCGTTTCCCGGCGTTGGAGGCTATCAGTTTCTGGATTTCGTCCGCATTGGCCTGTATGATGCTGTCTTTCGTGGCCAGTTCTTTTGTCATATTGCCATATTCCTGCTTGATCTTGTCATGCTCTGTAAGCAGTGAATCCAGTTCATTCTGCAAGGACAGGGTCGCGGTTTCCGATTTTTCCTTTTCGATCACAAAGGTCCTGACCCTGGAGCCCGTCATGATGAGAGCCACTGCGAGAATCACGATGATTCCCGACAGTATCCCAATGATGATCTTGTATTTTCGGGTTCCGCTTGCTGTTAGATTATCATTCATCTCAAAGTGTTTTATTCTCCGGGAAATTTTCGGCAAAGTTACTTCAATTTTTCCTACTTTTAACGTGAATTCTTTTCACGAATTGTTCACTTTTTTCTCTGTTTTGCCGGAGAACGGGTCTGAGCAACAAGCGGGAAGCATTCATGAATACTATGAAAAAAAAGGAGGGAGCATGCCTATATGGTATGACTTTATGTCATTGTTTTTTCCCCGTGTTTGCGCTTCCTGCGCCAATACGCTGCTCAGGCATGAGCAATGCATCTGCCAGTTCTGTCTGCATCACCTGCCTGCAACGGATTTCCACCGTTTCAGAGATAACCCGGTGGCCAAACTTTTCTGGGGCAGGGCGGAAGTGGAGGCTGCTGCTGCCTGTTTCTATTTTCATAAGGGGAGCAGGGTTCAGCACCTGGTGCATGGTCTTAAGTACAAAGGGTTGAAGGAAACCGGGATCTTCCTGGGCCGGCACTACGGGCGGATTTTGCAAAGATGTGAGGATTTCAGCGATGTGGACTATGTGGTCCCCGTTCCGCTGCATGTCCGAAAAAAGCGACTGAGGGGATACAACCAGAGTGAGCTTTTTGCCCGGGGACTGGCATTGTCGATGGGTGCTGTTGCGGATACCAAAACGCTGGTCCGCATCAGTGCGACCGAAACGCAAACCAGAAAATCCCGCTTCCTGCGCTGGGAAAATGTCAAAGAGGTTTTCTTCCTTACTGACCCTCAAATGTTCAGGGGCAAGCACGTTTTACTGGCGGATGATGTGGTGACCACCGGTGCTACCCTGGAAGCCTGTGTCCATGAGATCCGCAAAAGCGGTGAGGTGCGGGTCAGCATTGCATGCATCGCCTGCGCCCTGAAGTGAGATCAGTTCTGTCGGCCCGCCAGAACTGCAGCCCTTTTGTAGCGCTTCACATCTCCTTTGGTGTCGAAGACCTCTACTTGTATGACATAGATTCCGATATTGGCCTTTTCTCTTTCCTGGGTGAAACCATCCCATGAAAATACACCGGAAGTCCCGAGTAGTTCGTTGTTGATCAACTCCCTGATCTTTCGGCCATTGGCATCATAGATCACCACATTGGCGGCATAGCCGGGCGTGTCGAACTGGTATGAGATATTCAGGACATCATTATATCCGTCATTGTCGGGAGAGAAGATCTCAGGGGATACAGCGATTGCTCCGTCATCCTCTTCAGATTCAGAATACTGGGAGTTTTTATAGGCAGGGGTGCCGAATCCGACACTTTCTGCTGCTGAGTGCCAGTTGGTCCGGTCCAGCGAAGGCCGGTTATAACTGATACGCTCCAGGCTGATGCCATCGGTATTGTTGAGCAAGGGGTAGTGCATATCTGCATCATATTTCATCCAGTCCAGCACCTCCATGAAGCCGTTGCTGATGGCGACCACCCCGTCGTCATTATTAAGTGACGGAAAGCTTGACATCGCGGAGAAACCGTTAGGATTGGGTGTTCTGTACAGGGTTCTGACCTTATCCGGATCTGTAGTCAGGGCTACGTAATCGCCGGGAAAGATCAGGAAGCCATCGGTCGACATGGGGTAGAGCGCAGTTACCGCGGCACTCAGGGTGTCGTAAGCGGCCAGGTTAAGTTCTGCAAGGTTGAAAACACGGGACGAGCGGTTGTAGACTTCCACGTAATCCACCCCGTATTCTGTAGGATTGCTCAAAACTTCATTGATCACCAGGTCGCCGCTGTCAGCAATTTCGGGTATGGCAAATTTCACCGATGATTGCAGGGGCAGCATATTTCCCGCGCAGTCGACCAGCGTGTCGGTAATGGTCAGGAGGTAGGTCACACCCGTCTGTAATGGTGCGGCCAGACTCAGGATCACAGAGTTGAACTCATAAGGGACCGTCCGGACCTGAATCGGTTGCCCGATCCCATTGTCGATCTGATACTTATTGGTTCCCAGTACACTGGTACTATCGAGCGTTTCATTAAAGAAAAGGCGCACCTTGCTCGTTTCAAAACGGTTTACGCTGGCTCTCATGAGCACAGGTATGCTCACATCCGGGTTGGATGCAATCACGCTGTTTATTTGCCCGGGTGTACCACCTTTCACGTCGCTGCTGACTTTCCAGTTGGCCCCCTGGCCACAGGGGTTCGCGGGGTCAATCTGCTCCAGCGACCAGCCGCCATCATCTTTTACAGAATTCTGATACCAGCTGTCGCTGTATGTGACTCCTGAGATCGTTCTGAAAAGCGAGTCCATCAGTATCAGTGAGGTTCCGGTATTAGTCAGCGACAGACCGCTGAGAGGAGCTGACTTTCCGTAAACGGAGAATTGGGTTTCGGTTCCCGGTGGACAGAGGATCAGATACGCGTTGGCCGGGATGCTGACCTCTGGGAATTCCTTGATCGACGTTCCCATACCCAGCTTCCATTTTCTGAGACTGACCGGAAAAGCAGACCGGTTGAAGAGTTCCAGGTATTCATAGGCCGGAAGCCCGACCACGGGTTCAGGGTCCGCCATGATCTCGTTGATGAGGATGTCGAATTGAGCAGGCTGGAAAAGTGAGAAATGGGCTGTATCTCCCATCGTCATATTTCCGACGCAGTCACGGAGGGTGTCAGTGTAAATCAGTTGATAGATAATGTTGTTCTGAAAAGCCATACTGAATTCCAGCTCAGCGGAAAGGCTGCCCGTCACGGTCGCTGTGAGGGGTGATCCGACTCCGTTATCCGCCACCCAGGCCCCTGTATTTTCGACGATTTCTGCGGCCAGTTCTTCGTTGAATATCACTTTCAGCCTGTTAGTGCTCAAGGGAATCACATCAGAAATAAAAGGCGGGATGAGGTCGGGATTGGATGCAAAGACTGAGTTGCGGCTTCCGGGGCTGCCTCCCAGCATAGCCGTGGAAGCTTTCCAGTTTTGCTGCCCGCCGCAGGGATTGGCAGGATCGATCTGCTCTATGCTCCAGCCTCCGTCATCTTTTGAGGGGTCGGCGTACCAGGCATCTGAGTAAGTCACCTGATGTATGATACTTCCGCCGGGAGTTTTCAGGACAAGCGACGTTCCTGTATTGGTCAGCGAGAAGCTTCCGAATCCCGCACACGGGCCGAAAGTTCCCATTATGGGTGCGGCTTCCTCACTGCACAGGATGAGAAAGCTGTCGGCAGGAATATAAATGTCAGGCATAACAAGACTGGAACTGCCGATTTCCAGTATCCAGTTTTTTAGCGACAGAGGAATATTCTTGTTATTGGCCAGTTCCAGATACTCATAATTCGGAAGTCCTACAGCCGGATCCGGATCAGCCATTATTTCGTTAAATACCACATCATAGGACAGGGGAATATAATAAGAGAAATCGACGCTGGCAGGATCCATCACATTCAGAGCAGGATCGCTGACATTCTCAACATTGAGAGTATACAGCTGACCGGGAACAAAGGATCCTGCGAAGCTCAGGTGTACCAAATGAGCCATCGTTAAATCCTTCACTGCCGACAAGGGGTTTCCGATTCCGTTGACATTGTAGTTGAGGGTGTTCTCTGCAGAAGAGGTTTCCACATTCTCGCTGAAATAGATATCCAGCTGGGTTTGTGACAAAACATCAAGTGTATTGATCTGAGGCGGGATGGTGTCGACAATTTCCGGCCCCACATAAATATCATCAAAATAAAAATTTGTTTTATTTGTCAGGGTATATTTACAATAAACCCCGAAGTAAGACGAGCTGGTATGGGTCAGATCTACGGCACTGCCTTCAAGCAGCGGGTTATTGGTTCCCAGGGTATCCGCCATGAGCGTCCACAATCCGGTATCGTCGCGGGTAACCTTGATGCGGTAATTCCTTGATGCCCCGGTAAAGGTGATGTGACCGGCGATCAGCTTTTGTGTGCTGAGTCCGCTCTGCTTCCAGAGTGAGATGCTGTCGAGGGCATCGGATCCGTCATCTCCGAACATCACATAGTAACCATTCAGACTGGCTTCGAGGTTGGAATTGTCAGAAACAAGGTATACCCTTGCGTTGTTGGTTGATGAGGTATTAAAGGCAAGTCGGATCCAGAAGTTCCACTCCACATTGTCGAGAGAGGCCAGGGGGGTGGCCAGGTAAAGGTGACTGATATCAGCCACGGTGCCATCGAGCTGAAGACGGGGTCTCAGGCTCCAGGTGGAACTGGAGTAGGTAGATATTTTAAAATCACCGGTATCTCCCGCCCATGCAGGGTTGGAGAGAAAATCAGAGTCGGAGAAATCATCGGAAACCTGGGCACTGGCCATGATCGGAAACAGGAACAGCAGGAGGAGTATTTTCTTCATAGGACAAAAGCTGATGAACCGATAAAAGTAATAAAAAAAGCGGAACAAAAAAAAGGCTGCCTTGCGGGCAGCCCTTGATATGCTTAATGAGGATTACCTCAGAATGGTCACAGTACCATGCTTCTGGATAGTCTCAAGTCCGTTGCCATGGTCTCCGTAATTTACGGTAAAAACCCAGAAGTAAACACCGTCGGCGCAGTTTTCACCGTCCCATTGCCCCTGATAATTAGTGTCTTCGTGAACCTTTCTTCCCCAGCGGTTATAGATCGTCATGGTGGAATTGGGGTAGAATTCAACATTGGGGATGTAAAACTCATCGTTCAGTCCGTCACCATTGGGTGTTATAATGTTGGGGATAGTCAGGTCGCATGGCTCAACGGTCAGGTACATGGTATCTGCCACGGTTTCATTCGGGCATCCGGTCACGTTAACAATGACTTCATAAACCTGTGGGTTCAGCCATGAAACGACCAGGTAGGGATTGGTTTCCATGAATGGCAGCCAGTAATACTGGTAATCATAATCGTCGAGATAACCATATTGGTCAGTAACCTTGATCTCGAGTGTATGATGACGGCAGATTGTGGTGTCGGGACCGATCGATATCTGTGGTACAGGGAAGTAGGCCACATAAATATCACTCATGGATTCGCAGTTGTATCCATACTCCTCTGCAATGTTAACAGTATATGTGCCTTCAGAGTTCACATACAATGTCTGGTCGGTGCCGATCACATTTCCGTTTTCGTCCGTCCATTCAAACAGGAAGGTCGGATTGCCTGCATCCAGTGTAATGGGTTCATTGATACAGATATCCGGCCCAAGGTCGGCATAGGGCAGGGCCAGCACCTTAATGTATACCGTATCAGCATCCGCACAGGTAAGGGTGCTGCTCATATTGTAGTTTTCGACCGTTACTGAGTAATATCCTGTGGTGGTTACGGGTATGGTTTGGTTAGGGGAGGATGTGGACCAGAAATAATAATCTCCGGGTCCTGCATCCAGGTTGTAAGTGATTCCGTTTCCGCAGAGGATGGTATCATTGCCCAGATCCACTTCAGGGGTCTGAACCACCTGCAGGAAGAGGGTGGTGTCATAAGAACAACCGAATTCATCCACAACTGTTACCGTGTACTGGAATGTTCCCCCGGAATCAGGGATGATCATGATGGTGGAGTCGTTGATGATAGAGAAGAACGAACCATCCCACAATACGGTATCAATGGGCACTTCGTAGCCCCAGCCGACAGGCAGGAGAGAAGGATCCAGGTTGAGTTCCCACCAGAAGATATAACCATTGTCGACTCCGAAGTCGTCGCAGATCTCTATGTTCCAGACGCCGTTGAGCGGGCAGCCAATGAGCCCGTTAAGCGAGTTTTCTGGCGTGATGTAATTGGTGTTGTTCACGGTATCGGTAGGAGGTACCGTTCCGCCTAATCCGTCAAGGGTTTCAAAAGTACCCTGCTGAGGGTAAATCTGTGACCAGCAATAGGTCCAGCCAGTTCCGTATCCGTTGTAGGCCGGGTCGCAGGGAAAGGATGTGTTGTCATAAGTGTCGTGCATGGCTCCTCCAAGGGGAACACCCAGATAGGCACCTCCTCCGTGGGTATTGGGATCGAGGATAACGGACTGGCCATTGGGGCAGTGGATCGTGAATCCGAGGTCGCCCAGATAGGAGTGCTCCATATTCACACAAATGGAAAGGATATCGCTGGCAGACGTGATAGTGGCCCCGGGAGCGAAAGCATTAAAGACCACTTCAGTATTGTAACATTGTATGGGGCAGGCCGGTCCATCAGGAATAAACATGGTACTGTCGAAAATCTGACTGGCGGACTGCTGGGAGTTGATGGGTTGAATGGTAATAATGGATGAGGCATTATACCCAAGAGTGATGTAGGTAGTGTCGGTACTTGAACAGATATCGGCCAGTGGATTGATCTGTGCGTAGGGGTTTGCGGAGATTCTTACTCTGAGGCCGAGGGCGTTGGAGTTGTAGCAGCCCAGAGAGTCTGTCACTTTGAGAGTGACATCATACCCGCGTACCAGGGTGTACAGGTGGTTCACCACGCGTCCCGTTGCGGTGGTTCCGTCGCCGAAATCCCATTCGTACAGGGTGGTTGATTCATCCTGGTGGTAGAGGATGTCGTTCTGCGGGAATGCAGTCGGACCGGCATCAGCAGCAAAGGTGATGTAGTCGCCGATGCAGATATCGATATAGTTGCTGTCATTGGGTGCAGGAACGGTTTCGGTGTCACTCATTACGGCAATAACGTCCTGACACTGGGGGGTACAAACCAGGGATGCGAACCATCCCGGTGCGGTCACCGCACCGTTCGATTTGAAGTTGAAAGTGAGGTCCCCACTGGCATTGTAGATGGATGCTTTCACGAATGCCGGAGGAAGGTTGTTATTGTTGTAGGCCCCGATGACTGGAGCTGCCGTGGTCGATCCGTCGTGAACGTAAAGGGTGTCACCCGGCTCAACATCAAAGTTATTGAAGCTCATTTTAATGTGTGTATTGACAGGGTGAACCGAGTTAAAGGTCATGGTGAAATTTTCCCCGTTTCCGTAGGCACCACCACTCCCGCCGGAATCAAAAAAGTCGCCGGCACAGGCATCTACAGTTCCGCCGGAACTGATCAGGTAGGTTTGGGGAAAGGCTGTTAATGCAGCCGCTGTAAGTAAAACAGTAAAAAGGATCCTTTTCATTTTCTTGAAGTTTCAGGAGTTTATCGTGCACTCAGTTCTTTCTGATAATTTTTAAAAGCAGCCTGGAGGTGGCGCTGGGGATGGAACACCAGGGCGACGCCGGCTTCCTTCCAGATGTAGGTCACAAAGCGTGTCAGTTCCGGTTCAAACTGGTATTTCATGACATTGAAAGTCTTCGGATCAAAGCTTTTCTCAGAAAAGAAAACCTTCTCATCTCCGGTGTTTTTGACTTTCACCGTATGGATATCAATGCCGGTGACCGGCTTTTCATGGGTGAGACTGACCACGTAGAAACTGTTGTTGAGAAAGTAATTGTAATACAGGATCAGTTCAGGCTTGCATGTCGCAAGTGTGGCAGCATCCATGATCTCGGATAATCGCGGGTCGGGTGTATACGGGTTATTGTCCTGAGCGATAGCATTTTGGGTAGTAATTGAGAGAAGTCCAACAAGGCTGCAAAAGATTAGAAATGAGCGCATCATGTCTGGTTTTTTAAATTATGTAATAACGGCAAAGTTAAAAAAAAGTCCTTCCGGTCGTGAAACAGGATCAATATTGACACAAAATTGTTCATCATGGTTGCTTGATGTCAGGCAAGAAAAAAGAGGCTGTCTCAAAAGGGCAGCCTCTCTTTTTTATTGGAAATCAGGGCC
>CALGYY010000071.1 GCA_937934705.1 uncultured Bacteroidota bacterium
CCACCGAGATCTACACTCTTTCCCTACACGACGCTCTTCCGATCTCCGGATCCGTGAAAACGGGCACTGCCGGCTAAGACAGACCCATACAACAGATGTCAGGATTCTTTCTCAGCATATACGACGCGATCAGAAAACACAGGTGGCTTTCCGTAATGATCATTCTGGGCATCACCGGCCTGCTGGTATGGATGGCCTTCAGGGTCAGGCTGCAGGAAGATATCTCCCAGTTCATGCCGCGTGACGGGCAGGTGAAGAAGTACAGTGATGTCATTAAGAATATCAGGCTTAATGACAAACTGGTCATAGCCGTTCATTATGCAGACAGTGTTTCATACGGTACAACAGATTCCCTCATCGCTTATGCTGAAAACCTCGTTCAGAAAATCCGCGACAAAGGTCTGATGCAGCATATCCGCCGTTTAAATTTCCGTTTATCGGAGGAAACCCTGCCGGAAATACGCTCTCTGTTCTACCGCAACCTGCCTCATTACCTCGACAGTCTGGATTATGTGAAGATGGATGCCGGACTGAACCGCATGGCCATCAGGGAAAAGCTTCAGGAGCATTATCAAACGCTGATCAGTCCCGCCGGCGTGGCTTTCAAAGACTGGATTGCCAGCGACCCCCTGGGCTGGACTGCTCTGGCTTTGCAGAAAATTTCCTCCCTTCAATTATCAAAAGATTATACCATTATTGATGATTGCATATTTACGAAAGACAAGCAAAACCTTCTGATCTTCGTTCAGAGTGCTTATCCTTCGGATCAGACCGCTTTAAACGGCCTGCTGGTGGATGGGATTGAGTCTTCCATTGCAGAAACGGGCGGGAACGGAATTGAGGCCGGCTACTTTGGTGCGGTTGCGGTTGGAGCAGCCAATGCGCGTCAGATGAAGAAAGACACCCTGCTGACTATGGGACTGGCGCTGGGTTTATTGCTTTTGCTATTGTCATTCTTTTACCGGAGGAAGCGTATTCTTCTCTTTCTTCTTCTGCCTGTGGCCATGGGTGCGCTTTTCGCGCTGGGCATGATGCAACTGATCACGGGGAGTCTCAGCACCATAGCTATTGGCGCAGGATCCATCATCCTCGGAATCGCCATCAATTATTCCATACATTTTTATACGCATCTGAAGCACACGGGCGATATCCGTCAAACCATCAGGGATCTGGCGGGTCCGATGACCATTGGCAGCCTGACGACTATCGGGGCCTTCCTGAGTTTATTGTTCGTAGAATCGGAGGCACTGAAAGACTTCGGTCTTTTCGCCGCGCTGGTTCTGACGGGCAGCGTGCTGGCCAGCCTGATCATTCTTCCGCACCTGAGCGGACTTTCAGCAAAAGATCAGGGCCGGAAGGTATCAGCACCGGGTATAATTGAAAGGTTCACGGCTCTGCGTTTCGAGAACAGCAAAATCTGGCTGCTTGTGGTTGGCATATTGACGGTCTTCTTTATGTTCTTTGCCCCCGGGGTGAAGTTCGACAGTGATCTGGCCAATATGAGCTATATGCCTGATGAACTCCGGGAAACAGAAAAAAGGCTGAACAGTGTCACCGACACCAATCTCAGTGCACTCTACCTGGTTTCTTCCGGCAAGCAACTGGATGAAGCCCTGATGAAAAGTGAGGAGAACGAAAGATTACTCGGAGAACTTCAGGAGCGCGGTGTCATTCATTCCGGAACCGGCCCCGGCCGGATCCTGCTTTCTGAGGAGAAACAGAAAGAGGGCCTGCAACGCTGGGAAAGATTCTGGGAAAGCAGGCGCGACAGCCTGATCAGCATCCTGCTCGAAGAGGCACGGCTGGCGGGTTTTTCCGGGGAGGCATTTGATCCGTTTGTGGAACAACTGAAGCGTCCTCACGGAATCTGCAGTCAGGCAGACAGGGAACTGATCATCAGCGAGCTTGCGGGCGACTATGTGATCACTAACGACACCTCGGCCTTGGTGATCCAGATGGTTAAAGCAAAACCGGCGCAAAGGGAAGCGCTGATTGCCGCACTGCCCGATGATGAGCAGACCACACTCATCGACAGGCGACACATGGCTACCGTTTTCGCCGGGGTCATCCGCGACGATTTCAACAGGATACTGCTGATCACTTCCCTGCTGGTTCTCATTTTCCTGACGATGAGCTACGGTCGCCTGGAACTTGGTCTGCTGGCCTTTATCCCCATGCTCATCAGCTGGATCTGGATATTGGGAATCATGGCTCTGCTGGGTATCGAATTCAATGTATTCTCGATCATTCTCTCCGCCTTTATATTCGGACTGGGTGACGATTACAGCATTTTCATCATGGACGGGCTGCTCAGAAAATTCAGGAACGGCCGGGAGAATCTGCATTCATACAAAACTGCCGTCTTTCTTTCCGCACTCACAACACTCACAGGTGTCGGAGTTCTGATCTTTGCCGAACATCCTGCCTTACGTTCCATCGCACTTACCACCATTATCGGTATGGTCTCTGTGGTTCTCGTTTCATTCACTGTTTCACCCCTGATCTTTAAATGGATGACCGAAACCCGTAAGCGTAAAAGAACCTTCCCTGTGACCCTGGGCGGAGTCTTGTACGCCCTCGTTTTTTATTCCTATTTCATCGGAGGTTGCATCATGACGGTTCTGGCAGGCTGGACCATTATCCGTCTTTTACCCGTGGGTAAAAAACGACGCAAACTCGCCTATCATTATATGTTGTACCTGGTCTGCAAATCGACCATCTACATCATGTTTATGGTCAAGAAACGCTTTATCAATTTTAATAAGGAAACGTTCCGCAAACCATGCATGGTAATCTGCAATCACCAGTCGCTGATCGATATTCCTCTGGCCCTGATGTGGACACCAAAAATGATCATGATCACCAACGAAAGGGTGTATTATTCACCCCTGATCGGGAAACTGGTTCAACTTGGCGGCTTTTTCCCCGCTTCACGAGGCTATGAGGAAATCTCCGGAAAACTTAAAGATCTCATCGCGGAGGGTTACTCCATTTTTGTTTTCCCTGAAGGTACACGTTCCGACGACGGACGGGTAAAACGTTTTCATAAAGGGGCATTTTATATGGCTGAAGAACTCGGTCTGGAAATATTGCCCATGGTCATGCACGGAACAGGCGAATACATTCGCAAAGGTGAATATTTCGGCAGACGAAGCGCCATCACCGTTAAGTTCCTTGACCGTATTCTGCCGGGTGATCTGTCGTTTGGTGAATCTTATACCGAACGCACAAAAAGCATCCAGCATTTGTTCAGAACGGAATTTGATGCGATCAAAGAAGATTACTACAGCACAGTTGATTATCACAAGGATCTTCTGATCCGAAACTTCATTTATAAGGGTCCCATCCTGGAGTGGTATATGAGAATCAAGATCCGTCTCGAAGACAATTACCGCATTTTTAATGATGTTCTGCCCAAAAGCGGCAGGATCACCGATATCGGTTGCGGATACGGTTTTCTCTCCTATATGCTGGCGCTTGTTTCGCCCTCGCGACAAATCAGCGGGATAGATTATGATGAAGATAAGATCGCCGTTGCGGCTCACGGTATTTCAAGACCATCCAATACAGATTTTACGGCAGGGGATGCCATGGAGGTTCCGTTTGAAAAAAGCAGGGCCTTCGTGATAGCTGATGTTTTGCACTATATGCCTGAAGAATGGCAGAAATCGCTGATCCGGAAATGCATCGACCACCTGGAGCCCGGGGGTGTGATCATGATCAGGGAAGGCGACAGCAGCATGGAGAAACGACACAAAGGCACAGCCCTTACTGAGTTCTTCAGCACAAAAGTTCTGGGGTTCAATAAAACACAATCACAGAACCGCCTGTGGTTCACATCCAGGGAAACTATCTTTGATTCGCTGAAAAACACTAATTTTGCGGTTGAGATCATTGACCAGACACGCTTCACCTCCAATATTTTCTACCTCATCAGGGAGAGGCCCGCAGGAGGATAATCCGGTTCCGGTTCTGATCAGCCTTCAATTTTTCTGATAAAATCAAGAAACAGTGTACGATATTGTGATCATCGGTTCCGGATTGGGCGGTTTGCTGTGCGGCAATATCCTGAGCCGGGAGGGACTCAGTGTATGTGTGCTCGAGAAGCACTTTCAGGCAGGTGGCTGTCTGCAGAATTTCAGTCGTGAAGGCTGTATATTCGACACCGGAATCCATTACATAGGCAGTCTGGATGAAGGCCAGGTACTGAACCGCTACTTCAGGTACTTCGGTCTGCTGGATGAACTGCCCCTTAAAAGAATGGATGCTGATGGTTTTGACAGGATCAGTTTCGCATCCGATCCCACTGAGTACCCTTATGCTATGGGATCTGAGGCTTTCGTGGAGCGGCTGCTGGAATTCTTTCCCGCCGAAAGGGCGGCCCTTGAATCATACGTAGCCAGGATCAGGGATGTGGCCGACCACTTTCCCCTTTACAACATTTCTGATGAGCAGGCCGACTTTTCCGAAACGAGTATGTACGGGGAGAACGCTTACGAAGTGATTGCCTCACTCACCAAAAATGAAAAGCTGCGCCAGGTTCTGGCGGGTACCTCTCCACTGTATGCCGGGGTTCGCGACAAAACGCCCTTTTATGTACACGCCCTGGTCAATTATTCCTTCATGGAAAGTTCGTGGCGGGTGGTCGACGGAAGCGCCTCCATCGCCCGTCTCCTTTGCCGGTCGATTGAAAACAACGGGGGCACCATCATGACCCGCAGCGAAGCCTCCACTTTCCGTTTCAGCAACGGACAGATCTCCGCCGTGGAACTCACCAACGGAGAAATCGTCGAAGGAAGACAATTCATCAGTGACATCCATCCGGCCATGATCCTGGGGATGATCCCTGATGGCGCCATCAGAAAAGCCTACCGTAACCGTATTGTGCAGCTGGAAAACACGATCTCTTCATTCTCTGTATATATCGTATTTAAGAAGGAATCATTCCCTTACCTCAATTACAATCTTTATTATTACAGAAATAATGATATATGGGATTCATCAAACTATGTCCCGGGACAGGCCGCATCCAACTTTCTTTTGCTGACTCCTGCTTCATCCACATCGGATCAGTGGGCTGATTCGATCGTCATCATGTCATATATGCACTATGATGAAGTGAAGAAGTGGGAGAACACACGAATCGGAAAGCGGGGTTCGGATTACGAAGAATTTAAAAAACACAGAGCAGAAGAACTGATCAGTCTGGTAGAGGAAAAGATTCCCGACTTCCGTAAGCATATTCACTCTTATTACACCTCCAGCCCGCTGACCTATCGTGATTATACCGGATCACCTGAAGGTTCGCTGTACGGTGTTCTGAAAGACTGCACGGATCCCCTTAAATCACTGATCTCTCCGCGCACAAAAATACCCAATCTCTTGCTGACCGGGCAGAACATCATCCTTCACGGGGCTCTCGGAGTAACCATTGCTGCTGTTACAACCTGCTCCGAGATCCTCGGCTCGTCATACCTAGTGGGCAAGATCAAATCCCAATCCTGACTCCATGCTCATGAAGCATTCCGTTATCAAGCCCCTGATCATTTTCTTTCTGTGCAGTGCCGTTCTTATCCCTGCCGGATACTTCTCGCTGAGACATTGGCTGATCCAGGAGCCGCCGCACATTGAATTCTGCAGCATCGACAGCCAGATCCCGCAGAATATTCATGACAGTCTTCAGGTCCTGGGCAGTAACTGGATCCATCTCAATGATTACGGATTATGGGAAATGTACACGAGCGGGGGGGCTTATGAGAGAGGGCGTGCAGCCGGAAAACTGAGCAGTAATCTTATCGATTTCCAGGAAAGAGTGTTTATCGAAAGGATCGATCAGTTGGTTCCTTCACGATCATACCAGAGATTCCTGCGTTTGCTGATCGCTTTGTTCAATCAAGACGTTGACCACAATATTCCGGCAGAATATCTGGAAGAAATCTACGGCATATCACGCTCAGCACATGATGACTACGATTTTGTCGGACCCAAATACGACCGCATGCTGCATTACCACGGGGCGCATGACATCGGGCATATGTTGCAGAACTATAACCTGGTGGGATGTACCAGTTTTGCTTTGTGGGGAAAAAAGAGTGCAGACTCCGGACTGATCGTAGGAAGGAACTTCGATTTTTATGTCGGAGATGACTTCGATAAAGAAAAAATTGTGGAATTCTGCAGGCCTGATTCAGGCTACGGTTTCATGTTTATCACCTGGGGCGGCATGAGGGGAGTGGTTTCCGGTATGAACGAGAAAGGGCTGACGGTGACCCTGAACGCGGCAAAATCTGTGATACCGCTGAAAGTGGCGGATCCTGTTTCCCTGATTGCACGTGAAATCCTGCAATACGCATCAAACATTGATGAAGCAGTTGCAATCGCCGAAAGGAGACCCTGCTTTGTTTCGGA
>CALGYY010000072.1 GCA_937934705.1 uncultured Bacteroidota bacterium
TCGCTTGACAGCATCGTGATATTCGAGGCTTATCAAACCACTTCCGGTTATGAACTCTGGCAAACCGACGGAACCAACGCGGGAACCACCCTTGCAGATGGAAGTGAGATCAACCCCGGAGCCGGAAGTGCATCGCCCGGAGATTTCATACTGACAGACGAAATTCTGTTTTTCACCGCTAATCAGGGAAGCCTGCGCAGATGGTACGCGTACTTTGCGGGCAGTGTGGCGGGCATTGCCGATGTAATCCCCGGGGTCAGCGACCCGGATATTTATTCCACTTTCAGCAATCCCCGGCACCTTCACTGCAATGCAAGCTTCTGGGTTGCCAATGACTACATACACGGTTATGAACTCTACGACCTGCACGACGGCTTCAGCTATCTTCCCAATATGATCCGTGATATCAACCCCTGGGGTCAATCCATACCCGCACATTTTGTACAGACAGACTGCGACCATACTTTTTTCACTGCCGATGACGGGGAGCATGGCCGCGAACTGTGGGTGAGCGATGGAAGCTCCTCCGGTACACGACGGCTGACAGATATCCGCCAGGGCTGGCAGTCGTCAGTTTACTCTGCGGTATGCCTGATGAACGGTGAGCTCTTTTTTGCCGGGCACGACGGCAACCACGGTGTTGAGCTGATGGCGGTGAACATGGACAGCCTGCTGTATACCGGACTGAAAGATGAGGGAGAAGTCCTGATCACCGGAACTTATCCCAATCCCGCGGCAGATTACTTACTTCTCGGACCCTTAGAGGGCAATGATGAGGAGATACTTGCCGAGGTGAGCAGTATTTCCGGACAGCTCCTGATCAGTTTCAGGCTGCAGCCTGATGCCGGTGGCATGGTCCGCTTAGCGCTCAGCGGTCTGGAAAGCGGACTTTACCTCGGCCGGCTACAGACAACTGAAAAAGTATACAGCTTCCGCTTCATTCATCAGTAGAAATCTGTACGCATCAGCGGGGATCAGACCGACTTTTCAACGTTCCATACAAAGGCGCGTATCCCGACCTCGGTATTGATCTGGTCGATTTTACGCACCTTTTCCAGCAGCAGGTCGACCTGTTCATCAGGAACCATAGTTATCGTCGCTGCGTTCATTTCAGGCCAGGTGTGGGTTCCCATACGGGGTTCGCCTTCCGTACTTCCCCTGCCGTGAACCAGGGGCCACTGGGTAAAGCCCCTGATCCCGAGGGTATCAAGTACATAGTCCACTTTTTCTGTTAATGCCTGGTTGTATATGATCATCACTGCTTTCATACCAAGATTTTGTTAGATGTCCAACATTTGAAGCGCTTTTACCGCGCGCCTTTTCCTGAGATCGGAGCGCCTGACCATGATGCGGTAGGTTACCGGAACGATCACCAGG
Organism: uncultured Bacteroidota bacterium; assembly: GCA_937934705.1. GTDB lineage: Bacteria > Bacteroidota > Bacteroidia > Bacteroidales > CAIWKO01 > CALGYY01. Next base: position 1,378 of record CALGYY010000072.1, read on the forward strand.
GTGACGATAGTGGAGAATACGAGGCCACCGATTACCGCGATACCCATGGGCGCCCAGATCTCCGATCCGTCGCCGCTGCTCAGGGCCAGGGGCAGCATACCCAATATCGTGGTAAGACTGGTCATGAGCACTGGTCTCAGCCTGGAGCGTCCGGCCATGGTGATGGCTTCATCGAGGCTGTGCCCGCGGTCGCGCATCAGGTTGGTGAAGTCCACCAGTACGATGGCATTCTTAACCACGATACCAATGAGCATGATGGCTCCCAGAGCCGCGATCACCCCGAGGGTGGTATTGGTCATCACCAGGGCGAAGATCACCCCGCTGAAGGCAAAGGGGATGGAAACCATGATGATCAGGGGCATTTTGAGGGACTCAAACTGGGCGGCCATAACGAGGTACACCAGGATAAGGCTGACCAGGAGCAGGAGGCCAAGGTCGGCGAAGGACTCTTCCATATCTTCATAGGCACCTCCCACGTTCACCAGGGTTCCCGCCGGCTTGTCGATGTTGCGGATCTCCGCTTTGATCTTATCCGCGAGATCTCCCAGGGCAATCTTGAACGGGGTTACGGAAACCGTTACCACCCGCTCACGCCTTTTCCTTTCAATCTTCGGGGGTGACCAGTACTCTTCCACTTTGGCAATATCGCCCAGTCTGACGATCCCCCCGGTGGTCTGTATCCCGATATTCTCGATCTCTGTAATCGAACTTCTGTATTGCTCGGCGAAACGGACCACAATATCGTACTCGTTGCCCGATTCACGATACCAGCTTGCCGTGAGACCGTTCACCCGGTTGCGGATGATGGTCGAAACGATAGCGGTATTCAGCCCGTTCTGCGACATTTTATCCTTGTCGAGGGTCACGCGGAGTTCAGGCTTGGACTGATCCCTGCTGATGACGATATTACTGGCGCCCTCGATATTCTCAATCTTCCCTGCAATTTCCCGGGCCAGGGCATTGGTTTCCTCGAAATCATAACCGAAGATTTCCACGGCCACATTGTTGCCGCCGCCCATATCCATTCTGCTTTCGGTGGTCACATTGTATTTGGTAACCTCAGGAAGGCTTTCAAGGTAATCGCGGATGAGGTCTGCGATATCGGCAGAGGAGCGCTCCCTGGTTTCGGCGCGGGTCAGCCTCATGGTCAGGTTGATGATGTTGGAACCCGAATTCTGAAACAAAGCGGTGAATCCTGCCCTGTCGTCGGCACCGCATGAGGTGGAGATCAGTTCCTTTTCGGGAACGTTCTGTTCTATGAAATCTTCCAGTTGGCGGGTCACCTTCATGGTTTGCTCAAAAGCCATCCCTGGCTGGAGTTCAATTTCTGCAGCCACACGCCCCTGATCCACCTCTGGCATAAAGGCTGTCTTCAGGTTGGATGCCAAAACTCCCGACAGTATGATAATAAGGGTGACGATCGCCACTACGATCTTCTTATGACGGAGGCTCCAGCGCAGTATCCGTGCATAGAAATTATCCAGCCGGTTAAGCAGGGGAAGGATCAGGCGCTCGTGGCTGAACCATCTCTTTTTACGCTTCTCAGAGCGCAATCTGAGCATTTTGGCACTCAGCATCGGTGTGATAGTGATCGCAGCGAGGGTTGAAGTAACGATGGTGATGGTGACGATCCATCCCAACTGATGGAACATGATTCCGGTGAGGCCGGAAACCATGGTCAGCGGAAAGAAAACAGCAACAATGGTCAGGGTGGTTGCGATGACCGCGAGCCAGACTTCGTTGGTCGCGTAAATAGCTGCTTCTCTTGGTGTTGCTCCCCGGTCGATGTGCCGTGAGATATTCTCCAGGACCACAATGGCATCGTCAACCACCATCCCGATCCCGATGGATAAGGCCGAGAGGGAGATGATGTTCAGGGTATTTCCTGACACCCCCAGGTAGATAAATGCTACGATCAGTGAGATCGGTATGGTGAGGATGATGATAAAGGTCGCCCGCCACCTGCCGAGGAAGAAGATGACCACGATCACCACGAAAATAAAGGCATAGAGCAAGGTCATCGAAAGGTTGTTGATCGAATTCTGAATAAATTCGCTGGAGTCCCAGATGGTCAGAATCTTCACGTCCTTCGGCAGGGTTTTCTGCAATTCAACCAGTTCTTTGTTGACTTTTTTGGCGATACTCACCGTATTGGCACCCGACTGCTTCATGAGCATCATCCTGATACCCGGCTGCCCGTTGATCTTTTCATCATATTTCACGTCGCGGATGGAGTCTTTCACCGTGGCCACGTCGCTCAGGCGTATGGTCTTTCCCTGGTAATTTCCAAGCACGATGTCGCGGATCTGATCACTCGATTCAAATTCGCCCTGTACCCTGAGCGGATAATTCATTTCGCCCATATCCACGCTTCCGGCCGGCATATTCAGGTTCTCGGCACGAAGCACATTCCCGATCTGCTCAATGCTCAGATTATAGGCTTCCATACGGCGCGGATCGACATTCACGCTCACTTCGCGTATGGGCGCCCCGATCAGGCTGATGCTACCGATGCCATCGATCCTGTTCAGGGGATTCACAATCTTCTCCGTCAGTTCTTCTTCCAGACCTTCATAACTCTCATCAGCCATAATGGCGAAGAACATGATGGGCATCATGTTGGTGCTGAACTTATAAATGATGGGCTCATCGGCACCCTCGGGGAGCACGGCTTCTGTCCAGCCCAGGGCGTCCCGCACATCATTGGCTGCCCCGTCGAGATCGGTCCCGTATTCAAATTCAAGGGTGACCACAGAAACGTTATCTCTCGAAACGGAGGAGATCTGCTTGAGGTTGCTTACCGCGTTCAGAGTGTTTTCAATAGGTTCCGACACATTGGTCTCGATATCACTTGCACTCGCTCCGTTATAGCTGGTAAAGACCATGATGGCCGGGTACTCAATCTCCGGGTAGAGGTCGATGGGCAGTTTAACAAAGGAATATATCCCGAAAACCACCACTGCTGCGAAAATCATCAGTGTTGTGATGGGTTTCTTAACGGCACTTGAATATATACTCATAAATGTAAATTCTTAATCAGATTAATATTTCTGTTCCGGGATCACTTCACGATTTTGATCTGAGATCCGTCCATCAGCTTGTTTTGCCCGGCCACGATGATCTGAACACCTTCCCTGATCTCATCAGCGATCACCTCCAGCTTGTCATCGAAACGGGTTCCGATCTCCACTTTGATCTTGTGGGCCCTGTTATCCTCACCCGCGGTGAAGATGAAGAAGTTGTTGGTGCCCTCCTGCTTGACCACGGCCACAGCCGGGGCAATCAGCGCTTCCTCCTCCCCCATGTCGAGGGCCACACGGGCAAACATTCCCGGCCTGAACTTCTGTCCGTTGTTCGGGATCGATATCTCCACGGGGAAAGTCCGGCTGTCAGCACTTATGGTGGGATACACTTTCAGAACCCTTCCGGTGACCACGTCTTCATACACATCCACCTTTACCTGGGCTTTCATTCCTGCCTTCACGTAAGGGTAGTAGCGTTCCGACACATTCACCTTGATTTTAAGGGGATTGATCTGCTGAATGGTCACAATCGCCGCCTTACCGGCTGCGGTATTGGGAACACCGGAATAAAGCTCACCACTTTCGTAGTACTTGCCGGTGATCACTCCGCCGATAGGTGCCGTAAGTGTGGTGTTACGGTTCAGGAAGTCGACATTGGTTTTGGCGATCTCATACTGGGTTTTGGCAGCTTCCCAGGCCTGCTGCGATACGCTCTTCAGCTTGTAAAGGGTATCCATGCGCATGAAATTCGTTTGCGCACTCTGCAGCTGCTCGGTAGCCGTGATGAGCTGTGTGCGGTCCATACGGGCAATCAGTCCGCCCTTGCGGACATAAGATCCCACCTGGACGTTGATCTCTTCGATTCGCCCCGGGGCAGCCGGTGCATAATGAACTTCCTCGTAAGGCAGGAGGCTGGCGGTATACTCTATGTTCCGCGATATTTTCTGCTTTTCGAGAAGCTGTGTTTTGACATTATAAATGGCGGTATCCACTTTTTCTCCCGTTGCCGGTTCCGCTTTTTTCTCGTTTGCACATGCTGCCAGGAGCAACAACGGCAGAATCATTAAGGAAATATACTTTTTCATTCTTGATGGTTTTGATATTTTATAATTTGTTATATAATTTATCCAATGCTGTTTTGGCCTGCAGAAGAGTCATCACCGCTGAAAGGTAATTGCTCTCTGCATTCAGGTAATTGCTGTTGGCCTGTGTCAGGTCGAGACTGGAAGCGATCCCGTGTTCATATTTATTACGAACGCTCTGATACACCCTGCGGGCCACGTCCACGTTTTCCTTCTGTATATCATAGTTCTCCCAGGCATTCTGATAGGTAAAGCTCAACTGATCTTTTTGGAGCTTCAGCTGGTCTTCCACTATTTCGAGCTTACGGTTGGCAATATCAAGGTTTACTTTGGCCTGGGCCATCTGGTAACGCCTGGTGCCGCTTGAAAAAATCGGGATATTCATGGTGACCCCTGCCAGATGATTGGGATTCAGGTCGAAGCCGGTGGAAAGGATCTTTCCCGTATAATTATAAAAGGCGACGATGTTCGGTGCATAGGCCCATTTGCTCATTTCCAACTGCTTCCTGTTGAACTCAACCTGTGAGGTCATCAGCTGATGGGTCAGGTTCTGGTTCATATTGAAATCGATCTGTACGGCAGCGGCTGGACTCAGTCCGTCGACCAGGACCTGGAGACTGTCGGTAAGTTCAATTTTTGTTTCGGGGGGGACGCCCAACTGGAATTTCAGCATATTATAGGTCAGCTGGTTCATCCGCTCCAGTGATTTCTGTGCATTGCGGACCTGGTTGACGGTGATCTTCACCTGGTCCACATCGGTTTGCTCCATCAGTCCGGCATTCATCATATTCTGCGTGTGTGCCATGATGGCATTCAGGTTCTGCAGGTTCTCCTCGAGGATGCGCAGTGAATGACGGGTAGTGAGGATGGTGAAATAGGTGTTGGTGACATTTTCCTTCACATCCAGTTCACCGAGCTGCAGGTTTTCCTCCGCCATCCTGCGGGCAATGCGGGCGATCTGTATGCCGGCAATGTACTGCCCGCTGAAAACGAGCTGCGACAACTGGAATTTTCCCGACAGCTGATCGCTCATCAGGATGGGTTCCGAAGATCCGAACATCTGGCTGATGGCATTCAAAACTTCAATATCGCCCATATCGAGCAGGGCGTAATTGATGTCGGGTGGATCCTCATTGGAACTCCCCATACTGAAATCAACTTCATAATTAAAATACGTCATGTAATTCAGGCTACCTTCCATCTGCGGGAGGCCGATGGCGATATTTTCTCTCACCTTGTAACGTGCATTCTTTACCTCATCCCTTGCATTGAGCAGGATCTTGTTGTTTTGTAATGCATATTCCCGGGCCTGATCCAGAGAGAGCGTATACACCTGCTCCTGGGCGCGAAGACCCGGCGCCAGACCAAAACATACTAAAACCAACCACACCAGATACTTTTGCATTTCTCTTCAATTTAATCTGTTTGTAAACTATAATAATGCAGACGGAACATGCTCAGATTATTTCACGATCTGCTGAAATATTCCGCTTTAAGTTCATCGAATTTGTCAAGAAAAAAATTTATCATTTGCACGATATCACGCAGAAACAAGGCGTTGGGTGATTCCGGATCGGCTTTCAGATCAAGTACCGCCTTCATATAATTACATGATTCCTTCAGCTTATTATGATGATCATCAATCAGCGCCGAACTGTCGAAACGCCGCAACTGAAAAAACCGCTTCCTTGCACCCGCCTGCGTCTTGTACTCTATGAGATCGCGGGCTTCCAGGATTCTAAGCGCATGACTGGCGGTGCTCTTGCTGATCTTCAGTTCCTCCACGATCTCGTCGAAAGTGTACTCTTCCTTATCCATCACCATCAGCAGGCCCATGATCCGTCCGGTGATCAAACCGAACCCCTGTTTCTCAAATATCCGCCCCATCTGCTCTATGAGCGCTTTCTGGCGGGTGATTCTTTCTTCAGGTGTCATCATGAAAATAGTTTTAGGCGGCAAAATTAGACATTATTTTCTTAGTTCGGTACTAAACGAACTTAAAATTAAGTTAAGTATGAGTTAAATTTATATTAATACGGATCCACTCACCCGGAAGTGAGATTCAGATCATGGTTGTATCTTTGCAAAAAGGCTTCTATGGTTTCACTGATCATTTCTTTTCTCGGGGTCGCCATTCTGCTGTTCACTGCGGTGATGTCGGTGCTGATGATCAAGAACTCGAGAACGCGGGTATCGTGGTTGTTGATCGCCATCGCTTTCATATTCATGGCCTTCGGACAGATCCAGGAGATCATCCATCATCAGAATCTCAGTTCCCCGGGTTTGTACAGTAAGCTTTTCCCCTGGACCAACCTGGTGGTTTCTGTACTGATGGCTGTGGGTGTTTGGCGGATTGATAAAATACTGAAGACCCTGAAGCGGTCCGAATCGCAGAAGCGTGCGCTGGAGAACCGTTTCCGCACCCTGTTCAACAACAGCAGTGACGAGATCTTTCTGGCGGATTTTGAGGGCAACATCATTGAGGTGAACAATACGGCCATACAGAGGCTGGGATACAGCAGGGAGGAGCTGATGAGCAAGAATTTCTCTGACCTGAAGACGCCTAAATACCTTCCGTTGGTGAAGCCCAATATAGAGAAGATCCTCAGTCAGAAGACGCATGTATATGATTCGGAGCACGTCGCCCGCGATGGTACGGTGATCGCGCTGGAGATGAGCAGCCGGGTGATTGATTATTTCGGGAAACCGGCGATACTGACGATTGCGCGCGACATCACAGAAAGGCGGATGATGGAGCGGAAGATTGTGGGGGCCATACTTGAAACCGAAGAACGGGAGCGGAAGCGCTTTGCCACGGACCTTCATGACGGACTGGCACCCATTTTATCGACCATTAAGCTTTACGCTGATCTGATCCGCAAGGGGAATTACAATAAGATCAGTCACGAGGAGGCCCTGTCGTCTCTGGAAGAGCTGACCGACCTGGCCATTAAGAGTTCGCGGGAAATTTCGAACAACATTATGCCCAGCATACTGCAGGATTTTGGCCTGGCCGTGGCGATCAGGGATTTTTGTCAGTACATCACCAATACGCAATCGCTGAACATCCTGACCGATACGGAACATTACCAGGATGTGCGCCCGGGCATTGAGGAAACCATCTTATTCCAGGCCGTCAAGGAACTGGTAAACAATACCCTGAAGCATTCCGGGGCCACAGAGGCGGAAGTTTTCCTGGAAAGTCACGACGGGCAGATCAACCTGTTCTACAAGGATAACGGAGGTGGTTTTGACCCTGAAGCCAAGCTGCGCGAGCGGAGTGGACTGGGTTTGAACAGCATCGTTAACAAGGTGGAAACCATTAAGGGGAAATGCATGATCAAAAGCGCCCCCGGTGAAGGGATGACCGTATTGATCACACTTGACAGGCGGTAATCAGGCTTTAACGAGTCCGTTCTTGATCGCGTACAGGACCAGATGCGGAGAATTTTTAGCCCCTGTTTTCTCGAGCAGGCGTGCGCGGTGGCCGTCAACCGTGCGTACACTCACGCCCAGATGCTTCCCGATTTCAGCGTTGGAGTAGCCTTTACAGATCAGGTTCAGTACTTCGTCCTCCCGATCCGTCAATTCAATCATTGGATTTTTCTGCCTTGGTCTGTTCAGGCTCTGGGCATGACTGATAAATTCCTCAGAGAAGTAGTTCTCCCCTTCCATGACCATATGGATGGCTTTCTGCAATTCATCTCGGGTGGTTTTCTTCAGGAGGAAGCCGCTGGCACCGGCTTCTACCATCTGGTTGAAATAACCGATCTCCTCGTGCATGGTCAGGGCAATAACGCGGGTATCCGGGAAGCGCTCGCAGACCTTGCGTGTGGCTTCTATGCCATCCATTCCCGGCATGCGGATATCCATGAAGACCAGATCCGCCTTCTGGTGCTTTAACTGATCCAGAAGTTCATGCCCGTTGGAGGCCTCTCCCACCACTTTGATCTCAT
>CALGYY010000073.1 GCA_937934705.1 uncultured Bacteroidota bacterium
ATATTTTCTTTGAACCGAAAAAATGTTTCTCGTTGTGATAGATGAATTGAAAAGGAACTTCTTTGATTACTATTTCCGATGGTCGTATTTGTTTTGAAACAACGATTTGTTCTTTCAGTGATGGCTGCGTAATGAGGTTATGAAGCTGCAACGCTGAATAGTACCCGATGTAATGCCTGGAATCATTCACCAAATGTTCTGCAATCAAATGCCAGTCGGGCATAAAGGTTTCCGCATTTTGTTCATAGGGTATGATATAATAAACACCTTCTTTCAAACGCATCAACAAACCTCTCCTTGTCATGTCGCTTAGAAGTTCCCTGACTGCACTTCCTTTAGAGTCGGGCAGGGCTTTGTAAGCCAGGGAAAAGTCAAAGCAATTCCTGTTCTGTCCGTTGAAAAAGGATAGAAGTTCGTTTGATTGCGTTGATATGAATTTATTTTTCATAGTAATAATGTCAGGTTGAACCTGACAGCAATGATACGAAAGATAATTGAGTTAAAGTATAAGTTTGTAAAAAAATTATTGTTTATAGTGAAACAGTCAGGATAAACCTGACAATTAAGATGTGAAACATCATTTTTCAACAGAGTTTTGACAGAAACGGCTCTTTTATCGCAATAGTGGTAACGTTTGCGGCTTTCTGCAATATTTCTGTGGCTTTGCTGCTTTTATACCCGGGTCATCTGGTGTGTCCATCATGGGCTGCATCCTGCTTCCACAGCCTTGCCGCATCATCACCTTCACGGGTCGAGACTTCTCATTTTCAGAAATGTTTTATCTTTGGTTCCTATGAAAAAGATTGATACATCTCAACTGTCGCCGGATGAATGCTGGGGCGTGCAGATCATGGGCATCCTGCATTGCGGCCGGATCAACTGCAAGTTCCAGGGCATGACAGCCTGCCAGGGAAAGGAGATCCTGCTGAGCGGGAAAAATAAGAAGGGCTACGTGATCGGCCCCGAAGGACTTGCCGTCAAAGCCGAAAAACCTTAAACGCCTTCACGCTTCCACTGGCTTTTGCGGTAAGCAAAGATGTATTCATCCTGCCTGATGCCCTTCTTGATGAGGGTTTCCCTGAACACAGCCTCCAGCTCAAACCCGCATTTTTCGAGCACCCTGCGGGAAGCAACATTATGACCAAAGGGCCTTGCAAATACTCTTTCCACGGCTGTTGACCGGAAGGCAAAGTCCAGCATCAGCATGATTGCACGGCTCATGATGCCCTGACCCTGGTAAGGCTCAGCCAGCCAATAGCCCAGCTCAGCATTCAGACGATGTACATCGGTCTGGGGATGAAGACCGATGCTGCCCACGGCTTCACCCTGGCGGCTGATCGCGAACAGATAAATTCCATCCTGCTGCTTCGCCCTTTCAATAAAAGCACGCCCGTGCTCGATGGTGTACGGATGCGGAAAAAGGTCAGTCAGCATATCAGCAATCGCGGGATTGTTGGCATAGCGGACCAGATTGTCCAGATCGCTGGTCTGCCATGGACGCAGCGTGATGTCGGTTTGCAGTTTATTGATCATAACCTTGCTGTTGATATTGCAGCATCATTTTATACTCTTCGCCGGCCAGGGTATCGCGCACCTGGTTCAATAGGTTTGTGGAAGATTCAGCGAAGGAGAAACCGGCAGGAAGGGATAACCCGCCGGTGTTGAATTCCGTGTGATTGAAGGTCTCCCTCAGATGATCCTCATCCGTTCCGTGCATGTGCTTTTGGGCACCCTTCAGAAACTGCAGTATCCGCAGCGCATCCACTTTCTGCCAGCATGCCCTGATGAAAGTCGCGGGAGTTTTGAAATTGGCACGCAGGGGCGCGAAGGGGTCCTCTTCGTCGAAAATTTCTTTCAGAAACAATTGCATGGGTGTGAACTCAGGGCCATGCATCAATGGCCCGAAAGTATCCCAGGTCTGCTTCACAAGGTCGAACAGACTGTAATGGTAAAGGGGGTAACTTGTCCAGTCACCGGCCGCTCCTTTGATCATGGCCGGACCCGTGCCGAAGCCCACACGGTTAGAGAAACGGGCGGCAGGGTAGACCCTTTCGCTGCAGTGGTTGATAAGGGGAGCGTATTTTCTCAGCTTCTGGAGGAAATAGAAATCTTCCCCGCTCTGCCTGGGTGCGATTCCCCCGATGGCGCGGCAGGCTTTTACTCTTACGGCCATGGCCGAGCCCAGAGCCGTGAAAGCATAAGGGTTGCGGATGCGGTAAAGGTTCCAGGCGTAGTTCCGCATATAGATCTCATATCTCAGGATGGCGCGGTCACAGCTTTCGTCACCCGTGAGCAGATGATAATAAGGGACAGAGAGGGCCGCGGCAAAAGGCGCCTGCTGCAAGCTGCGGGTGATCGCGTCCAGATAAGCGGGACGGAAGGTGGTGTCGGCATCCAGTGAAACGATCAGGTCTTCATCCTCAGCCTCTGCCAGCACCGCATCCATAAGTGCTTTCCGTGCGTGACCCACACCGCCTTTTCCCCGGGGCCATCCTTTTCCCTTGCTGCTTCGGTCGATGACCCTGAGTCCGGGCCATGACAGGTCATGCAGGAATTCAAGGGTGTCGGCATTCCGCCTGCAAATGCCAGCCTTGCCCGCCTGCCCGTGCCAGGATTCAGGCTGGTTGACACAGATGTAGAGTTCAAAAGAGCGGGTTTGCGCCTGTAAACACTGAAGGGTCAACGGAAGGGACTCCAGTTCGTCCAGGGCGGGTATGCAGACATGAATCCTCATCTGTGCACTATTCTACTTGAGTACTTTTTATACCTGTGATCCTGATCCATTCAGCATTTTCGTCCTTTTCGATGATCTCAGTTGAATACAACTGACCGACCCATGATTTCAGACTGTCGTTGCTGAGACGTACCCG
>CALGYY010000074.1 GCA_937934705.1 uncultured Bacteroidota bacterium
TTAATGCTTAAAGTACGGTTCACCGAATGGTCCGTGAGCAAAAACAGCCTTTTCAGGATGTGTTTTCATTAAATCAACTGCCCCATCCTGCCGGAGAGTTATGCTTTTCAGGAGTTGGCAACATTGAATTTTTATGACATTAAGGAATTTTTTAAGCGACTATAACCTTACACGGGATCAGGAGGCCCTTGTCAGCGCGCTTGATCATTTTTTTGAAATCAATGATAAAATATTTCTGCTCAGGGGATATGCGGGAACCGGAAAAACTTTTATGATAAATGGGTTAGCCGGTTATCTTTGTGCCGCCGGCAGGGAGGTTATCCTGGCGGCACCCACCGGGCGGGCTGCCCGGATTCTCTGTGAAAAGACAGGAAAGCAGGCTTATACCATTCACCGTTTGCTTTACGGGGACCTTAAACTCCGCGATGTAGCCACCTACGCGGGCGAAGAGTATGATATCAATAAAATATTCTTTGGACTGGAATCCAATGACCATGCCACGAATGCCGTTTTTATCATTGACGAGGCCTCAATGGTTTCCAATGTATTTGAAGAGAACGACCTGATGAAATTCGGCAGCGGCTTCCTGTTAAACGACTTCATTACCTACGTTTTTACTGATCCTGCAAGTACCGGGAGAAAGATTATCTTTTCAGGTGATTCAGCCCAGTTGCCGCCGGTGGGCATGCCGTTTTCCCCGGCGCTGGATGCCGCTTATCTTCAAAAGAATTTCAGGCTTTCGCTGAACGAATATGAGTTGACAGAAGTAGTGCGCCAGGATAAACACGGCACAATTATCCGGAATGCCACAAACATCCGGGAAGCACTGAGGCTGAACCGGTATGGATTACCCCCGCTCGAAAAGGGGAAAGATGTCATTTTCATCAATCATGACGAGGTGGTTCCGCAGTTTTTGCAAAGGGCCGGCAAGCAGTACGATCAGGCCGTGGTTATTGCATATTCCAACAGGATTGTCAGCAGTGTCAATGCCGCTATACGCGGTCAGATATTTCCCGGTAATCCGGAAAAACCCATGCCCGGCGACCGGCTGGTGGTCGTCAAAAATAATTATAAGTTCTCGAAGGAGCTACTCAACGGGGAGATCGGTACCCTTACAGAAGTAAACAATGCCCTGATTCATGATCATAAAGTAACAGTCAGGCTGCCGCTAAAAAACAATCCTTCACAGAAAACGGCAACGGTAAACCTCCGCTTCAGGGAGGCCGTAATACGTTTTGAGGACCAGAACGGCTTAACCGACATAAAATGTATGATCCTGGATAATGTTCTCTTTTCGCACCGCAGGGACTTGTCATACGTGGAGAGCGTTGCCATGCTGGTTGATTTCAAAAAGCGGTTTGCGGAACGCAATGACCGGAGTGTTGACTTTGTGACTGCCCTGAAGTTGGATCCTTTCTTCAATGCACTCAGGGTTAAGTTCGGTTATGCACTTACCGGGCACAAGGCACAGGGTGGCGAATGGGGCGATGCCCTTGTCATGTGCCGGACAAACGCAAGCTTCAACAGCACAGGATACCTGAGATGGCTCTACACAGCCATCACCCGCGCGAAAACACATCTGCTGATGATCGACCCTCCCGGTTATGATGAAACCAGAATATTGCGGGCCGCCGGTGAACAAAACCTTCCTGCATTGGAAAATGCGGAAACTATTACGAATAAAACGGATGACGCCTCCGGGTTTGCAGATAAACTGTTGGCAACTGTTATGGACATCCTCGCCAAACTGGGTTTCAGCATCCGTCAGCCTGAGGTTATATCTTACGGTATACAGTTATTAATCGTAAAAGGTGACAATGATGCCATGGTCCGAATTTTCTATAACAGCAGACAAACGATTACCAGGCTCGAAATCATCAACAGTAGTGGTGTTAGCCTGGAAGAACTTCAACCCCTCACCGGATTTACAGGGTTGGAAGATGATAAAATAACCCTTTCGCCAAAAGCCGGACCCGTGGGCATGTCTGAAGTGCCAGGTTCAGAAAACAACGATTTCATTAAAGAATTCAGTGCTAAGATTGAAAACATAATTGCCCCGGCAGGCATTAAGTTGAAAAAAACCGAATCGCATCCATACCATGAGATTTTTTATTTTGAAAAAAACCTTAAATATGCAGCGGTAAAATTCTACTATAACAAGAAGCAACAATTCACCCGTTATGAAGTCATTGCAGGCAGGTCGGGCGGACTTCAGACGGAATTAATACCTTTACTTAAAAATATGCTGTTATGAGTTATCAGGAATTAAGTGAGCAGGCCGGGGCTTTACGGAAGGAGAAAAAGTTTGAAGAAGCATTGCCCGTTTTTGAAGCCCTTTTTGAGCAGCACCGCGATTTATGTGATGAGTTCGACTGGTGGGGATATGCCCAGAGTCTGCTGAAGCTTGACATGTATGAACGGGCGTTGCAGTATGCCCGTGAAGGGTTACTGAAGTATAAAGGTTCTCCCTACCTGACCACCGTTTACACCTGGTCGTTGTATCATGTAAGGGTGAAGCCTGAAAGGGTGAATGATCGCGACCTGTTTTTCAATGCTGCCAACGCCATTGTCAGGTTATCTGCCCCGGACAATAAATACAGTCCATTGCCCGATACGGTTTTCAGGGTTGTTGAACTGCTCGAAGAAGAGTACACCCCCGATTACCCTGAAATCCTCACCTGGCTCCGCAAACTGGATCCGGCGGCGCTCGACCGCCAGTCGTTTTCCTTTACGAATGAGGAGGGGAAAAACATTGTACTGGCATCCGACTATGAGAAATACCATGCCCTGCTGGTAAAAGCCCTGCAGGAGTCGGGTGATTATGAAGGCTGCATCTTTACGGCCACATTTATTCTGAACGAAATCGGAAATTTTCACTACGACAATGATCTGTGGATTACCCGGCAAAAAGCGTTGGCCCTGCGCCGGTTGGCAAGGTTTGATGAAAGCCTCGGGCTTTACCTGCAGATACTGATCAGGAAACATGACTGGTTTCTGAAAATGGAACTTGCTGAATTGTATGAGGAGATGCGGGCGTGGGAAAAAGCATTGATTGTCGCGCTTGATGCAGCCGACGACCCGGGTGTAAATAAAATGAAAGTCGGGTTGTTTATGCTGATAGCCAGGGTTTTTCTGACGCTGGGTAAAACAAGGGAAGCCCTGGTGCATGCCCGGCTGGTGATTGCCCTCAGAGAAAAAGAGGGGTGGGGTTCCGACAGAGATGCGGAGGAGATGGTAAGTGCGCATTCGGCAGATGAAACCATCCCGGAAGACTATGGCGCATTGCTGAACCTTGCCCGGATTATTTGGGCTGAAAATCAGCCCAAAGCTCCGGTTTATAAAGGGAAGATCAGTAAAATACTGCCGCATGGGAGGTCCGGATTTATTGAATGTGAAGATGGAAACAGCTATTATTTTTCGGTAAGCGATTTTAACGGGGGTGGAAAAGAGGCCGCCGAAAATCTTGGTGTTACCTTTGTCCTGGTCGACAGCTACGACAGGGCTAAACAGAAACCAACCGTGAAGGCTGCAGAAGTAAAACCTTTATAATCAGATAAAAGAACAAGACTATATTTAAAGAATCCATGAAAAAACTGCGTTTATTGCATGTGGTATTCAATACCAGGATTGAGGCATACGAAATTCCGGCCTTCAGGGCGGCCATTGTCGAAAAGGTTGGGGCAGATCATATCTTCTTTCACAATCACCTTGGGGATAATAAGTTCATTTATAAATATCCGTTGATTCAATATATGCGGGTAGGGCGTAAACCTTCAATTCTATGCCTCGAACAAGGGGTGGACGAAATCTATCATTTCTTCAACAACAAAGACTGGAACCTGACCATGGCCGGACGTGAACTGAATATGAAACTCAGTTCACTCAACATGAAGGAATACACCCTGCGTGTGACCTCCGACAAGCTCAATTACCGCATCAGTAACTGGCTTGCGTTGAATCACGAGAATTATGCAGCATTCAATACCATGGACTCACTTGCTGAAAAAATCAGCAGGTTGGAGGCCATCCTTACGGCCAATATACTCACATTTGGCGAAGGAGTGGAGTGGGACATTGCGGAGCCGTTTGAAGTAAAACTGAAATCGTTGTCAGCGCCTAAACTCCTTGGTTTCAAAGGTGTAAAACTTACCGGTTTTGATGCCGAGTTCAGTGCCAATATTTTCCTGCCCAATTACCTGGGGCTGGGGAAGGGGGTCAGTCATGGATTCGGATCCATTAAGCAACTGTGATTGGTATTATAACCAGTCAAGGGCCTATTCTTTAAGCGATTCGAACATCCTGGCCAGCGATTGGGCGTACAGGTCGATGTGCACGACCCGGCTCCTGTCCACTCCCTTGATTTTGATCACTTCGCTCAGATAGTCGTTGAACGACTGAATAAGTATTCTTTTGCCGTTATTTTCCAGCCAGTACGAACCGTCTTTTCTTATTGTGTAGCAATCGGAGGTAAATACCTGTTGGGATGCCAGTCCGAATACCACATAATCGGCCCAGACCCTGAAGCGCTCAATTACATCGTACACCAGTACCGGTCGGTTGTACTCATCGCGGTGCATCACACCGATGTACGGATCGATGCCGGCCCTGATCAGTGCGCCTTCAATTTTACCATAAAGGATGCCATAAGCGTAATTCAGCAACA
This sequence comes from uncultured Bacteroidota bacterium, assembly GCA_937934705.1. Lineage (GTDB taxonomy): Bacteria > Bacteroidota > Bacteroidia > Bacteroidales > CAIWKO01 > CALGYY01. Next base: position 4,664 of record CALGYY010000074.1, read on the forward strand.
TGTTGAATACATCGGTAGCCGGATTTTGTGAGCGCTGGGCAAACCTCAGGTTCCCGGGCAGGCATGATGAAATCACTGAGAAATAGATCCGTGAGGCGCTTCCTTCCCAGCCCCTGAAGGAGGGCAGCAGGTCGTTCAGGTTTTCACCGGCAGCATCCGCAACTTTTTGCCTGAGGTCCTGCAGACGCAGAATCGCCTTATCCCGCTCATTCCTGGCCTCTTTTTCTGATGAGGAGATGGATAATAACAGGGCTGCCTGGTTATCAATTTTTTCGCAGATCACCTCCTTCAGCCAGTCGATCGACTGCCTGCTGCCGTTAAAAGCAAGCTGTTTGCGGCGAATGGTTGATACCGAACCATATTTCACACTCCAGATGCGACCCGCCGGTTTTCCGCCGGCATCAATAAACAGGACCTCTATTTCGCGTTCAATGGCAAGCAGGGCTGCATCCGAACTTATACGGGCCCCTTTGCCAATCAGAATGCTTTTGATTTTATCGGGATCAATCAACTGTCTGCCGTCGGCATGAACCACCATAAAAAGTTGGTTTTCAACCTGCAGGGAGGTGCCGAAAGTATTTAATACCAGATCCATACGCGATGCTTTATTGGTACTGACTGTTGTGGATTCAATGCCGGCTTTTACCGGCCTGCATCAGTCTTCAATCAATTCCATCACCAGTTGATATGCAAGGTCATTCAGTTCAGCCGAGCATATGGTTTTGGTTGATTTTACCACAGAAAATCCGCGCCGGCCAAAAAATATATTTAGCTCTGCTATATGATCGCCGGCCTTAAAACTGATTTGCCGCCCATATTGTATCGGATTGCTTTCAGTGATCTCCATGCCCACTTCGGCGCATCTGTCGCGGATCTCAACCTCAAGCTGGTTTACTTCGTCAGGAACAAAGTAAGCTTTCCTGCGCTCTTTTGGCCTGTATTTTGGGTTCAGCCGGCGCTTTATATCCAGTAAAACATCATCCGGCAACGATGACTCCGTTTCTTCTTTATCGTTTTCACGGATGTTGGCTTTAAATTCTTCTTCCTGTTGCCTGCCGATCTCCATGGCTTCACCAACCTCGATTGCGGAATCAAAATTGATGTATGCCGCCGCATCCACTTCATCATAAAAGGGGTTATGCCAGGCATCGGGATCGTGGCAGAGGAAAGTGGCCCTGGTGACATCGCTTGTTTTTTTGTCAATGACCTGCTGCAGGTTGTGCGTTCTGGAAAAGTCAGTGGCAAACAGCTTATAAAAAAGGCTGTATTTACCGTGATCGGTGAATGCTTCTTTCAGGACAAAAAGCAGCTTAAGCCCGTCACCGCCGGGCGACGTAAACATTAAAGCCACCCTTTCATCCTTTTTTAAAATGTTTTTAACCGTTTCCGGATCTGTTTGCTTTTCGCTCAGATGATCAAAATCAAGGATAAAGCAGTTGATATTTGCAAAGTTTTCTGTTTTTCTGAAAGGAGGATTAAAAATGCCACAGGTAATGTAAGGCAGTTCTTTTTTTAAATTCTGATAGGCTTTGGGATCAATCCCGCCAACCCTGCGCAATTGGCTGGTTTTTTTATCCAGATCGAAACGAGGCAGCCTGATGGCCTCAACAAGTTCCTGTAAATCAAATGAAACCAGTTTTTCAGTGCTGGTGATATCCTCACCAAATTGAAGCTGAACCATAACACCATTTTATTATTGTCAGACCTGATATAAACTATATGCAATATGCTAAAGGCGTTTAAATATAGGACAAAATCATTAAATGATAAATTAATTGTTGTATTTTTTCAGAAACAGTCTTAAGTTTGAATACTGGAGTAACTTTACAAAATTAATGTAAAGTAAAGTTTTGCCGTTATATTTCCGTTATGATCATGATTCGTGTGATAATTTGAGGTAAAGGGTTAGTAAATGCCTGACCATGACCAGGAAACAGAGAAAAAAGCCTTCGTTTGCAGAAGTGATCCGGCTGATAAAGAAGGCCGGGTTGCGTGAAGGCACCGTACTTAAAGCCGGTGAAATCAAGGAGGTTCCCCTCGAAGAACTGAACAGCCGGCTGAGGCAGCTGCTCAATATTTATGAATCAGCTAAAAACAGCAGGGATATGATCTTCTTTGTAATGTACGACATTGAGAACAACAAGGTAAGAACGCATATTG
>CALGYY010000075.1 GCA_937934705.1 uncultured Bacteroidota bacterium
AACCAATGCCGTACAGATCTAAAATCACGGCAAGCGCCACATCCAGTTCCTTGGGGCCAAGGGCAGGATTGCAATTTGAATCAATAAAGAAATACCTGCCCGATTGATCCAACCGAATATCAAATTTTGCATACCCGGTCATTCTGGTTACCGTGAAAGCCATTTTGACATATTCCTTTAGCAGCGGATCTTCATATCTAACGTAGTGAAAAGCCGCATTCATCTCAGTCAGCCATTGATCCTCAAAGGTAAGGAATTGATATTTACGGTCGACATGGGTGAATATTTTCTCTGCAAGGTAAACCTTTTTCTTTTTGTTTTCCTGGATTACGATGGCTGTAATCTCCCGCCCGCAAATAAATTCTTCCACCAGAACCGGTTGTTTGTAAATGTTGATCAAACGACGCAGCCTTTTTCGCAATTGTTTTGTGTTTTCTGAAACGGCATCTTCTGTAATTTCAACCGAGCCGTGGATGGCATTGAGCTTAGAGATTAGTGGAAATCGAATCGCCGGGTCCAGGTAATCATCCGCTTGATTGATCAGTTGATAATTGGGTACCGGAACGCCGTTCTGCTGAAGCAGTTTCTTGATAACAAATTTGTTGGTATCCAGCGACATGCCCAGAATGCCACTGCCGGTGTAGGGGATGCCAAGCAGTTCGAGTACGCCAGGAATGGCCGAGGCAAGGCTTTCGGTCCCGTTGATGGAATCCACGAGATTAACGACCATATCCGGGGCTTCCTTGCGGAGCCAGGCTGGCAAGGCGGCATTACCGGCGTGAAGGATTGGTACTATCCCCAACTCGTCAATATACCTGGAAATAATCTCAGCATCGGTCCGGGCGTCTTTTTCTGTTATGTATTGTTCTTCTGTAGGGAAATATTCCCGCTGAACATCACTGAATATAACTCCCACTTTTTGTGGCAGGGGTTGTGGATCAATGACGAGGTTGGCTTTTTTCTTGGGCATCTTTCCTCCAAAACCATTATACATTCACTGCTGGATTCGAGTCGTTTCTGATCGTGAATGAAGCAAAATAAATGGATGAGTATCGGTTTGTCAGATTCATAGAGGCAAAATGCCATCCATTTGATATTATTTAATACACATGTAAAGCTAACTTTACAATAAATAATAAGATAGTAAATATAATTTTCTGATATGAGTTATCTGTTGTGAATTCATAGTGAATGTGATATCTAGTGGAGCCAAATAAAAGACAAAGCTGGTAAAAGCAGGTACGAATGATGCATTCGGGCATTATACTTCTCCCGAACCGGGCGACAGGATAACTAATACAGTGATAAAAAATGCTGTTCAATTGCATGAATATGGATAATAAGCAAGAACTACTAAAAATAAGTGAAGAAAATTTGACAATTATATTTTTATTGCTATACTAAGTAAAGTAAACTTTACTATAAGGTTTGAGAAATGAAGAATCGCCTTGCTGAATTAAGAATTTCCCGGGGTTGGACACAGCAGGTACTGGCTGACAGGGTTGGTGTCTCCCGTCAAACCATTATTTCTCTGGAGAATGAACGCTATAATCCATCATTGATCCTGGCTTTCAGGCTGGCCAGACTGTTTGATGTAAGGCTGGAAGGAATATTTTTCTATTCCGAGCTGGAATACTGAGTTTATTTAGCTTCCCTTGTGTCAGGGACCATATTCAAGGTGTTAGTGTACTGCATTGAAAGAAAAGGTCCTCTCAAAAAAAATGAGAGGACCTTGTGTTCTAAGAATTTGTTTGGATCGTTTCCCAATCCGGGTCTTTTAGCTTCAGGATCAGCAGCAGGCTTATTCCCAACAGCCCTACCGCCAGGAGCATTGCTGGGGTAAATGCGCCATCAGCTGACTTCATTGCTTCCATGATGTAAACAAAAACTACTGCACCTTGTCCAAATAATTGGATCAATCCATTGGATGTTCCCTCAGGGGTCGGAAAAGTAATTTCAGCAGCATACTGCATTCCAATGGGACTGGTACCGATAAGGAAAAATCCCATTGCGAATGCTGATACGAATAACAGCCAAGCTGTTGTAGCGTAGGTCAGACCGATCAACCCGGGAATCGCACATAAAAAACCCACGAAGATAAAGCGTTTTCGTTTGTGTTGTTTATCCGAAATGGGAGGCAGCACAACTGCCCCTATTACACCTCCCGCCAGCATCAATGCCCCGAGGATACCTGCATTAGCCGGGGAAAAGCCTCTGGGACGGATGATATTTTCCACCCAGGTGGTTACACCATTGAAAATACCCATACCGATAAATGCAACGAAGAGATAAATCCAAAAATATTTATTTTTAAGCGCATGTTTTAATCCGTCCAGCATGAGTGCGCGAACTTCCTAGATCGGAAGAGCACACGTCTGAACTCCAGTCACATTCCTTTATCTC
>CALGYY010000076.1 GCA_937934705.1 uncultured Bacteroidota bacterium
TCTGGATTTGCCGGGCTTTCAGCAGCAATTGAAGCCTGCAATGCCGGATGCTCGGTGTTGGTCATCGAGAAAATGAGGGTGCTTGGAGGCAATTCCGCATTGAGCGGGGGACTGATTGCGGTGGCTAAATCCTTATTTCAGGAAGCGGCAAAAATCAGTGATTCACCGGCCCGACTGGCGAACGACATGTTGAAAGCCGGCAAGGGCTTGAATCATCCATCCCTTATCCAAACCGTTTCAGAAGAGTCGCGGGAGACCTTTTTATGGGTTCGCGATTACCTGGGAGTAGCCTTCAAGGACACCCTTATCCACGGTGGAGGGCACTCTGTTCCACGTATCTGTAGCCCTGTTTCCGTTTCAGGTGCAACTATTGTCCAGGCTTTGTTGGTGAAATGCCGGGAATTGAACATACCAGTTCGGATGCAATGCGCATTGAAGAACCTGATACGCGATGACAGCGGCAGGGTAGTCGGTGTGACAATTGCCTCCGACTATATCTTTCCGCAACAAGACAGCGGCACCATCCGGCGCATTTGGGCACAAAAGGCTGTCGTGCTTGCCAGCGGCGGTTTTTGCCAGGATGTGGAATTTCGTACGGTCCAGGATCCCCAGTTGGATCGCAGTCTTGAAACTACCAACCAACCTGGGGCCACAGCTGAAGCCATGGTGAGCGCCTTGAAAATTGGGGCAACCCCGGTCCACCTCTCCTGGATTCAGATGGGGCCATGGACATCACGCGATGAGAAGGGGTGGGGAGTCAGCGCCATGTTCTCGTTGCTGGTAGGCTTCCCCCATGGGATCATGTTTGACGCGACCACGGGGAAACGCTTCGTAAATGAACTGACTGACCGTCTGTCCAGATCGCAGGAAATGGCCGCGGCGGGTCGAGATCCCATGTTGATCGTGGGGGAGGAAGCGGCACGGCTGTATCCGAACCTGCCGCAGTGTCTGAAGAGAAAGGTCGTGAAACGGTATGAAACGATCGAAGCCGTGGCCCTGGACCAATCCATCGATGTGGCGGCGCTCGCAGTGACGCTGCGGGAATACAACGAGTCGGTGGACCATGGCATTGACCGTGAATTCGGCAAACCCTTGGGCCAGGACAACAGGTACAGAATTACTCCACCATACTATGTGGTCCGTCTCCGGCCCAAAATTCACTACTGCAATGGCGGGCTCCAGATTAATGCCCGTGCCCAGGTAGTGGATGTGGAGCATCACCAGCCGATACCCGGTTTATACGCTGCGGGCGAGGTAACGGGCGGGATACATGGCGCCTGCAGAATCGGCGGCATGGCAATTTGCGAATGCCTGGTGTTCGGCAGGATCGCCGGAGCTAATGCGGCACAGGAGGAATAACCCAGGGGTTCCCGATAATCACGCCATGTGATACGGTCTTTACAACTATTTCAACACCTACTACATCATACCGATACGCAACCCAAAGGCATCGACTTGTTTCCAGTCGGTGAATTCCACGGCGCGGCAACCCAAAAAAGAGCATCTGATGGGACGGGGATGACCAGTCTCACCCTTCGCGAGGAACATCATGAGCCATCGTCCAAATAACGAACTGTTCCGGCAACTGACCCGCATTTCCCACGAAGTTGCACTCGGCAACTATGACAATGTGGGAGCCATCTTTGAACTGACCAAGGAGACGGAATACCCCCCGGAAATAGTGGAAATGGCGGGATCATTCGGCATGATGATCGTCAGGATCGATGCCAAACAGCAGCATCTGGAACGCCTGATAGTTGACCTGAATGAACGGCAGCTGGTACTGGAACAGCTCACCGCCAGCCTGAAAGATGCCAACACCGGCATCCTGGAAGCGCTGGGCAGCGCAATAGCCAAACGGGACAGTGATACCCATGCGCATAACTACCGTGTAACACTCCTTGCCATTCACCTGGGCAGAACCCTGAATCTTGAAGTTTCCGCCTTGCAAGGCCTTGTAAAAGGCTCGTTTCTGCACGATCTGGGGAAGATCGCCATAAGCGACACCATTCTGCTGAAGCCCGGCAAATTGTCGGATGACGAATTCCGGGTAATGAAAAGCCATGTGATTCATGTCAGCGATATCATCCGGTCCTATCCATGGCTTGGGGATGCATACGATGTAGTTCACCACCATCATGAGAAATTTGACGGGCAAGGATACCCGGACCAGCTGAGCGGCACAGAAATTCCGCTTAATGCCAGAATCTTTGCCGTGGCCGATGTGTTCGACGCACTGGTATCGGTGCGTCCCTATAAAAAGGCCTTTTCTTTTGATATGGCGATGTGCGAGATGTCACGCGCTCGGGGAAGCCATTTTGATCCCGACATTCTTGATGTTTTTGCCAAAATCGCGGCTGGACTGTACGGCGAGGTGTATGGCCTGAATGAGCGGGAACTTGCGACGTTGTTGCGTAAACGCATGCAGGACTGCTTTCTGGATGATTAGGCAGGACAGGCCGTCACGGGCGTCTTACCCGCGCATCGTCCTCCAGGAGCTGTTGCCCGGTGATGTGCGTCAAAAGTTTACTATCAATCGTTCGAATTCATCCGGGAACAGCGGTTCGCTTATCACATATCCCTGTAGTTGATCACAACCGCTCTGCCGCATCAACGACAACTGCTCCTCCGTTTCCACCCCGCTTGCGGCTGCTTCCATCCTCAGGTTGTGCGACATGGCGATAACGGCGTTGACCACCGCCAGGTCATCGGGTTCGGACAGCATATTCTTTACGAAACTCTTGTCGATTTTCACCTTTTGAGTCGGCATTTTTTTTATCAATTGCAATGAAGAGGAACCACAACCGAAATTATCTATGGTGAACGTAACGCCCATTTCATTCAATGCCTGCATGCTGTGAAGTGAAAAATCAATATCCGCCATGATGGTCTTTTCCGTGATATCAAACCCCAGACGGTGGGGCTTCAGGCCGGTTTCCCTGAGTATACGGCCAATTTTTTCTATGAAATTCGACTGGTGGAACTGCCGATTCGAGAGATTCACGGAAACGCTGAGCGGATAACCCTTCTCATTCCATGCCCGCGCCTGGTCGCAGGCATTACGGATTACCCACTCACCGATGGGCACGATGGCTCCGCTATCTTCCGCGACCGAAAGGAATTGATCGGGGGCCAGCAGGCCCTGTTCCGGGTGCCGCCACCTCAGGAGTGCTTCTGCTCCGATAATACCACGTGTACTGTTGCATATCAGGGGCTGGAACAGCAGCTCCAGCTCGCCCCTGCCAACTGCCTGGCGCAGGAACCCCTCCATCTTCTGGCGTTTAATGGTACGTGCGTTGATCTCGGCGTTATAAAACTGATACGAGTTCCTGCCCGAGCCTTTCGCATCGTACATGGCGATATCCGCTTTTTTCATGAGCTCTTCACCATGCTCGCCATCATCCGGAAACATGCAAACCCCGATACTGGTGGTGGTGTCTACCGCAATATCATCCAGCATAAACGGCGTTTCAAAGACTCCCAGGATTTTTCTCAGCACGGCGCCCACATCATCCGTATGGCCAAGGTCCGGCATCAGTACCGTAAACTCATCCCC
>CALGYY010000077.1 GCA_937934705.1 uncultured Bacteroidota bacterium
TTCCTGAATAAAAAAAAGAGGCCGTCTCGATTTTGAGACAGCCTCTTTTTTTGAAAACATATGTCTTATTTGGCTTTCGCCGTATTGACGCGTTTTTCTTTGATCTTGGCTTTCTTGCCCGTAAGTCCACGGAGATAGTAAATCCTTGCGCGGCGCACAGCCCCTCTCTTGTTCACTTCGATTTTGTCAATATTCGGGGAACAAATCGGGAAGATACGCTCTACGCCAACATTTCCCGACATTTTGCGTACGGTGAAGGTTTCCGTGGTGCCGCGACCTGCGCGCTGCAAAACAACGCCCTGATATTGCTGGATGCGCTCCTTGGTTCCTTCCTTGATCTTATAATGGACCGTGATGGTATCACCGGCTTTAAATTTCGGCCAATCCACCTTGGGATTCATCGTCTCTTCAACCAGTTTGATAAAGTCTGTCTGTGCCATGGCTGTAAAAATTATAAATGCGCTCAAAAAATGAGGTGCAAAGATAGAAATCTTTTTTAAAAGAGTGCTATAATTCTCAAAAATAATCTTAAACTCCTGAAAAACATAATCAAAGCCAGAGGCCTGCCTCCCGTTGGTCAGTCCCCGCCCAGCAATCCCGGCCGCCTTTTCCGGGTTCTGTCAAGCGCCTGCTCCATCTTCCATTTACCAATCTCCTTCTCATTCCCGGAAAGCAGAATTTCAGGCACTTTCCAATCGCCGTAAGCGGCCGGACGGGTATAGGTCGGGGGAGCAAGCAGTCCGTCCTGGAAGGAATCTGACAGAGCGCTGCTTTCATCCCCGAGGACTCCGGGAATCAGGCGGATGATACTGTCGCAAATTACGATTGCTGCAAACTCACCCCCGCTCAGCACATAATCCCCGATAGAGATCTCACGGCTTACCAGATGTTCCCTGATCCGCTCGTCGATGCCCTTGTAATGCCCGCAGAGAAGGATGATGTTCTGCTGCATCGACAATCTGTTGGAGAGTCCCTGGTTCAGGAGTTCTCCGTCGGGAGACGTATAGATCACCTCATCATAGGTGCGCTGCTTCCTGAGTTCGGTGATGCAGCGGTCAACCGGTTCGATCATCATGACCATACCGGCGCCCCCGCCGTAAGGGTAATCATCCACACTGCGGTGCTTCCCGCTGGCATAGTCCCTCAGGTGGTGCAGGTGTATCTCTGCCAAACCCTTTTCCCGGGCCCTTTTCATGATACTGTAATCAAAAGGGCCTTCGAAGATTTCCGGAAATATGGTGATGATATCTATCCTCATAGCTTTCTGAGTGCAAAATAAGCAAATTCCTGCCTGACCGACATTTTTTCATGAATGAACAGGGTTAAGTGAAAAAGTGTACATTTGCAATTTATAACTTGTCTAAATAATGTTGCTGAGTGAATTAGGTCAGGGAAAGAAAGCCGTCGTTGTCAGGCTCAGGGGAAGGATCAGCTTCCGCAAGCGCGTGATGGAGATGGGTCTTGTTCCTGGAAAAGAGGTTATTGCGGTCCGCAAAACACCTTTCAGGGGTCCCATGGAATTCCAGGTACTCAACAGCAGCGTGGTTTTACGTTATTCAGAAGCGGAACTTGTCGAAGTCAGGGAAGGAGAAGCTGGAAACAATCAGCTTTCGGGCTATTCCGGTACTTTTTCGGAAAGCCCTCTGGTATCGCAGCAACAAGCTCCTGAGAACGGTATTCATGTGGTGATGATCGGTAACCCGGTATCGGGAAAGACTGCCCTTTTTAATATGCTGACGGGTTCTCATGAAAGGGTTGGGAACTATTGCGGTGTGACGGTTGCACCGGCCACCCGCGTGATCACTCATAATAACTATACCATTCACCTTACAGATCTGCCCGGAATTTATTCGGTAGCTTCCGATGAGCCCGTGCACCGCATCATTGAAGAGCAGCTTTTCCGCTCCCAGCCTGATATCATTCTCAATGTAACAGATGCCGGCAATCTTGAGCGCAACCTCTTTCTGACCACAGATCTGATTGATATGCACATGCGCACGGTGATGGCGCTGAATATGTCGGACGAACTGGAGCGCAGCGGCGACCGCTTCGATCATGCTTCTTTCGGACATCTCACGGGCATGCCGGTAGTTCCTGTATCTGCCCTGCAGAACAAAGGTCGCAATGAATTACTGGATGCCATTATCGACGTGTATTCCGAATCCCATCCCGATATCCGTCATATACATATTAATTATGGTCACCAGATCGAGCGGAGCATTAAGGTGATACAGGAAAAGATCAGGATTGATGAGAATGCGCATATCACCGACCGTTTCTCCAGTCGCTTCCTCAGTATCCGGCTTCTGTGCAGGGACCGCCTGGCCACAGACCTGCTGAAGGATGCTCATGGACTCGGGCAGATCAGGATTGCGGCTGAAGAGGAAATTGCCCGTTTGTCGAAAGAGTTTACCGCTTCAAGTGAAGCCGTGATTGCTGATGCCAAGTTCGGTTTTATTGCCGGGGCGCTGAAAGAAACTTATAAACATACCGTAGTTCCGCGCCGGAAGGTGTCGGAGAAGATTGATGCCATTCTGCTGCACAGGATATTCGGTTTCCCGGTATTCGTTGCCATCATGTGGCTGATGTTTGCCGCGACCTTCCAGCTGGGTGAATACCCGATGGCATGGATCGAGGCCGGGGTGGCCTGGCTATCGGATTTTGTCAGCCGGATCATGGCTCCCGGTATGCTGCGTGATCTCCTGGTCGATGGCATCATCAGCGGGGTGGGAGGGGTGCTGGTTTTTTTGCCCAATATACTGATCCTGTATTTTTTCATCGCCCTGATGGAAGATACGGGATATATGTCGCGGGCAGTATTTATTATGGACCGGTTGATGCACAGGATAGGTCTGCACGGAAAATCATTCATTCCGCTGGTGATGGGCTTCGGCTGCAATGTCCCCGCCATCCTTTCCACACGTATCCTCGAAAACAGGAACGAGCGGATGGTGACCATACTGATGAATCCTTTTATGTCATGTAACGCCCGTTTACCTGTTTATATCCTTTTTATCAGCGCCTTTTTTCCAAACCACAGCGGCACCGTTCTTTTCGGGATATACTTTCTGGGTGTGCTGATGGCCATCCTTACGGCTTTGATCCTGCGCAAAACCTTCTTCCGCAAGGCACCCCAGGCCTTTGTTATGGAACTGCCTCCTTACCGCATGCCAACCCGCAAGGCTCTGCTTCACCAGATGTGGCTCAGGAGCGGGCAATATCTTAAAAAGATCGGGGGAGTCATTCTGATCGCTTCCATACTATTCTGGGCACTGAGCTATTTCCCGCTGAATCCTCAGTTAAGTAAAGATTATGAGGGGATACGAAAGAATAAACTCATGGCTTTCAGGGATTCACTTCCCCTCATGCAGAAGGCCGGTTCCGGTGTGACCGGGGAGAGCTGGAGGACGCTGCAGCAGGACCTGATGGTCCTGGAAACAGAACGCAAGGGCGAGATGAAAGAAAAGTCATGGCTGGGACAGGTTGGCCGCTTTATAGAACCGGCCATTAGGCCTCTCGGTTTTGACTGGCGGATCGGAATCAGCATTCTGAGCGGCATCCCGGCGAAGGAGATTATCATCAGCAGCCTCAGCATCCTCTATCATGCGGATGAAGGGGAAGATGAAGGTCATGCCACACTGATCGGCAAGCTGCAATCACAACATAAGGATACTGACTCCGGCCCCCGGCCCCTTACGCCCCTTGTGGCTCTGTCATTCATGGTTTTTGTCCTCTTGTATTTTCCCTGTATCGGAACCTTGTCGGCCATCAGTCGGGAATCAGGAAGCTGGAAATGGGGCGCCTTTATGCTCTTTTACACACTGGCCCTGGCATGGGTGATGTCTTTTATCATATACCAGGGGGGATTGATCCTCGGATTTGAATAATGAAAGCATGAATTCCATCTGGCAAATCACCCTGACCATCATCCTCGTTTCTGCAGCATTAACTGCCGCAGCCATGCTTATTTACAGGCGCTTCAGCAAAAAGAAGAAAGATCCCTGTGACTCCTGTTCTTCCGATTGCAGTGAATGCCCTTTCAATAAAGAGTGGATGAAAGAAGTGACTCCCAAACCGGGGAGTGAGGTCAATGCCAAAGACTAAGTTTTCAGGGGACGGGCATACTTCACTACATCCGGGCCGTCGATCTGTTTATCGCAGAGGATCACCAGGCGTTCAATCACGTTGCGCAGTTCGCGGATGTTCCCGGTCCAGTTGATCTTCTGCAATTCACCAATAGCCGCAGGCGTGACTTTAAGTGCGGGACGACCCTGGCTCTCGCAGATCTCGCTGACAAAATGCTGTGCGAGCAACGGGATGTCCTCCAGTCGCTCATTCAAGGCCGGAACCTGGATCAGGATGACGCTGAGGCGATGGTAAAGGTCTTCCCGGAACATTCTGCGGTCAATCTCTTCCACCAGGTTCTTATTGGTCGCGGCAATTACCCTTACGTTCACAGAAATCTCTTTCTCGCCACCCACGCGCGTGATCTTGTTTTCCTGCAGAGCTCTCAGCACTTTTGCCTGGGCAGAGAGGCTCATGTCGCCGATCTCATCCAGAAAAAGAGTTCCGCCATCAGCCAGCTCAAAGTCTCCCTTGCGTTGTTTGATGGCTGATGTGAATGATCCTTTTTCGTGACCGAAGAGCTGGCTTTCGATGAGTTCCCCCGGAATGGCCGCACAGTTCACCTCGATGAAGGGCATCTTCGCCCTGTTGCTTTTCTCGTGGAGCCAGCGTGCTACCAGCTCTTTTCCCGTGCCATTGGGTCCGGTGATCAGCACCCGTGCATCGGTGGGGGCGACCCTTTCAATCATATCCTTCACCAGCTTAATGGCGGGGGATTCCCCGATCATGTCCCAGCCCTTGATAACCTTTTTCCTCAGGATGCGGGTCTCATTGATCAGTGATGATCTGTCGAGCGCATTACGGATCGTGATGAGCAGACGGTTCAGGTCGAGGGGTTTGCTGATGTAATCATAGGCTCCCAGCTTTATGGCTTCCACAGCAGTTTCAATATTGCCGTGCCCTGAAATCATCACCACAGGGGTATCCGTGTCTTTGAGGATGATCTTCAGAACCTCGATGCCGTCCATCTTCGGCATTTTGATATCACATAATATCAGGTCATACCTTTCCTTTTCCAGCATCTTCAGACCCTCCGCCCCATCAGCGGCCTCATCCACCTTGAATTTCTCATATTCCAGGATCTCACGAAGGGTGCTCCGGATGCTCTTTTCGTCGTCAATTACCAGTATATGGGCCATGGCAGGTATTTTCAGGCAAAAATAATTAATTCCCGGCAGCATTAAACCTTTTATCTTCACACTGCTCTCTGCGGGCCTTTTGCCGGATGCCTGAATTCAACAGGGAATCCTTTCTGGAATCTGATAATTCCTGAGTGGCTTCAGCAAAAGGCTTCACCGCAGGAAATGATGCAATGACCTCTTTTTTTTTTAATCAGAAAAATCACTGAGTATTTTTGTGAAAAAAGCAGGCATGAAATACAAGACCCTCAGAATTCTGCTTCACATCGCCGGTGTGCTGGCTTTTCTCTCCCTTCCGCTTCTGTTCAAGCCGTCAGATGTGCCATACAGCGATTTGGTTCTGATCCGTCCTGCAAAGATTGACTTTCTGACTTACGCCCTTCTGGCCCTGTTTTTCTACCTGAATTTCTACCTGATGATCCCGGGACTGTACTTCAGTAAAAGATACTTCCTTTTTGTTCTGCTGACGATTTTCCTGTTTCTTATAGTGATCTTTCTGCCACCTCTGGTGTTTAGCGACATAGCCCATCACCATCGCCCCGGTTTACACCGGCCACCGGATCATGGCCTGCTGTTCGGGGCTCAGAACAAAATACTTTTGTTCATCCTTGTTTTCTTCTTTTCCCTGATACTCCGCCTGAACATGCGGTGGAAGCAGGCTGAAAAAGAACGCACCGATGCTGAACTTTCACACCTCAAAGCCCAGATCAACCCTCATTTTCTTTTCAATACGCTTAATAGTATATATTCCCTCGCGCTGGACCAGTCGGCCGAGACCGCTGGTGCCGTAGTCAAGCTTTCCGGTATGATGCGCTATGTGATCTCGGAAGCCAGTCACGATTTTGTCCCGCTGGAAAAGGAGATACGCTACGTAACCCATTATGTGGAACTCCAGAAGATCCGCCTGCAGGATACCATCTGCCTGGAATACGCGGTGGAGGGAAAGCCCGAAGGAAAAAAAATTGCACCTCTTGTACTGATCCCCTTTGTGGAAAATGCTTTTAAGTACGGGGTGAACCCGGAAGAGAACAGCAATATCTGCATTCGTATACTGATTGAAGAACACAAGCTCACCATGACCGTCAGCAACCAGAAAGTAAGGACGGCGGCAACCGATGAACAGAAAAGCGGTCTTGGTATCCGGAATACCAGTGAAAGACTCCGCCACCTCTATCCGGGCAGTCACACACTTGTTATCCGCGATGATGAGGAGGATTATACAGTTATATTAAGTCTGAATGTATGAAAATGCATGCTATTGCTCTGGATGATGAACCTCCTGCACTCAAAGTGCTGGAGCATTTTTGTTCTGATCTGGAGAAGCTGAGTCTTGAACGCGTGTTCACCGGTCCCGGAGAAGCGATGAAATACCTCCGCCGGTATCCGGTCGATCTGCTTTTTCTCGATATTGAGATGCCTGCGCTCAGCGGTGTGGATTTCTGTAAGATGGTTCCGCCGCAATGCATGGTGATCTTCGTTACCGCCCACAGCCAATACGCCGTGGATGGCTTTGACCTGAATGCAGTGGACTATCTTCTGAAACCATATACACAGGAAAGGTTTATGCAGGCCATCCAGAAGGCTCATGATTATTACCTTTTTCTGAAACAGTCGGGACAAAAAGAACAGCAGTACCTTTTTATCAGGGCTGATTACCAGTTGCAGAAGATCGCTCTCGGTGATATTGTCTGCATCGAAGGTCTCGATGATTATGTGAAGATATGCCTGCAGGATCAGAGAACTGTGGTGTCGCGTATCACCATGAAAGCCATGGAGGAAAAACTTCCGCTCCACAGCTTTGTTCGTATTCACCGGTCTTTTATACTGCCTTTAAGCCGAATTGAGGGGATCAGAAACAAAGTGATCTCTGCTGCCGGCCGTGAATTTCCTGTTGGTAGCAGTTACGAAGCCCAGGTCATGAGAATTTTCTCCGGCGAAAAATAAAATGATTTGATGATTGAATGAACAATACCAAACCAAAACACTGATTTTATGAAGAAGATGCCCTTCTCCAAGGTTTTTCTGACCATCATTTTCCTGGTGATGATGTCAGTATCCTCTGCCCAGCAATGGGGACTTTATACGCTTTACGCTCCCAGGAATGGTACAACGGCCTACCTGATCGACACCAACAGCACGGTGTACAAGCAATGGTCATTTTCCAGTTCAAAGAAAACCGTTTATTCCACACATCTCACCAAAGGTGACACCCTGGTGCGTGCCTACAAGCCCACCGGAAACACCTGGAATGTCGGCCCCTGTCACGGCGGTTTTCAGAAAGTGTTATGGGACGGAACCATTGTCTGGGATTACACTTATTATTCCAATGGCAGCTACAGCCCGCATCACGATATCTGCCCGATGCCGAACGGTAACCTTCTTGTGATCTGTCTTGAATCCAAAAGCGGGACAGAGAGCCAGGCAGCCGGTTGTTCTTCCAATATTACACTGTACGCAGAATCCATCCTTGAACTCAAACCAACAGGAACCAATACCGCAACGATCGTTTGGGAATGGCATCTGTGGGATCATCTGTGTCAGAATACAAACTCGTCAAAACCAAACTACGTGACCTCATTTGTGAATAACCCGCAGATGCTGAACATCAACTACACAACCACCGGGACCAATTCAGATCGCTGGCACATGAACGGGATTGACTATAATGCGGATCTTGACCAGATCGCCATCAGTATGCACTTCATGAATGAGGTCTATGTGATTGATCACAGTACAACCACTGCCGAGGCGGCGGGACATACCGGCGGCAATTCAGGCATGGGAGGGGATTTCCTTTACCGCTGGGGCAATCCTGCATCCTACGGAGCCACAGGAAGCACCGTGTTCGATGTGGTACACGATGCCCATTGGGTCAGGTCTGACCACCCGCTCTATCCCAATTATCTGGTGGGATATAACAATGACGGTCCTACCGGGAATATTACCACGGTTGATATTTTTGCTCCGCCCTATAACGGCAACAACTATACTCTTAACCTGGGTTCGGCGTATGGCCCCACCTCTTATGCATACAGGTATACTTCTTCATTCCATGCCACCAATGAAGGGAATTCTCATCAGTTGCCCAACGGAAATATGCTGGTCAATAATGCCTTCGGTTCCATCTACGAAGTGAATTCTGCCGGAACAACGCTCTGGACAAAGACCTCGGCCCTCTCGTCACATGCATATCGTTATGACCTCTGCTATGTGAGAGGGCCGGTTGCCAGTGTTTCCGCCACACCTTCCACCATCTCGCAGGGCAGTGCCGTGACACTGTCGGCTTCAGCACTTTCAGTGACTGAAACCAACCCGACCTATACCTATTCCTGGACCTCCGACCCTGCGGGTTTCACCTCATCCCTCCAGTCGACCGTGGATTATCCGGTTACTTCAACTACTTATACCGTCGTTGTCACCAATACAGCACTGGGATGCACGGATACCGCCACAGTCAGTGTTGATGTTGTGGTGGGGCTGGATGAGGGCAGCACACCTGAACAACTCAGTGTATGGCCCAATCCTTCCGATGGCATTTTCCATTTATCAGGTACATATCTCAGCGGGGCAGAAGAGATCAGTGTAGTGAATGCACAGGGAGCAGTCATCCTTTCATCGGGCACTACTGATCAACTGGACCTTTCGGCGCTTGATAACGGGTACTATTACCTTGTTCTGAAAGGCGAAAATTCAGGAAGGGTAATCAAGAAACTGGTCCTCATCCGCTGAGTAAGCGGTATTTGCTTCAAAGAAAACATTACAGGTACTGACAGGTATATGAAAAACAATAAACTTGCACAACATTCAACAGATCATTAATTTTACCATCTTAAATCCCGGAATATGAAAAAATCAGCATTTCTATTTGCCCTTGGCTTTCTGACAATCAGCATGGCACTCAGCGGGCAGATTCTGACCAATTACACAACAGCTGATGGCCTGCCTGATAACTTTATCTGTGGCGGAGTTGCCGTTGACGAAGATAACAACATCTGGTTCGGCACTGCTGCCGGTGTAGCCCGTTTCGATGGAAGTAACTGGACTGTTTTTGATACGGGTGATGGCCTGCCCGATAATTATATTCTCTGCATCGCTGTTGACGACAGCAACCACGTCTGGGCAGGAACGAATTTCGGCGTTTCTGAATACGACGGAAGCTCATGGGAAACCCTGGATATGTCGGACGGATTGATTGATAACACCGTGAAGTATATCGAATGTGATGGAAACAACAGAATGATGTTCGCAACAGGATCAGGTTTGTCGGTTTACAATGGAGCATTTACAAACTATACCAGTTCAAACGGACTGCCGGCAGATGATGTCAATTATCTGAAGCGCGACAGGGACAACGGGGATGTCTGGATCGGCACCATGCTGGGCGGCTTTCTGAGGATCAGCGGTTCATTTTTTTACGACCAGTACACCACTTCCAACATGCCTGATCTTGCCGATAACAGCGTTTTCGCCATTGAGGAAGACCTGCAGCACAACCTCTGGATCGGCACCTGGTACGGGCTGACCAAAGTCGGCCCCTCTTTTAACTGGCTCGCTGATTATGATACTTCCGGTGCCCTGATCAATAATTATGTCCGTGACCTCAAAACTGACAGTTATGGCGGACTCTGGATCGCCTGTTTTGCTGACTACAACGGTGAAGGGAATGTTTCTTATTACAACGGACTCGGTTTTACCCATTTCACCATCAATGAGGGGCTCGCCGACAAGCAGGTGATCCGTCTGGCGGTTGACGATGACGACGATGTTTGGGTGGCCACCGGCAATGGGGTAACCCGCATCAGTGGTGTGGCCGGAATCAGCGAAGGTGCGGAAGAACAGCTTTTGCATATTGCTCCCAATCCGGCTGGCGACCAGCTGAGCGTTCATTCAGATATCCCGGGTGAGATATGCATTTACTCTGTAAACGGGACATTGGTCTGGTCAGAAGTGATGCAGCAACAGCAATATGTGATCTCAACGCAAACCTGGCCCCGGGGCATGTATCTGCTCAGGTGGACCAACGGCACAGACAGCAGGACTGAGAAATTTCTGTTGAATTAGTTTTGGCAGCATCACGAATCACCGGTTTTTGCGCAGGAATCCTGCTGGTGACGGCATACCTGAGTCCGTCCGCCGGGCAGTCTTCATTCTACGATCCTTCTGAGGTACAGGAGATCCGCATCACCTTTCATGAGCCGGCCTGGGAGCACATTCTTGACAGTTTGTTTCAGAATTACGGTGAGGAAGCCAGGCTTTGCGGGGATGTGAAGATCAATGGCCGTAGTTTTCAGCATTGTGGTATCCGCTACAAGGGATTCAGTTCATGGTCGGAAGATCAGAAGAAGAATCCCTTTAATATTGACCTCGATTATGCGATCGACGGGCAGAACTACCAGGGCTTCACCAAGATCAAACTGAGCAATGTGATCCATGATCCATCCTTCGTCAGGGAGGTTCTTTCCTATGAAATTGCGGCGAAGTATATGCCCGCGTCCAAATCTAATTTTGCCCGTGTATATGTGAATGATACGCTGATGGGATTGTATACCAATGTTGAAGCGGTTGACAAACATTTTGTGCTGAAACATTTCGGTACTGATGATCATCCATTCTTCAAAGGGGATCCGGTTTCGCTGCAATATCCCTTTGGTCAGAACGCCAACCTTGCCTATACTCACGGAGATGACTCCACCGGCTATGTGCCCTATTACAAGATGGAATCGGAAAGGGGCTGGTACCATCTTTTCCGGCTGATCGATATACTGAATAATGATACAGCGCAGATATCTGCAATATTGAATATCGATCAGGTTTTGTGGATGCATGCCTTCAATTATGCCCTGGTCAACCTCGACAGTTATATTGCCTACGCTCAGAATTATTACTTGTACTATGATAATGCACGCCGCTTCAATCCCATCATCTGGGATCTGAATATGTCGTTCGGTAGTTTCCGGCACAGCGATGCCATCAGCCTGAACCTGACCCTGAACAAGGTGAAGCAACTGAATCCATTGCAACACCTGACATCTGCTGCCTATTCCCCGCGGCCATTGATGAAAAATCTGTTTCAGAACCCCATGCTGAAACGGATGTATCTGGCCCATCTCAGGACGATTCTGGATGAGAATATCCGCAACGGCTGGTACTATCAGCGTGCAGCAGAACTGCAGAACCTGGTTGAACCTGATGTTCTGCTCGACAGCAATAAATTCTATACCTATGATGATTTCATCGATAACCTCGACACCACGGCCGGCCCGCTCTCGTACCAGTATCCGGGGCTGAAGGATCTGATGAGCGCACGTCTGGCATACCTGGATACCTTTCCTGGTGTCAGGGGTGCACCGCTGATCGATGATGTGGATGCATCCGTGCTTGCAGGGGAGGAGCAAAGCATCATATTCAATGCAAGAATCAGCGGGGCAACAAGGGTTTTTCTGGCCTGGAGAACTCATTTGCAACAGGCCTTTACGATACTCGGGATGAATGACGACGGCCAGCACTACGATGCTGCGGCCGGCGACAGCATATTCGGTTGCTCAGTAATTCCGGAAGGGAGTGTCGTACAATACTATTTTTATGCTGAGAATGACAGTGCCGGCCGCTTCTCACCTGAGCGTGCAGCCTATGAATATTATCAGGTGGCCCTGAAACCTGCTGCCGGTACACTCCTGATCAATGAGATCATGATGGGCATGACGGGGCATAAAGACCAGAATGGTGAGGCAGATCCATGGATAGAGCTGTTTAATGCCGGGGAAGATACCGTATCACTGTTGTCCTGTTACCTGTCCGATGACCTTGCTGAACCCCTGAAGTGGCGCTTTCCGGATACTTGCCTGGAGCCGGGCTCCTATCTGGTTGTCTGGGCTGATGCTGATACCGCACAGCATGGTTTGCATACCACATTCCGCCTGGATCAGTCCAGCAGAAGGATGATCCTGTCGTATTCCGATTACAGTCAGATCGACGGGACCTGCTTTGAGTTTTTCCCTGAAGCCCGCTCCATTGGGCGGTATCCGAATGCCACAGGGACTTTTTGCTCCATGACCCCTTCTTTTGCAGCCTATAATTACAGCGGGATGAAGGGAGATGCAGGTCTCATGGTTTACCCCAACCCGGTTTCGGCGGGTTTTTATATCGATGTTAAGGACCCGCTTGAACTGATCAGTCTCGGGATTCTTGATGTTTCAGGCAGAATGGTCATGAGTTTTAATGCATCTGATGAGGATCAGTGGCCGGCCTGGGGGATGGAACACCGAACCATAAGCCTTCCCGCTGAATCACTGAAAAATGGTACTTATTTTCTTAAAGCAGTGAGGACGAGTCAGACTGAAGTTGTTAAATTTGTTGTTTTGTAATTCATAAATCATATCCCATGAATCGAGGTCATATCACCTGCGCCCTTCTCGTACTTTCCTTTTTCTTCCTGATCACTTCATGCAGTAAAGAAGCCGGGGAAGGCGGCACATCCGGTATCCGTGGTAAAGTCTACGCAAAATACTATGACGACTATTTCACAACTTTCCTGGGAGCAGCCTATGCCCAGGACAAGGAAGTCTTTATTGTGTACGGCGATGATGCAACTTACAGCGATAAGGTGACAACCAATTACGACGGCACTTATGAATTCAGTTATCTCAGAAAGGGGAATTATAAAGTGTACGTATATTCTGAGGACTCCACCTTAACCAGTCCGTCGGGAGAGATCGCCGTTATGGCCGAGATCGAGATATCGAAAAACAATGTTGTGGTTAATGTTCCGGATATCATGATCTTTGATTAGTAACCATCATGAAATCAATAAAATGAAAAAGAGAAGATGCTTTTATTCCTTCCTGCTGCTGGCCATGGTTTTTGCAGTACCGGGATGGATGTCCTGTGCCAAAGAGGCCGGAAGCGGCGGTACCAGTGAAATCCGCGGACGCCTGAAGGTGATCGAGTATAGTGATGATTTCAGCCAGGTGAGGGCTGAGTATTATGCGCAGGGTGAAGATGTATTCCTCGTTTACGGGGATGATGAGATATATAGTGATGATTTTGAAACATCACCTGAAGGATACTTCAGCTTCAAATACCTGAGAAAGGGTAAATACCGGCTGTATGCCTATTCGGCGGATTCAGGCGGAAATTCTCCCTCCGGCTCTGTGCCGCAGTATGCTGAGGTTGAAGTCACGAAGAACAACAGTGTGACTGACATCGGAGACCTCACGATTCTGATGACCTCACGCTATAACAGCGGCACCAGTAGTATCAGCGGGCGGGTGTATGTGCGTGATTACACGCCGGACTTCTCGGTATTGCTGGGTCAGTATTATATTTATGATGAAGATGTTTTTCTTGTCCACGGGGATCATCAGTATTACAGCGACGATCTCAAGACTGATGTGGACGGCTGGTACTCCTTTACCAGGGTGCCTCCCGGGGAGTATACGGTTTATGCTGTATCCAAGGATTCAACGGGTACTATTCCCTCAGGTTACTATCCGGTTGAAAAACAGGTGGTGATTACAGGGAATTATCAGCATATGATTCTGGATGATATAGTAATATTAAAGTAAAAAATATGAGAATATATTTCGTAATCGGTTGTATTCTGTTGTTTCCTGTTATTCTTTTTGCTCAGGGGAGAAAGGATATCCGCACGGAAGGGATCACGAAGCAAACGGTAATCAAGTATGAGTACAAGACCGGTAAAGAGGTAAAAACCATTGATGCGGAGATCACCTATGATGCACGCGGGAACGAGATTGAGATAAAAGAATACGATGATTATGGAAAGATCATCCGGCATGAAAAGAATACATACAATGAAAACAACGATAAGGTGGCAGAAGCGGATTACGATGCTTCCGGAAGGGTAAAAAAAGTGGTGAAGTATACATACAACGAGCAAAAGCAGAAAATTGCCGAGGCTGAATATGACGGGGCGGGGAAGCTGAAGAAAACCATGAAATACACCTGGAACGGGGAGTTTAAGACGGAGCGTCTGACTTTTGATGCTGCCGGAAAACTGACACAAAAGAAAATTTACACCTACTCAAGATAATGTGGACTGATGCCGTCAGCGGTTTTGCCCATGTGGGCCTGGAGGAACTGGATCAGTTATCGCTGATGAACCGGACCGACACCAAGTACATTTTTCACGAGCGTGTGCTGGAAGACCTGCTCCTGAAACTGCAGCCTTACTACCGCATGTTGGAAATCCGTCAGCAAAGGATGATGAAGTATCACTCTGTTTATTTCGATACACCCGGACATTTTTTATATCACTGTCACCATAATGGCAAAAGGGCCAGGTACAAGGTCCGGCTGAGGGATTACCTGGTTTCGGACATCAGCTTCTTTGAGATCAAGAAAAAGAACAACAAGAACCAGACGAGGAAGAAAAGAATGCAGGTTCCCTTCCGCACGGCTGACATGGGTGAGGATACTGCGGCTTTTGTTACCCGGCATACGCCCCTGTTTCCGGCAGAGCTTTGCACATCACTCGAAAATACTTTCACCCGCATGACCCTGGCAGGATTTGAGACTCAGGAACGTATCACTATTGATACTGAAATGTCGTACGATCTGGCCGGGCTAAAAAAAGAGCTGCCCGGACTCGTGATTGCCGAAGTGAAGAGGAGCGGGCACGGGGGAAATTCTCCGGTGACAAGGGTCTTACATGAGTTGGGTGTGATGCCCGGGGGGTTCAGCAAATACTGCATGGGGATCGTCACTATGCAGGATGGAGTTAAATACAATCGCTTCAAACCGAAAATCAATCAACTGAAAAAAATACTATTATGACCATTTTACAGACTGCATTCAGCGATATGACCTTTCTCGATGTAAAACTTTTCGAGGGGATGGATTTCGTGAAGCTCCTTCTGCGCTTTGCTTTCAATATGCTCATGCTGATTATTCTCGTGAGAGTGTTTTATTATCCCGGTACACGCCGGCGGGATTATATGTTTACCTTCCTGATGATCGGAACCATTATTTTCTTGCTGTGTTTCCTCCTGGAGAATGTCAAGCTTCAGATCGGGATGGCACTGGGACTGTTTGCCATTTTTGGGATCCTCCGGTACCGGACCATCCAAATCAACATCAAGGAGATGACCTATCTCTTTGTGGTGATCGGCGTTTCGGTGATCAACGCCCTGGCCAATAAAAAGATCAGTTATGTCGATCTTCTGTTTGCCAATGCGGTAGTTCTTGGAATAACATGGGCCACGGAGATTACGCTTTTCCGCAGGCCGTTGCAGATGCAGACGATCATTTATGACAAGATCGAACTGATTGCAGAAAATCGCCGCCCGGAATTGCAGGCGGATCTGGAGAAGCGCATCGGTTATAAGATACGGAAGATCGAGATTGAAAGGATCAGTTTTTTACGGGATACTGCGCGTATCAAAGTGTTTTATTTTGAGAATGAACTTTCGGAAACCAAACCTGCCGAATCCCAGGAGCCACGCCCATGAAACGAAGCCTCTTATCCTTACTCATGATCTTGCTGTTGGCTGCCAGCATGCAGGCCCAGCTGTTTTTCGATAACCGTCCTGCCTTCTGGCCTGCGCTTTCTTTGAGAAAATCTTTTGGGGACCACTGGAGGGTCACACTGGAACACAGTACACGGATGAAATTCAGTCCGTTCATGCTTGATGAGTCATACATACAGCTTGCCACTGAGTACAAGTTCAATCCAGCGATCGCGGTAGAGATGAATTACCGCTTTTCAGGAAACTTCGATATGGAAGACGGATGGACCCCCGCCCATCGTATTTCTGCAGAAGCAGACTTCAGGACCAACGCGAAGCGATGGTATTTCACCCTTCATCCTGCGGTTCAGTGGACATTCAGCCGGGAGGACAGGAACAGCGGCAGGGATTTTGGCTGGGCCATAAGACCTAAAATGGTGATTGATTACGATATTGCAAAGACTTCTCTCGAACCATACGCTGCCCTGGAGCTGTATATCGGAAAGCGTGCCCCGGAGGAACCCTTTTCAGCCTATAAATACAGGGGCACTCTGGGACTGGATTATAACATTAAAAAGTATCTGGGCGCAAGTATTTTTATACGGCAGCAGGGCGGACTTTTCAATACTTACCAGCGTTCTTATACCATCGCAGGGCTGGAGTTTACCTTTAAGATATAGGTCAGCACTTCAGTCCTGTCCCCAGCATGGCTCTGAATCTGAGATTCCGCAGGACGGCCGGAAACTCAAGGGCCTTGAAATAATCCATGAATTCCGCTTCCAGTTTCTGACTTACAGGCTGACTGCAAATATTGCTTGATGCCACTTTGTATTCTGTCAGCCGGCCCAGGCTGTCGATGCTGAAGTCCACCTTGATATAGATGTAATCACAGGATGAACACTTCATCTTGAGATTGTTGCGCTTCAGGCAGTTCCAGTAAATACTGTCCATCCATGCAGAATCAATTTTATCCCAGGCCTTCCAGGCCGCCTTATCCAGCTCCCAGGTGTTGGGAATACTGTCGCAACAGGCGGCACCTGCTATGCCCGGTAGCATCATTGAAAGCAAAAATATCAGGATCAGTTTTTTCATTGTTGTTCTTTTAATGCTTAAAGATATACATTTCAAGGCACAAGGGTAAACCATCATAATTTTTACGCATTGTGAATTAAATAACAAAAAAATCTAATTTCGCAGTTGATTCACATTAAGCAATGTGAGAATATTAAAATACAGATTATGAAGAATATACTTATCCTCGGGGCCGGTCTGTCTGCATCCAGCATGATCGCCTACTTACTCAAACAGGCCTCTGTGAACCAATGGAAGGTGGCAGTGGGGGACGTTTCGGAAGAAACTGCTGCCGCTAAGGTCAGCGGGTACGACCTGGCCCGCTCATTCCGTTTTGATGTGGAAGACCAGAAGCAGTTGAAAACTGAGGTGAGTAAAGCCGATGTGGTGATTTCCATGCTGCCGGCGCGTTTCCATCCGGTTGTCGCAGCCGAATGTCTGGCGCAGTCGAAGCACATGGCGACGGCATCCTATATCTCTCCGGAGATGAAGGCGATGGATGCGGATGTCAGGAAGAAGGGTCTTTTGTTTCTGAACGAAATCGGCGTGGATCCGGGCATTGACCATATGTCGGCACTCAGGGTGATCAATGAAATCAAAAAGCAGGGCGGGAAGTTGTTGTCTTTTGAATCATCAACTGGGGGACTGGTCGCCCCTGAAAGCGACAACAATCCCTGGAACTATAAATTTTCATGGAACCCGCGCAATGTGGTGCTGGCCGGACAGGGGGTTTCCAAGTTTCTGCAGAACGGTCAGTTCAAATACATTCCGTATCACAGTTTGTTCAGCAGAATCGACAAAACGACGGTCCCTTCCTATGGCGATTTTGAGATCTACGCCAACCGTGACTCATTGAAGTATCGTGAGTCTTACGGTTTGCAAGACATACAGACCATGTTCCGGGGAACGATGCGAAGGCCGGGATACTGTGCCGGTTGGAATGTGTTTGTTCAGCTCGGGATGACTGACGACACCTGGATCATGGAAGGTTCTGAAAAAATGAGCTGGCGTGAATATGTGAACAGTTTCCTTCCCTATGATGAAAAACTGAGTGTGGAAGAAAAACTGTGTGCAGCCATGGGGTTCAGCAGGGAGTCAGAAACCATGCAGCGGCTGAAGTGGCTGGGGATATTTTCACATGAGCCCATAGGTCTGAAAGATGCCAGCCCTGCCCGCATTCTTCAGAAAATACTGGAAGAAAAGTGGGTGCTGGGGCCTGAAGACAAGGACATGATTGTGATGCAGCACCGCTTTGTTTACGAACTCGGATCTGTAAGGAGGACCCGTACCTCCACCCTTGTTGTCATCGGTCAGGATCCTGTCCATACGGCGATGAGTATCACAGTTGGTATTCCTTTGGCCATTGCGGTTAAGATGCTGATGCTGGGACAAATTCAACTCAGAGGGGTGCAGATGCCGTCCTCGCCCGACATCTACGAACCGGTTCTGAAAGAGCTTGAAGAATACGGGGTTAAGTTCAGCGAAGAAGAGAATTAGCCGGCTATCAGCAGCATTCACTGTACCTGCTGCAGGTGGTAAGGTGGTCGTTCACCATGCCTGAGGCTTGCATGAAAGCGTAACAGATCGTTGATCCAACAAATTTGAAACCCCTGCGCACCAGGTCCTTACTCATAGCATCTGATTCGGGACTGCGAACGGGGATTTCCTCCATTGCATGCCATTTGTTTTTCAGGGTCCGGTATCCGGTAAACTGCCAGATGTACCGGTCGAAGCTGCCGAATTCAGCACAAACTTCGAGGAAACACTTTGCATTGGTGATGGTAGCCTGAACCTTGAGCCGGTTGCGGATAATGCCGGCATCTAACAAAAGTTTCTGTACTTTCTTTTCGTCGTAGCGGGCAATCTTCACCGGATCGAATCCGTCAAAAGCCTTTAGGAAATTTTCGCGCTTATGGAGTATGGTTTTCCAGCTCAGTCCTGCCTGAAAAGCATCCAGTATCATGAATTCAAACAGCTTCCTGTCGTCATGCAAGGGCACGCCCCATTCAGTATCATGGTAATCCTGCATGGTTCCGTCTTCTCCGGGCCATGGACAGCGCCCGGTGTTATTTGCCCTGCTCATCCAGATCGAGGGAATGCCCCATTTTGGTTTGCTTGGTCTTCAGGTAAAACTGATTGTATTCATTCGGCTTGATGCGCAGCGGAATGTTTTCCACGATTTGAATACCGTAACCTGTGAGTCCGGCCTTTTTAGTAGGATTATTGGTGATCAGGCGGATGTTGGTGGCTCCGAGGTCGCGAAGGATCTGTGCCCCGATGCCATAATCCCGCTCATCAGGCTTGAACCCCAGTTCTACATTGGCTTCAATGGTATCGCGACCCATTTCCTGCAGATGATAGGTTTTAAGTTTGTTGGCCAAACCGATCCCGCGTCCTTCCTGGAACATATACAAGACCAGACCGCGACCCTCTTTGTCGATCATCTGCATGGCAGTGTGCAATTGCGGACCACAGTCACAGCGGCATGAACCGAAAATATCCCCCGTTACACAGCTCGAATGGACCCTCACCAGTATGGGATCTCCGGCTTTCCATTCCCCCTTCACCAGGGCCAGGTGCAACTGGTCGGTCCCGCATTCACGGTGAGAATATAATCTGAATTGTCCGAATTCAGTAGGAAGGTCAACTACTTCTTCCCTGCGGATGAGACTTTCGGTCATCACCCGTTACGCAATGAGTTCCTATATACTG
>CALGYY010000078.1 GCA_937934705.1 uncultured Bacteroidota bacterium
CGGGGTGAACCCGAGCTTGGCGCTGTAACTGTACTTCTTAAAGGAAGACAAAAGGGTATTCCCGTTACCGTCTTCATAATCACCGTATACCAACTGATTGCCGCTCAGCAGGAAATACACCTTTTTGTTACCTCCGTTGATGGTTACATGCTCTTTGTGTCCACCCCAGTTGGTTTCGTAACTCCCGATGGCGCGCGCATGCATTTCAAACTTTTCGAAAGGTTTTGGTTGCTGGGTATTCAGGATCACCACACCCCCGAAGACCGGTCCGTACCTCAGGGCATGCGGCCCTTTGATCACTTCAATACTTTCTATATCGTCAACATCTACGTGAGAAGAAGAGGGATCCATGCGGTTGGGACAACCCCCTTCAATTCCGATCGAACCATTGACCAGGGTCAGCAGCTGGCTGAATTTGAAACCCCGTACCACGGGATCGATGTTAACACCGCCTTTACGAAGACCGGAAACATTGGGAATGGTTCTGAGCAGATCGCCGATATCCCTTACAGCATTATCCTCATAACTGCTTTTCAGTACCGTGTTCTTCAGATAGGGTATGCGCCTGATGGCCTGATCCATGATTTCCACCGGATCCAGTTTAATGGTATCGGTGATTCCCTGTGCATGAACCACAGCATAACTCATAAGAATAAACAAAAAAACAAACAATAATTTTTTCATGTCTTGTAATTTATTTAGACTTCTTTACGATTAAGCCGACCTGCATAATGTCATCCGTTTCAGGCATAGGCATGATGTTGCTGATGGTGAAGGTGTAATTGCCCGCTTCGGGAAAGCTGACCTTTTCCATCAGGGGAAATTCGATGTCCCAGAGATCCCCGGCGCCTTCACCCTTGAACGAGCCATCGGTTTCTTTCAGAAAGAAATCATAATCCTTGGTTCTTTCCTCTCCCGAGGGGTATACAGCGGTCATGTTCACCATGAGGTTGGCAAATGCATAATAGCTGGTGTGCCGGATGGCCAGAAAAACATCATAAGAAGCCGATGCATCCTTAACGGAAACATCAAAACTGACTGCCTTATCGCGCGACCAGCGATAGTTGTCGATGTCTTCAAAGCGCTGAAAGATCTTTCCTGAATCACAGGCGCTCAGGAAAACCAGGGCGAACATCAAACCGATAAAATTTTTCATTATTCTCGTTTTAGGTTAAATGTCAATGTTCTTGTTCTGTAAAAACTGTAAATTTACAAAATTCCTGATTGATCATCTTTTTCGTTATGCCTAAATCAAAATTCTACGTGGTTTGGAAGGGCTTAAAACCCGGAATATATGATAAATGGGAGGATTGTGCGGCACAGATCCGGGGTTTTGAAGGCGCCTTATACAAATCATTTGTGGACCTCAGTATAGCCGAAAAGGCCTACCGGGAAAAGCCCCACCTTCATATGGGCAAGTCGGTAAAGACCAATAACCAGAGCGCTGAAGGGATCATCAGGGACAGTCTGGCGGTGGACGGGGCATGGAATACGGTGAGCGGTGACATGGAATACCGCGGGGTTTATGTCAAAACCGGTCAGGAAATTTTCCGCAAAGGACCCTATCGCGACGGGACCAATAACATTGGTGAATTCCTGGCCATTGTCCATGCCCTGGCTTATCTGCAGCAGCATAAAAGTAAAATGCCCGTTTATTCCGATAGCCAGACTGCAATCACCTGGGTCAGGAACAAACGGGCAAATACCAAATTGCAAAGAACGGAGCGTAATGCCGAACTTTTTGATTTGATTTCCCGGGCCGAGACTTGGCTGTTGAGCCATTCCTGGGAAAACCGCCTGATCAAATGGAACACACCCGTATGGGGTGAGATCCCGGCAGATTTCGGCAGGAAATAGCCGGCCGGAATTAATCGTTACACTTGTTGATACACTCCAGAATGGTGCTGAGCGCTGAGTGCTTCAGATAATAGAAAGTGTTCTTTCCATCCCTTTTCGACTCAAGTATGCCTTTGCTTTTCAGGATATTAAGATGGTGAGAAGCAGCGGCTTGCTCAATCTTAAGGCGTTCGTAAATGGATGTAACATTCATTTTCCCGTTCGATTCCAGTAAGCCGATAATGGCTATCCTCATCGGATGGGCGATGGACCTCAGCCTGCTGGCTGCCGCGTCCAGTTTGTGCATGTCTAATTGGGTCTTTGCCATAACCTTTTTGTTTTGTTTGTAAAATGCAAATTTAACAAAATTTTAATAACAACACTTTTTTAAATATTTTTTTTGTACTTATTTAATGCCTGATTTTCAGATTTTAATATTTTAAATGTGATTACTGAAGTATGAATCGTACAAAAACACCTCAGATCCCTTAACAATGTCTTATGATTTTAAGGGTGGTTTTTGAGGATCTGAACCCTTTTTCAGATTTTCAGGAGTGAAAATACTTCCTGATCCGCCAGACGCTTTCGACCTTCAAGAAACAGAAGCTCGATGATAAAACTGGTATAGATCTTCTTCACCCCGAAATTACGGATGAGTTCAATGGCGGCAGATGCAGATCCTCCGGTGGCGAGCAGATCATCATGAAGCAATACCACATCGCCTTCCTGCAGTGCATCCCGGTGAATTTCCAGTTCTCCTTCACCATATTCAAGGGTGTAGGTTTTACGAAAGGTTTCAGCCGGCAGCTTTCCGGGTTTACGGATGGGGACAAAACCGGCACCAAGGCGGTACGCCAGAACACTGCCCGCAATAAACCCCCGCGATTCAATGCCCACTACACGGGTAATTTTTTTATCCCGATATTCATTATATAATGAATCATTGATAAACTGAAAGATATCTTCCCGCTTCAGTGCGGTCGTGATGTCTTTGAATAATATCCCGGGTTTCGGAAAATCCGGCACATTCCGGATCGCCTTGTCAAGGTCCTGCAATGTGATTTCCTTCATATTCATTTTTTCATTTTTTTGGTCCTGCGAGTTGTCCGCATGCTGCTGCAATATCGCTTCCTTTGCTCTTCCGGAGATGAACCACCATGTTTTTTTTCCGGAGTCCCGACATGAAGGCATCCCTTTTCACGCTGCTGCTTTGACGGAAAAGAGAACCCGGGAATTCATTATAATTGATCAGGTTCACCTTCACCGGAAAGCGCCTGCAAAACAAGGCCAGCGCTTCCATATCTTCGCGGCCATCGTTGATATCGCCCAGCAATAAGTACTCAAAGGTAATCCTTTCTTTCGTTTTTACATGATAATCGCTGAGACTGTCAGATAATTCCTCCAGATCATATTTCCTGGCCACAGGCATAAGCTGTTCTCTTTTCTGCTGAATGGCCGAATGCAGGGAAACTGCCAGCTGAATTTTTATTGGCCATTCGGCCAGCTTCCGTATCCCTTCAGGGATACCAACTGTAGACAAGGTGATACGACGTGGTGAAAATCCGGAACCTGTTTCTGCATCAGTGATGATTTCAGTAGCCCGCATCACAGCTTCGGTATTCAGCAGGGGTTCACCCATACCCATATAAACTGCATTATCCAACGGATGTCCATATAGCTGACAGCTTAAGCGATCAAGATGCATGAACTGATCGACGATCTCTGCGGCCTGAAGGTCACGTTTGAAACCGGCGCCCCCGGTTGCACAAAAGCGACACGCAAGCCGGCAGCCGGCCTGTGTTGAAATGCAGGCTGTCGTACGCGAACCTGAAGGAATAAGAACTCCTTCCACCAATTGTTCGTCAAACAGCAGGAACAAGAGTTTACGGGTACCATCAGCACTTTCGTCCAGACTGCTGACTTCCGCCCGCCTGATCATGAAATGTTGCTGTAATTCACCCCTCAGACTTAGCGGTAAATTGCTCATTTCATCAAAAGAAGCTGCATTTTTCTTCCACAACCATTCGAATACCTGCTTCGCCCTGAATGCCGGGAGCTTCATGTTTACGAACCAATCGTGAAGCGCATCCCTGCTGAGGGACCGGATATCCTTTAAGTCAGGCATATTATTGAATCAGGTGGCGGCTGATATAAGCGTCCAGCAAGGACAGCATAGCGGATTTCCTTTCCTCATCCGCAAAAGAAGCCCTGATGGAATTAGCGGCCAGATGTGTGATCTCGTCCCGGTTCAGCTTCAATGCTTCCGCTACCGCCAGAAAGTTTTCGTTGACATACCCGCCGAAATAAGCAGGATCATCTGAATTGACTGTAACCAGTAAGCCCGCTTCAAGCAGCTTCCGTAAAGGATGCTGGCTCATATCTTTGATCACACAAAGTTTGAGGTTTGAAAGGGGACAGAGGGTCAGAGGGATTTGCCGTTCGGCCAGAACTTCCATGAGGCGGGGATCATCCAGTGAGCGGTTCCCGTGATCTATCCGTGATACCTTAAGACTTTCGAGGGCACCATGCACATATGCGGCAGGACCCTCTTCGCCTGCATGAGCAACGCAAAGCAATCCCTTTAAACGCGCCCTGGCAAAAACACCTGCAAATTTCTCAGGCGGATTGCCCTTTTCAGATGAATCCAATCCGACAGCATGGATCTTGTCCAGCCAGGGGTCAGCCATTTCGAGCGTTTCATATGCCTGCTGCTCATCCAGATGGCGCAGAAAACACATGATGATTTTGCTGCTGATCCCGTAATTCCTTTCCGCTTCTGTTAAGGCGCGCTCAATGCCGCCGACGACCGTACCGAAGGCGATCCCCCTTGCCGTATGGGTCTGTGGATCAAAAAAGATCTCCGTATGTACCACACCCTGGTCATTAGCCTTTTTCATATAAGCCATAGTCAGCTCATAAAAATCTTCTTCCCTGATGAGGGAAGCGGCCCCCGCATAATAAATGTCGAGAAATTCCTGCAGGTTGCTGAAGTTATAAGCCTTACGCAAGTCTTCCACAGTATCGTACCTGAGAGCGACCCCGTTACGTTTAGCAATGGAAAACATTAATTCCGGTTCAAAAGTCCCTTCAATATGAAGATGCAATTCGGCTTTGGGCAGGCCCCGGATGAATTCTTCCTGATTGTTCATTGATTCTCCTGATTGACTGCCACAAAGATAATCATTGCCAACGTATATCCTCCCTTCCTTTGCGGGCACAAAAAAAGGCTGCCTTTTCTGACAGCCCTGATTATACGCTTTTCGGATCACCAGTTGTCTTGCTTGATTACTTTGGGTTTCATCCCTTCCTTCATGCTCTTGATGATCTTGTTGACTTCTTCATCCAGCTGCTTGAGATAAATATCGCAGACCGGGGCGTAGCCGGGATCGTTCTTGTCGAGCCAGCGTTCAAGCGGGAACCTGGAGGTACGCGACACATTAAAATTTGTGAATGTATAACGATAACGCCCTTCTTTGAATTCCAGCGTCAGTTCGTAATCAATCACCTCACACTCCAAAGTCTTGTTACCGTTTTTGTCCACATTGCAGACCTTGATCCTGTGCTTGATCTCGATCTTTGCATTGTCCGGATCGCGGACCCGCGTGGCATCCGACGGATTAGCGTAGAAAGAATTGATCCACTCAAAAGCCTGGTTGTACATCTTGGAGGGTGTCCCTTCCTGGGTCACCACTTCTTTGTAGGTCACCTTCTTGGTGTCTTCGTCCACAGGAAGAAATTGAGCATCAACCTTTTGCATTACAAAGACCAAAAAAATGGCCAGCCATAATGATTTACTGATTGTTTTCATAGTTCGGTATTTGTGATTGGAAGCTTTAACAAAGATCGCGTTTTTTGGCAAATATACTGCCAGAACCAGCAGTTTCAGTTCAGCAGTTTATAAGTGGCCTTACGTTCGTTACCACAGGCATCGCTGACTTTGATCTCCAGCCTGATATTTCCGGGCGGAAACAGCTGGTCCTTTTTGATGATGAGCATTTTGTTTTTGGCGTCATATTCTGTCATCACCCATTTCCCTTCCGCTTCAGCACGGTATTTCCTGATTCCCGACAACTCATCACTGATATTGACCTTCAGGGATTCGAGTGCCGAAATGTTTCTGCCTTCGGCAAAATTCAAAGCTTTGATTTGAGGTGCCAGGGTATCACAGGCAATCAGAAAATCCCCGAAGCGGTTCGAGCCGGCTTTCAGCCAACCATCAGCATATTCTGTGGGTAAGGCGATCAGTTTATTGCCCTCCGTAAGCCGGCAGATCACGGCTTTTTCAAGCAAATGCGAAGCAACAGAATCCGCACGTAATGAAATACCGAATGGTCTGAAAAGCGGCACGTCAGACCTGTGAATACCGTGAAGTGCACTCAGGTGGTTCATTTTGTTTGATCTTCGGCTGTAAATGAAATTCAGATCGTTGAACAATGCACCGGGAGGCATATCAATCCTGACATCACCCTCTTCAAACTGATTGACCTCATTCCACCGGAATAAGCGGGTTCCGCTTACTTCAGGTTTTTCATCCGCCTTTCCTTCCGAACGTATCATGAAGGTCAGCGATGTTTTATTTCCTGCAATATCTGCAGCTGTGATCACCACCTGATGCAGCAGGGTATCTTCGAATTCAAGGATACCGTTGTTTTCCACATCTTTGAAGATATCCAGTTTATTGCCCGGACTCTTTTTCAGCAGGAGTATCCTCTGACCTTTATTGGTGTATTCTGCATAATCAATCAGGTCGTTCACATAACGGGTTTCATCGAATGCAAAAGAATCAAGCTTGTAGGAAAAGTAAGGAACGGAA
Organism: uncultured Bacteroidota bacterium; assembly: GCA_937934705.1. Lineage (GTDB taxonomy): Bacteria > Bacteroidota > Bacteroidia > Bacteroidales > CAIWKO01 > CALGYY01. Next base: position 6,650 of record CALGYY010000078.1, read on the forward strand.
TCCACCAGCATGCTCAGTGCATAAATCCCGGCATCATTGGTAGCGCTGCTGACGTAATCACGGGCCATTACGCCGAAATAGCAGGATCCCCGGAGTGAAATGGTGTCGGGCAGCCTGAGTTGCTGCTGACCACTGTTCTTTTCAAAACTATAAATCTGCGTCAGCGTCTTTCCATTGATACTGCTCCCTTTTCCGGGATAGACCATGAACTTACGGATCACCGGAGGTTTAATGTCGCCGGCATAAAGGCCAAAAAGTGCCGGATTCAGGGGCCTTTCGGATATTTCACTCCGGATCTCAAGATGCAGATGAGGTCCCGTGGAAGAACCTGTATTGCCCGAATAACCGACCAGATCACCTTTTTTTAAGGTGAAAAGCCGCGGATCAGGGAACAATTCAATTTCCCAGGATTCCTTTTGTACCTGCTTGCGGTATATATAATCATCGATGACCACATTGAATGCGCTCAAATGAGCATAAACACTGACTGTTCCGTTGGGATGGGTCAGATAAAGTACCTTGCCGTAGCCACCGGCTGAGACCTTGATTCTGGACACGTAACCATCAGCCATGGCATAGATGTTAAGGCCCTGTTTCTGATTGGTTCCGAAATCAATGCCCGAATGCAGATGATCCGGACGCGGCTCTGCGAAGGTACCGGTAACTGAATGAACAATGTCGAGAGGTGAACGGAAATATCCCGGTGCGAGACGTTCCTGTGCCTGTGCAAGCAAGGAAAGTAAAACTAAAACAAAGATAAACGTATTTTTGATATGATAAACCATCAGGAATAATCTGCATCATTCTTCCGGAGAACGTGGAATTCCGGAAGATTATTTTACTCATCCATTTCGCAGAATTCCCTGATCAGCTTAAAGGCATCGTTGAAGCCGAGTTCGTATGATTTAACCCAATCTTCGCAGGCTCCGGTTTTATCGCCCAGTTCTGCTTTGGCAATTCCTCTCAGATCGTAGGCTTCTGCAAAATTGGGTTCGATATCAATGGCCTTGTTGAAATCGGCCAGCGCATCCTTGTACTGCATGAGGTAAATATAGGCCTGTCCTCTGAAAACATAAGCATCAGGATCAGCGGGAGCGAGTTTGATAGCGGCAGAAAACTTTTCCACTGCCCCTTTATAATCTTTTGACAAGAGCCTTGAATTTCCCTGGTTGATGAACTGGCTCACGATCTCGCTTTTGCTCTGAACATTATTGTCGATGCGGGTAGGAGGGGAGAGGGATTTCAAATCCTCCACATAACTTTTGCGTGCATCGTAAACTTCTTTGATCTTCTCGTACGAGATCGCATAGGAGGAGGTTGTGTCCTGACTCAGGGAGGGGACACTGATTCCGGCCACTTTACCTTCGGTGTTAACCACCGGGAAACCGCTGTTGAAAACAGTATTGGGTGTACTGATCTTCAGGAACTTGGTATAACCAAAATCTTTAATCTCCAGCAATTGACCCTCTGAGATCATCACATTCACAGTATCCGGTTCAGTAAAAAAATACAGCTTATCTCCTGCCTTCACTCCTGATTCAAGAAGACTGAGCGGCATTGCATACTGGTAATCCACTTTAAGGATCACAAGATTGGCTTCCTCGCTGGCGGCGACATAACCCAACACGTTAACTGATTTTCCACTGGTCAACACGGCTTTGGCAGCTCCCTGCCGCGCTTTGTTGATCACCTGGTAATTGGTCACAACAAGGTCGCTTTCGATGAAAAAACCGTAGCCCAGCACATCCACGCTGCGAAGAGTGACCAGGGAATTGGAACAATGATCGTAAACGGCTTGCTTATCCTGTGCGAAACCCGCTAATCCTATCACAAACAAGCAGATAATAATTACGATTTTCTTCATGAACTCAAAATTTTTTTCAAAGATATACTATTTTATAAACAACAAGCACCCTTACGGCAGGCTCACTTATTAACAAGGTTCTGGGTATAAATGCGCGTACACGGCCGCCTGATATGAAACGGGAAGCTTACCTTTATCAAAAATTCACTTATGGCTGTAAAGAAAAACAGGAAAAAGGGGAGTTCCAAAGGAAGCTTTTCAAAAAACATCTTCACGGTATTCCTCGAACATCCCTACGAAACGCTCAATTACAAGCAGGTCGCAGGTCGTATGGGCATCAACGATAAGGCGGGGCGGGAACTGGTACTTCAGTTCATCGACGGGCTGGTGGCTGAGCATGCACTGACAGAAGTCCGCCGTGGCAAGTACCGTCTTAACCACGATTTCCTGAAAGAATCGGAAGAATTCCGAAGTGTTGTCAGCGGACGCATCGACGTGAAGGCGTCTGGAAAGGCGTATGTCAGTACACCGGAACTCAGCGATGATATCCTGATTGCGCCTCATCATACCAACAAAGCGCTCCACGGCGACACGGTGAAGGTTCTGGTGTTCCCGCGTCGTAAAAACCAGCGGCCGGAAGGACAGGTACTGGAAGTCCTGAAACGCGCCCGTGAAGAATTTGCCGGTATCCTGCAAACTGGTAAATATTATGGTATTTTCACTTGTGACAGTGTTAACATGCCGCTCGACATTATGATCCCCAATGATAAAACAGGAAAGGCAAAGAACGGCGATAAGGTGATTGTGAAGATCACCGAATGGCCCGAAAAAAGCGCCAATCCTGTGGGAGAGGTCGTACATGTCCTCGGAAAGCCCGGTGTAAATGAGGTGGAGATGCAATCCATACTCGTTGAATTTGGCTTCCCGCTGGCTTTTCCCTCATCCGTGGAGCATGAAGCCGGTCAGATCGCCCGCTTTTTCAATGACGCAGAAATTCATAAAAGGCGCGATTTCCGGAAGGTGTTTACCATGACCATCGACCCGGCGGATGCCAAGGACTTTGATGATGCCCTGTCGCTGAAAAAGCTGGACAACGGTCATTATGAAGTGGGCGTTCACATCGCTGATGTTTCTCATTATGTCAGGCCCGGGAGCAGGCTCGATGAAGAAGCAGCCTCCAGGGGGACCTCCGTTTACCTGGTCGACAGAACCATTCCCATGCTGCCTGAAACCCTCTCCAATCAACTGTGTTCACTTTCTCCGCATGAGGATAAACTATGCTTTTCTGCAGTATTTGAAATGGATGATCTGGGCAATATTCAACAAGAGTGGTATGGTAAAACGGTGATAAATTCCGACCGGCGTTTCAATTATGAAGAAGCCCAGGAAATCATTGAAAGCGGAACAGGCGACTTCGCCTCCGAGGTGCTGACCCTGCACAAGCTGGCCGTTAAACTCAGGGAAGAACGCTTCAGAAAAGGATCTATCGCCTTTGAAACAGAAGAAGTGAAATTCAGGCTGGATGAAAACGGCAAACCTCTTGGAGTTTACCTCAAGGAATACAAGGATTCCAACAAATTGATCGAGGATTTCATGCTGCTGGCCAACCGTAAAGTTGCGGAGTATATCCAGAAATTCAGGACACAAAAGAGTGCGCCGGTGTTTGTCTACAGGGTTCATGATACACCCAATCCTGAAAAACTGGCACAGTTCAGCGAGTTTATCGCCAAACTCGGATACAACATCAAAACAGCATCCCGCAAGGGAATGTCGCAATCATTCAATGAGCTTTTCTCCAAAATCAAGGGCAAGGGAGAGGAGAACCTGATCTCGGGCCTGGCGATACGCACCATGGCAAAAGCATTTTATTCCACCGACAATATCGGACACTATGGTCTGGGCTTCCGGCACTATACCCACTTCACTTCTCCCATCAGGCGTTATCCGGATCTTCTGGTCCACCGGCTGCTGGATGCCTACCTGCACAATCAGACCCGTCATGACCGGGACGCCTTCGAACATCAGTGCTTTCACAGTTCGGAAATGGAACGAAAAGCCACCGAGGCAGAAAGAGCGTCCATTAAATACAAACAGGCTGAATTCCTGCTCGACAAGATCGGCCAGGAATTCACCGGACTGGTATCGGGCATCAGCCGCTGGGGAATCTATGTGGAACTGAAGGAAAGCAAATGCGAAGGTATGGTTCCGGTAAGAGATATGACCGACGATTATTATTTCATCGACGAGGAAAACTATGTCGCCATCGGTCAGTCACGCGGTAAGCAATACCGACTGGGCGATACTGTCAATGTGAAAATCAAGAGTATCGACCTGGCCCGTAAAACCATTGATTTCTCATTCTGCAAGCCTGCTAAATGATGATCATCCTTCCGTAAAGATCTTTACGGAAATAATTACCGATCGGAAGCGTACGGTTCTGACCTTCCACTACCAGTATGGGGTGACGCATACGGGTGATCTTGTCGATTCGGACAATGAAGGACCTGTGGATGCGTGCAAATTCATCACCGGGCAACACATCCATCAGGTCCTTCATGGAAATATGTGCCTTGTAATGTTGTCGCTGGGTTTGAATCAGGACATAATCCTTCATGGCCTCCACAAAAATGATCTCCTGCAAACTGATCCTGCTGATCTGATGTTCCTGCCGGATGAAAAGATTGTCTTTGCAAACCGTTGAAGAAAAAGGCACAGATGCAGCAGGGTACATATTCAGGACCGGCGGATCCCTCTCCATATCCGGTCTCTCCCTGAATTCAGTCCTTAATTTGTACACGGCGCCCTGTTCTTCCAGGAGCAGATGTTCAGTTCCCGCATCACAGGAATTCAGGCAAATCACCTGGATACCCAACTCCTGCCTGACCTTACGGATTAAACAGCTGAGTGCTTTCTCACCGATCATATTATCCATGATCACCAGAAGATCAGGATTCAGCATACGCACTTCATGAAACAAACCCTGCGCTTCCGCTTCCGGAACCAGCAGATGATAAGTAAAATGAAAAGGCAGCTTTGCTTGAACACAGGGCATACCCGAATGCCCCCTCAGAAAGAGGATACGTTTTCTTTTCATAGAATTATTTGTTTTGTTTTCCGGGTAAAAATACGAAAAAACACTTCTTTATGACAGCAAAGCAAAAAAAATCACCCGCAATGACTTTTCCGGGTACGTATAATAACCCTGAAATCAACAACATTGTGTTGATTTACTTATAAGTCCCCTGAAAATCAAGCAGATTATTTCTCCGGTTCCTGATCGATACGGGAACCGTCGATACTGACCTCTATGCCGTCAACATATTCCTGGGTGAGGATCTTCAGACCCTCATAATCATATAATATCCAGTTACCTTCTTTCTTTCCGGCAATGAAGTTACCCTTTTCACGAACCTTGCCGTTGTCCCAGTACCAGGTATGGGTCCCATCGGCCAAACCTTCGATGAAAGAGCCCTCAAAATAAAGTTCACCGTTCTGGTAGGCCTTCCACAAACCTTCCCTCTTACCACCCACATAGGAACCGATCACCTTATCATCATTGACTTCATAAAACCATTCTCCTTCTTCTTCCCCGTCGGCAAAATCCCCTTTAATGATGATCTGACCACTGTCTGAAAGCTCCCTGTATGATCCGTCAGGCTTTCCGTCCTTCATCATTTCTTCCCTCTTGAGATTTCCGCTTTCATAAAACCATCTCCATACACCTTCCGGACGGCCATTGTTGTTGTATTTTCCGCTTTGTTCAGGCTTGCCGTCTTTATAATAAAACTTCCATTCGCCCACACGCTTGCCATCTTTGTAGTTGCCTTCAGCATACAACTCGCTGCTTTCATAGAACTCTTTCCACGGACCCTGACGGAAACCAGAAGCATCAATGATTCCTTCTCCGACAATAATTCCGGCTTTATAAATATAGGATCTTACAATTTCTCCTTCCGGATTGTACTCCCTGCGCGTTCCTTCAGGGATACCATCCTTATAACTGGCCACTATTTTCGGCTTCCCGTTCTTATAATAATCTGTACGTATCTCATAACTGGCCAGCTCCGGAGCATCGAAAATCTCTTCATCATTGGCAAATTTCTGAATGCTCACCAAATTACCGGAGACATCAAATGTTTTAAAATATCCGTCCTTTTTCCCGTAATTGTAATAACCTTCTTCTTTAACAGATTCATCCGGATAAAATATTTTCCAGACACCGTGTTTCAAGCCATCCCGGTATCTGTTAATATTTTCAGTATTTAAAATATATCCCTTTTTATATTCTATGAGAGTGATCACTGTACCGTCCTGTGAATATTCCCTGGCAATACCTTCTTCACGACCATCGGCAAAAAACACTTTCTTTTTCAGACTTCCCCCTGCATACAGCCATCTGGTCCAACCTTGTTTAACATCATTCACAAATTCCTCTTCCAGTATGACATCCTTTTGAAATGTCCTGCGAATGCCGTTTTTCCTTCCTTCTTTATAATTGATTTCCACCAGCAGTTTTCCTGAATCACTGTAAAACTTCCAGGTACTGTCGAGTAAAAAATTAAGTCTGTTGCCTTCTGATTTCAGCAGACCGTTTTCATGATAAGTCTTCCAGTAAGCATCGGGTTCACCATTGCGCATGGTTCCTTCGCTTGACTTTACGCCGCTTTGATAATAAAATACTGCATAACCATCACGGGGAATACTATCCTGGGCTAAAGCAGGTACAAGTGCGATCACAAACAACAATATTCCCAGGTAATACCGCTTCATGATTTTTTCAGGTTTCTGGATAATTCTAGCATCCGCCGGATCGCTCCACGGGATTTGTCCATGACTTCTTCTTCGAGCAGGATCTCCGGCTGTTCGTCCCTGATACAAAGATACACTTTTTCAGGGGTGATCATTTTCATGTACTCGCAATCGTTACAGTTACAGCTCTCATCGGCCGGTACTATCAGGAATTCCTTACCCGGTGCTTCCAGCCGCATTTTATGTAAAATACCCGTTTCCGTTGCAACGATGTATTTTTTTGCACTGTCACGTTTAACAAACTCAAGCATTTTAGCCGTGGATCCCACAAAATCAGCCATTTCCAAAATGACAGCCTTGCATTCGGGATGGGCAATCAACACGGCATCCGGGTGCTTGATTTTTAAATCAATCACCTTTTCTGCATTCAGCATATCATGCACTTTGCAGCTACCATCCCACAACAACATGTCTCTGCCGGTCAACTGATTGATATAATGACCCAGATTACGGTCCGGTGCAAAAATGATCTTCTGTTCTTTCGGGAAACTGTTAACAATTTCAACCGCGTTTCCCGAAGTACAGACCACATCTGTCAAGGTCTTTATCTTTGCTGAACAATTGATGTAGGAAACAACCACATGATCAGGATGCGCTTCCCTGAACATTTTGAACTCCTCATACGGACAGGAATCTGCCAGGGAACAACCCGCATTCAGATCGGGAATCAGTACCTTCTTTCCCGGATTGATGATCTTGGCCGTTTCTGCCATGAAATGAACCCCGGCAAAAATGATGATATCAGCCCTGGTCTGTTCAGCCCGTATGGCCAAACCAAGACTATCCTCTACAAAATCTGCAATTTCCTGAATATCACTTGTTTGATAAAAATGGGCCAGCAATACCGCATTTTTGCGCTTCTTAAGTTCCAGTATCTCTTTACAATAATCCATAAATGCTTCAAATGAATATTAACGAAAAACCTTTTGTGAAATTTCCACCCATTTTAATTAACAGGATGTTCTTTCATGATATTATTTTTAAAAAATAAACTCATCGTCATCATCAGGGCGTTGAAAAGTGTAAAAATATTTTAAAAATCATTTGTATTTTTCGGTTTTCACCATTTGTTCACAGTATTTTCACAACTTATCAGAAAGCGCTTAGCTGTTTTTGAATATGTTAACAATAAACAGGTATTACTTCCTGTTCACGCCTTGGTTAAAAACTTCGGGCTCAAAATGGAAAAAACTGCTCAAAAAAATGTTTGAAAAAGAGCAATAATTATCCGGTATGAGGGCTTGCGAATGTCAGAAAATTTAACCGCACATATTCATACTTCATTTTGTCAGAAGTTTTGAATCGGGTATAAGTACTTATTAACAGTTGAAGTGTTAATAAAAAAACTTCCTGATTATGCGTCTTTTAGAACACTTCTGTTTTTTCCGGCCGATAATAAATGTTTCATAAATAACAGGATTGCTAATTTTGAAGTTTCAGGGTCAAAAAATTTTATGAACAGATGGTTGAAGACATTTTACAAATTGCTATAGCCAGCGATCACGCGGGTTATGAGCTGAAGGAAAAAATCAGAAAGAAGTACGGGAAGCTGGGTTATATCTTCAAAGATTATGGTACGCAATCAACCGAAAGCGTTGATTATCCGGATATGATCCATCCTCTGGCCTCTGATATCGATCAGGGCAGGATACTGAGGGGCATCATCATCTGCGGTAGTGGTAACGGGGTGGCGATGACGGCCAATAAATACCCGAATGTCAGGGCCGCGCTGTGCTGGAAAGAAGAAATAGCACGTTATGCCAGGCTGCACAACGACGCAAATATATTATCTTTACCTGCCCGTTTTATCAGCGAACATCTGGCTTTTGAGATCATCGATATTTTTCTGCTGACAGGTTTTGAGAACGGTCGTCACGGGATCCGTGTAAAAAAGATCCCACCCCAAAAACCCTGAGTCATGGCGAATGCCAAAAAATCTTTTGAAGATGCCGCACTGAAGAAAGCCTTTGATCTGCGGCACCGGCAAACCATTCAGTTTAATATTTCAAGATATGATGCAGCGGTCAGCAGAGGCAAGCAGCAATATGCCAACCTGGAGCTTGCAAGAGTGAGGGCTGCGAACCAGAAATACAAGATCATTAACGATTTTGAGTATTTCATCAAGGAATTTGAGCATCATTTCAATTCAAGAGGAGGAAAGATCATTTTTGCCCGGGATGCATCCGAAGCCATGCAGGAAATTCTGAAGATCCTGAAAGAAAGGGGCGTCAGAAAACTGGTCAAATCCAAATCGATGATCACCGAGGAACTGGATTTCAATGAGTATGTTGAAAAGCATGAAATTGAAAGTCTGGAAACCGACCTCGGAGAATATATTGTGCAACTGGCCGGCGAAAAGCCTTACCATATTATTACACCGGTGATGCACAAATCAAAGGAAGACATTGCGGCTCTTTTTCATGAAAAGTTCAATCTGCCTCCCCAAAGCAGTCCCGAAGAAATCACCGCTTTCGTCAGGGATCTCCTGCGCGAAAAATTTGTGGATGCCGACTGCGGAGTGAGCGGAGCCAATTTCCTGGTGGCCGATATCGGTGGTGTTTGTCTCACCGAAAATGAAGGTAATGCCCTCATGTCCATGTCGTTTCCTCGTATACACATCGCGATCGCCGGGTATGATAAGCTGATCCCGTCTTACAAGGATCTTCATCTGTTCTGGCCCCTGCTGGCCACGCATGGCACCGGACAAAACATCACCGTGTATAATTCACTGGTACTCGGTCCCCGACAGGAAAACGAGACGGACGGTCCGGAAGAAATGTATCTGGTGATTGTTGATAACGGACGTTCGGAACTGCTCTCTAAGGTTGAACAACGTGCAGCCATGACCTGCATCCGCTGCGGCGCCTGCCTGAATGCCTGTCCCGTTTACCGGAATATCGGCGGTCATTCATACGGTACAGTATACAGCGGTCCTATCGGTGCCGTGATTTCTCCCCATCTCAAGGGAATGGCCGATTATCATCACCTCAGCTTTGCTTCCTCTCTCTGCGGAAAATGCACCGAAGTCTGCCCCATGCACATCGATCTTCATAAGCTGCTCCTGTATAACCGTCGTGATGCGGTAAAAGAAAAGCTGACCGGGCGGAGCGACCGCCTGGTGATGTCGGGCTGGAAAATGGTGATGACCAAAAGGTGGATGCTCGATAAAACCGGGAGCGGAACCAAAAACAGGGTTCTGAAAATGTTCTTCCGCAAAGCCTGGGGACCGCGCCGCGAAATTCCGGTAGTCATGAAAAAATCATTTAACCAGCAGTGGAAAGAGCTGAAAGGCATCAAGTAGTGGTCAGCAGAAGCGTTTCAGTATGGTCCTGACCTGAGCGGAATACGATCCGCCGAAGAGGTTCGTGTGCACCAGCAGGGGATAAAGATTACACAGATCAATCCTTTCCCTCCATCCGCTTTCAAGGGGATACACTTCGTGATAGGCGCTGTACATTTCGGGGCCGAATCCGCCAAACAGGAGACTCATGGCCAGGTCCATCTCGCGGTGGCCAAAATATACCGCAGGGTCAATCAGATGGGCCTTACCAGCCGCTCCGCACAGGTAATTACCGCTCCAGAGATCTCCGTGTATAAGGGCCGGCGGTTCAGGCGGGAAATAGTCCTCCAGTTTCGGAAAAAGGCGTTCAAACATCCTGATCATTCCGGCATCAGCATGACCCCTGTCGGCACACATACCAAGCTGCACCAACAGGCGCTGATTAATCAGGAAAGCGGACCAGCTTTCTTCCTGATGATTGTGCTGCTTTAATGAACCGATGTAATTGTCGTACTCAAGCCCGAATTCCGCTGCGCTTTTCTGATGAAGCCGGGCCAGACCCCGGCCGGTTTGCGCCCAGAAATCCACCGGTTTATCTGAGCTTCCCACGTATTCCAGGAGCAGGAATGCAAACCCGGCCTCTTCGCCGTAAGCGATTACCCCCGGAACCGGCAAGGCTTCCGCCTCTCTGAGCAGGTCCAGGCCCAGGGCTTCGGTTTCGAACATATCAGGATATAATCCCGCTTTATTGATCTTGACGAAAAAATAATCAGGACCGGCCCCGATTCGGAATGATTCGTTGATGCATCCTCCGCCGACCGGTGTCCACGAAAGGGGAGTCATAGTCCGGGAAAGGTGCTCCGACAATTCTGCTGCAATTCTTTTACTCAGCGCTTCACTCACAGCGTTCATATTAATTTTACCTGAACAGCCTGAAATTCTGACCGAAAAGCGTACTTTAGCAAAGATAAGGAAATCATCAGTTTTCATGAAAGGAAAGATACTGCTCGACCTGAATACAGCTCGCGACTATTGCCTGCTCGGGATCTCCTGTCACCTGAAAGACTACCGTTTCGTCTGGCTCCTGAACCGCCAGCTTGAGATCAACCTCAGGCGTTTGCACGACTTTTATCCGCGCTTCGATCAGGAAACAGACAGCCAGTTTGCTTTTCCGCTTTTCTATGAAGAGGAAAATTTTCGTTTCGAAACTTTTTATCTCCTGGGCAATCACAGTCCTGAAGGCGATCTCATCGACAAGCCGGCCAGTATGGACTATCTTTTCTTTATCCATGACCTGGCCTTCCCCGGTGGCAGCAGGGGCCTGATACAGGAAATCCGCAAAATCCCACAGGTGATCATGGCCTGGGAAGTGAAAATGAATGAACTGAAAGACGGTGAATCCCTGATTTCCGGAATAGAACTCTGCCTGATGGAATATCAGAAGAACCAGAAGGAAAAGAATCCTTATATGTTTAAAAACAAGGAATGAAAACCAAAATTATAGCAACCATCGGTCCCGCATCCTCTGATCCTGCAGTGCTGGAAGCCTTGTTTGATGCAGGACTTGACGTTTGCCGGCTTAATTTTTCGCACGGAACGCATGCCGACCACCTGCAGACCATTCGCCGCATCACGGACCTGAACCGCAAAAAGAACATGAACGTTGCCATACTGGCGGATCTGCAGGGACCCAAGATCAGAACCGGGATCATCAGCGAAGGCGGAGTGGCCGTGAAAAAAGGGGATAAGATCCGCTTTGTGACCAGGAAATGCACCGGAACACGCGAAAAAATATATATATCATACAAAAATTTTCCCCGCGATGTTCAATGCGGTGAGCTGATTCTGGTCGACGACGGCAACATTCACCTGAGAGTTCAATCAACCAACCAGAAAGATGAGGTGATTCTGGAAGTTCTGCATGGGGGGCTGATCAAGTCACACAAAGGCGTCAACCTTCCTGATACCCGGGTTTCGCTGCCCGGACTGACCGATAAGGATAAAGAAGATCTGCGCTTCATCCTGAGTCACCCCGTACAATGGGTCGCCCTTTCTTTTGTGAGATCAGCGGCCGACATTATTGAGCTGAAGCATCTGATCGCTGCGCGCAAATCCCGCAATAAACCCCGGATCATCGCTAAAATTGAAAAGCCCGAGGCCCTGCATGAGCTCGATCATATTATCCATGAAGCCGACGGACTCATGGTGGCAAGGGGCGATCTGGGCGTGGAGCTGCCCATACAGAATGTGCCCCTCCTGCAGAAAATGATGGTGAAAAAATGTCTCGATGCCGGAAAGCCCGTCATTATTGCCACACAGATGCTCGAAAGCATGATCACCAATTGCGGGCCTACCCGCGCGGAAGTCAATGATGTCGCCAACAGCGTAATGGATGGTGCCGATGCCTGTATGCTGAGCGGCGAAACAGCCGTGGGTGCGTTTCCGGTTGAGGCCGTGACCATGATGAGCAAAATTATTCAGCATGTCGAGAATTTTCAGGATATCTACTATAAGCACAATGAACCCGATGATCGGCTTGATGAACGCTATCTGACCGATTCCGTGATTTTCAATGCCTGTGAACTGGCCCGCCGGACCAGTGCTGCCGCAATCGTAGCGATGACCCATACCGGCTATTCGGCATTCAGGATTGCCAGCCACAGGCCCAAAGCCGGAATCTTTATCTTTACCAATAACCGCTCATTGCTGTGTACTCTCAATCTCGTATGGGGGGTACAGGGTTTCTATTATGATAAGTTCATCAGCACAGATCATACTATAGAAGATATTAAAGTAAGACTTAAAAGTCAGGGACTGTTAAAAGATGGTGATATTGTCATTAATATCGCCAGTATTCCGCTGGATGAGCGCGGAAAAACCAATATGCTGAAGATATCGAGGGTGTAGCCTAAAGATAACGGTAAATACCCATATTGGGTTCCGCATCTGTTTTATCCACGCCGTGGCGGATCACCTGGTTCAGCCTGAACAGGTTCACAAACTTTTCGTGGGCATGGTTGATCTTAAACTCCATCAGGTCACCGGAAGAAGTGTGGTGCAGGATAAACTGAAAACATTCGAAAGAACTTTCCCAGATGGATTTTTCGTAATTATCGAAGAATGACCGGACCTTTTTCTTTTCCTTGAATGTGAAAACGATGCTTTTATCAAGCACTGCTTTTACAAAAAGGTCTTCATTGAATTTGGAGGCCAGCCGGTCTTCAAACTTTGCCTGTTCGGCTTTATCGGTCAGTTTGTTATATTCTTTCTTAAGGTCGTCATATTCTTCTTTGACCGTTTTTTTGACGTTCTGGCTGGTTTTTTTGAACCATTCTTCGAATCCCATAGGCTGAATGTTTACCCAAAGATACAAAAAAAGAGGCCGTCAATATGTGACAGCCTCTTTTTCAGATAAAAACAATTATTTGATCTCCCAGGTCTCCCCGCTGTTCAGAAGATCCTGAACGGTTTTGATCGGAGAGGTTTTTCTGGCCTCAATGATCTGCTCGCGTACAAGATCGTCATATGTCGGGAACATGGCCGAACGGATCACACCAAGCGCTACCGGGAAAACAGGCGGCTGCATTTTGGCCAGCATCAGGTGGATACCGGGATCCTGTGAATACTGGTCGTGCACCAGCAGGTCACTTTCACTGATGCCGTTTTTACCCAAAGTAACCACTTCAAGACCTGTATGGGTAATGCGTATGCCCTTATCCCTGTTCTTACCGAAGATCATGGGCTCATTATTTTTCAGGATGAGCTGGTGATCTTCACGCATATCTTTAGAGGTAATCGTATTATGCACCCCGTCGGCAAAAATCACACAGTTCTGCAGGATCTCAATCACTGAAGTCCCGTCGTGACGCGCTGCTTCAAACATCACTTCTGTCATCAGCTTGGGATTGGTATCCACAGCACGCGCAAAGAAAGTTCCCTGGGCGCCCATCACCAGTTCCCCGGGATTGAACGGATGTTCAATAGTTCCCTGCGGAGAGGTTTTGGTTACACTGCCCATGGGGGTTGTAGGTGAATACTGGCCCTTGGTGAGACCGTAGATCTGGTTGTTGAAAAGCATAATGTTCACATCCACGTTGCGGCGAATGATGTGAATAAAATGATTCCCGCCGATCGCCATGGAATCTCCGTCACCCGTGGCAATCCAGACACTCAGGTGGGGATTGGCAATCTTCACACCGGTGGCGATAGCATTGGCTCGGCCATGAATTCCATGAATTCCGTAAGTATTCATGTAGTACGGAAAACGGGAGGAACAACCGATCCCTGAAACCACACAGAAATTCTCTTTGCGGTACCCGATTTTCGGGAACACATTGGCGATAGAGGAAAGAATGGCGTGAGCCCCGCATCCCGGGCACCATTTAACCATCTGATCACTTACGAAGTCTTCCTTTGTTAAAGGGACCCTCGAACGTTCAACTGTTAAATTCTCAGCCATATCTTATTTCTCCTTTAATTTTTGATTGAAAACATCTACCAGTTCACTCACAACAAAGGGAAGACCCTGTACCTTGTTAAACTGACTGTATTTGTACTGCGGATAAGTCATACGGAGGTGCATCACCAGCTGACCCGAATTCAGCTCGCAAACCACGATCTTTTTGAAACGCCCCAGCAGCTTTTCAACATTTTTCGGGAAGGGGAAAATATAATGAAAATGCGCCAGACTGACTTTCTTGCCTTTCTTCTGCATCTCCAGAACAGCAGAGGTGGTTGCCCCGCGTGTACCACCCCAGCTGACCACCAGAAGGTCGCCTTCGTCTTCTCCGATCAGTTCCTGATCAGGCAACACATCCGCGATCTTCATTACTTTATTGTAACGCAGATCCGTCATGATCTGGTGATTCAGGGGATCAGTCGATACATTCCCAGTTATATTTTCTTTTTCCAGACCACCAACCCGATGACGCAGACCTTCGGTACCGGGCAGTGCCCACTGACGCACCAGTCGCTCATCGCGGCGGTAAGGCTTGTAATCAGGATCGTTGGCCTTGGCAATGGGAGGATTGATTTTGGGAAGACTTGAAACTTTGGGGATCTTAAACAGTTCTGATCCGTTACCCAGATAACCATCGGTAAGCAGAATCACCGGTGTCATGTGTTCCATGGAGATCTTAGCCGCTTCAAAAGCAAAATAAAAGCAATTGGCAGGTGAAGAAGCGGCAATCACCACTACCGGACATTCCCCGTTGCGGCCCCAGAGCGCCTGCATCAGATCCGATTGCTCCGATTTGGTCGGCAAACCCGTTGAGGGGCCGCCCCGCTGTACATTCACGATCACCAGCGGCAATTCAGTCATCACCGCTAATCCGATCGCTTCACTTTTAAGCGATAATCCCGGACCGGAAGTGGTGGTGCAGGCCATGGCTCCGGTATAAGAAGCACCGATCGCCGAACAAATACCCGCAATTTCATCCTCTGCCTGAAAAACTTTTGCGCCCAGTGATTTGTGCTTGGCCAGTTCCATAAGGATTTCTGTGGCCGGCGTAATAGGATAAGATCCCAGGAACAGGGGACGACCCGAACGCTCGGCTGCTGCCAGCAAACCCCATGCAGTCGCCACATTGCCTGTGATGTTACGGTACTTGCCTTTTTCAAGCTTAGCCGCGGGAACCCGATACAATGAAGCCATGGCTTCAATCGTCTCGGCATAAAAATACCCGGCCTTGAGCACAGTCTTGTTCGCCTTGATCATGGCCGGATTCTTCTTGAATTTCTTTTCAAAAAACAGATTGGTGGCATCCAGCGACCATCCGAAGAGAAAATAAGTCATCCCCAGGGTGAACATGTTCTTGGTCTTGTCGGCCGTCTTGTTATCCAGCCCCTGATCCTTCAGAGCTTCACGCGTCATGGTCGTGATCGGAGCCTTCATCACATTGTAACTCGACAAACTATCGTCCTCCAGCGGGTTTGTCTTGTAACCGCTTTTCTCCAGAGCCTTTTCATCAAAGGCATCCGTGTCAAGGATAATGCTTCCGCCTTTCTTGACCCACTTGAGATTGGCCCTGAGAGAGGCAGGATTCATGGCCACCAGCAGGTCGCACATGTCCCCCGAAGAATAAACCTTCTGTCCGAAATGAACCTGGAAACCCGAAACACCCGCAATGGTGTTATGGGGCGCCCTGATTTCAGCCGGATAATCAGGAAATGTTGCCAGATCAGCACCTTCCAGCGCTGCGGTATCAGAGAAAAGAGTCCCGGTGAGTTGCATCCCGTCTCCGGAATCCCCCACAAACTTCACCACGATATCTTCCCGCTCGATAACCGTATTTTTTGACTTTGCCATACAGGTATGTATTGGTTAAACTGGGCGCAAAATTACAGGTTTTATTCGTGAAACTTGAATTTTATGAACGAAGTGAAATAAAATTCTTAGTTGAACAATCCCGCCTCAGGCGGAGGGTATTTTACCCGTGATATTTGAATTTCCGGGAACAGGGCTTTTTTTTGTGAATGAATTAACAAAAGAACAGAACCTATTCAATCACAGGAATCATACTCACAAAAGATCCGCGGAATGAAAGAATTACAAACGACAGCGCAAACCGACCGTATAGGTGCGGGAACCCGGCATGTTAAAGTAATCAAGACCCTGAACAGCATACGATCCCATGAGACTGCTACCGGGATCACTTCCTGAATAAGGTGTCCAAACCCACAGGTTTCTGCCCGAGAAGAATAACTCGAACGAACGGAAGAAGCTTTTCGAAAGCCATTTGTTATCAAATGAATAACTCAGGCTTACTTCTCTTAAGCTGATCCGGTCCGCATCTTCAATAAACTGTTCCGCGGGACCCTCAAAGCCGCCTCCCAGATGCTGGTACCACGACTGGTCAAGACTGGTTTCCACGGTGTTGGTTCCGCCACTGATCACCAATTGTCCGCTGCCATCATAGTGTCCGGTAACACCTTCAAAAACCACGGTCTCCCCCCGGTTTTCCGTATTGGCATGGGTTCCCGTTGCAGTCATAACACCCCTGGTGCCGTTCCACCTCACACCACCCTTTTTAATGTCGAAAAGCACTGACAAACGCAGACCACTAAATTCAAATCCGCTGCTGATGCCCATGGTCCAGTCAGGCAATACGCTGCCCAGAAAGGTTTTTCCCGCGGCAGGCAGCGGGCGCCCGTAATCAGGATCTGATGGATCATCATTGATCACCAGTCGCCCTTCAGCATCGCGCTGCCAGCTTGTTCCGTAAATTGATCCCCAAGGCTTTCCGCGTTCCGCTCGGACTTCCACACCCATTATGCTGCTGAGCAATACACTTTCCACTCCTTCAGCCAGGCTTTCAACCCTGTTACGGTTTTGCGAAAAAACAAGACCCAGATCCCAGGAGATCTTATTGTTTTTCGATTTCACCGGAACAGCATGGAACAGGATTTCATAACCACGGTTGCTGACAGTAGCGCTGTTCAGCCACTGATCGGTATAGCCGGAAGGTCCTGCCACCGGAACATTGATCAGGAGATCAAAGCTTCTGCTGAAGTAGTATGTGAAATCAAGTGACAGTCTGTTGCTGATGAAACGAAGGTCCGCACCGGCTTCCGTACAGTTGGTATACTCCGGTCCGAGCCGGTAATTGCTGCTTTCATCCCCGCCGGCATAGGCATTATATTCCCCGTAAGGGTAGTACACCCCGGTGGTCCACCCTTCAGAATACGGACCCTGAATATGGGGGACGTATCTGATGTATGCGGGAGGGAGATTTCCGGTTCTGGCGTATGAAACACGGATCTTCCCGAAGGGAAAGGTTTTGTTGCTTTTTAGTCCCCCGATTTCCGTCAAGATAAATGCAGCGCTTACAGAGGGAAAGAAAAATCCCTTTGACAGGGAAGAAGGCTTTTCGTATCGCCCGCCTGTATTCATAATAAGAATATCCCGCCAGGCCAGACTGAGTTCGCCGAAATATGCCGAACTTCGGTAACGCGACTGCTTTTCCCGGACCAGCAAGACCGTAGCATTGGATAAATTCTCAATGTCCGGAACCAGTAGTTCATCCCCCTGTGCATATACCTGACTGTGGGCGATCTGAAAAATATTGTGCCCCATGTTCACCTCAATGCCGATGTCGCGGCTTAATTTCCTTTGGATATGGATCAGCAGATCCCCGTTGAACCCGCTCTTCTGATGCAGGTCTTCCATTACCTGTCCCCCCGGCTGCGCCGATGAATGAATGGCCAGAAACGCCTTTCTCCGGTCGGAGTAAATATCTGCTCCCAGGCGGTAGGAAAACTGTATCCACTCTGCGGCAGTGTAAGCAAGAGAAAGATATCCTGACAAGCGGTTCACCTCGTCACGGAAATGGTTTTGATTCACCGTCCAGTAAGGATTATCGTAAATTCCATAAGCGCGGTAACTGCGCTGCAGGCCTGTCAGCGGACCCTCTGTCCACATATAGGCCAGCGGCGTATTCACAGGATCAGAATATCCGTTTGAATTGTCGAAGCCCGGCGGGGTCAGCATCAAAGCATGCATCACCCCGCTGAGGTCGGCCCCCTGCCGGATGCGTTTCCCGCCTGCGTTGACATACGTGGCGCTGCCGCCTGCCCGCAGGCGTTCAGTCAATTGCTGAGTTCCCGACAGCTTTGCAGTAGTGCGGTCGTATGTGCTGTTAGGAACCACCCCGTCGCTGTGGAGATTTGAAAACGACATTAAATATGAATTTTGCCGTTGCCCCCCTGATACCTTAAGAGCATTATAATAGGCGTAGCCTGTTTCAAAGAATTCACGGCTTTCTTCATAGGGTTCTGCCGGGGCCCCGCTCGCACGGGAATCGTTGGCCGACACGATGATGCCGTTTCCGTCCCAGTCGTATTGCCCGTTTCCATCCGCATCCTGGGCCGGATTTAATCCGGTGTGCGTGTACGAACAGGTGTCGAGCCGGGGTCCCCACGAATCACGCGCTGTGGTTTCAGGACCCATCCAGATACCGTCGCTGCCTTGTCCGTAACTGCGCTGCATGGAAGGCAGACGGCTCACCTTGTCAATCGAAACGGAAGAAGTAAAATCCACATGATAATAACGATCCTGACCCTCTTCCATACTGCCGTTGCCGGTAGTGATCAAAATCGCCCCGTTGGCACCCCTGACGCCATAAAGGGCAGAGGCCGCACCTCCCCTGAGAACACTCATAGAACGGATATCTCCGGGGTTCAGGTCAGTAAAACGATCAGAATACTGAACCCCTGAGAAAAGATGATTGGTGCCCAGCTCAGGATCACCGGAAGTGTATTGCGATGCATCATACGGAACACCATCAACGATCAGCAAAGGCTGCTGATGACCGTGAATGGAACGGGGACCCCGCAGGGTGAGACTTGTTCCGCTCCCGCTCAGGGACGACAGTCCCCAAACATTTAATCCCGCCATGCTCCCGACCAGGGCATCGCTGACAAATACCGTCCGGGAGTCGTCAATCATACCGCCGCTTACGGTTTGAACGGGCCATCCCAGCTCACCGTTGCAACGCGGGATCCACGGAGCTCCGGCCACGGAAATATCTGTTCGAGCCGGGTCTTCTTCCATGATCACATCAGTCGCGGAGCCATCCTTCAACTCTGCTTCTGCATTTTTATAGCCGGATAAAGTGAAAACCAAAAAGCGGGTCTTCTCAGGAACGCTCATTGAATAATGGCCGCTGCTGTCAGTGGCACAGCAGAAATCAGTTCCCCGTACCGAGACCAGAACACCACACAGAGCAATTTGGCTTTCTTTTGTCACCACTTTTCCCGTCACTGTCTTTTTCTGTCCCTGAACCGACAGGCTCATGACAATCAGGAATAGCAGAAGTAATGGTTTTTTCATAGGGTAGCCCTGGGGTGTTAGATGAAAGCCGGGCCATAAAGTTAATGCTTGAACTTGAGATGAAAGAAAAAGCACAATCAAATTTCACCTATAGTGTGTTGATTATGTTTGATACATCGGCCCGGAAGGCCGGAATCAGGGGGCGGCAATTTGGAAGATGTCTAAAAAACGGACTTTATGGTCGCTTTTTCGGAGAATGAATATATTTGCAGCAGTTTAAAATTAATTTCAAACAAAAATTTCAAGCCATGGCTTATAAAATTTCGGAAGATTGCACCGCTTGCGGTTCCTGCATTGATGAATGCCCTGTTGATGCTATTTCTGAAGGTGATATCTATAAGATCGACCCGGATGTATGCACCGATTGCGGCGCCTGTGCAGATGTGTGCCCCGTAGAGGCTATTCATCCTGAATAAAAAACCGAATATTCAGAAAGAGCTGCCCCGCCGAAAGGGCAGCTTTTTTTATGTTAATATTTTTTCAGCATGAAAAGAAGAATCGTAACCTACAATGTCAACGGCATCCGTGCTGCTGTTTCCAAAGGTCTGATGGCCTGGATGGAAGAAGTACAGTCCGACATTCTCTGTCTGCAGGAAACCAAAGCCCAGCCCGAGCAGATTCCGCAGCTTGAATTTGAAGCCATGGGCTACAAAACTTATTGGTTTTCGGCAAAAAAGAAAGGTTACAGCGGCGTGGCCCTGTTGTGCAGACAGGAACCCGACCAGGTGGTCAGCGGAATGGGCATGCCGGTGTATGATGATGAAGGCCGTTTTATCAGGGCCGATTTCGGTGATGTTTCGGTGGTGAGCGTATATCACCCCAGCGGATCCAGCGGAGAGGAAAGACAGGATTTTAAAATGAACTGGCTGGAGGATTTTACCCTTTATGTGAATGAACTGAAAAAGGAGCGACCCCGGCTGATACTTTCAGGAGATTATAATATATGTCATAAGCCTGTTGATATTCATGACCCGGTCAGAAATGCAACAAGTTCCGGTTTTCTTCCGGAGGAAAGAGAATGGATGGACCGCTTTCTGGGAACCGGCTTCATTGATGCCTTCAGGGTGTTTAACCAGGAACCGCAACAGTATACCTGGTGGAGTTACCGGGCCAATGCCCGCGCCAAAAACCTGGGCTGGCGAATCGATTATCACATGGTCAGCGAAAATCTCAGAAATTCGCTGAAGCACTCAGAGATACTGCCCTCAGCCCTGCATTCCGACCATTGCCCCTGCGTGCTCGAAGTCGATTTTTAACATCTTGCTGTTCATATCTATGCGCATGCTTTCCCTGAGCCATAGCGGGAAGGGTCTACCTTTGGCATTCACTAATCCTGACAATATGAACCGCTTCCTCTTGAGTGTTTCTTTTATGCTGGTCCTGATGGTCATGGCAAGCTCATGCGTGATGAAAAAAAAGTACACGGAGCTGGATACGGCCTATAAAAACTGTGACCAGGAGAATACTGAACTGAAGAAACAGAATATAGACCTCACAGCGCAAAACAATGAACTCTCTTCAAAGCTTTACCAGCTTCAGCTGCTCAACACCAGGCTGATCAGCGACAGCACACAGGCGGGCATTGCCTGGCGTGACCTGAAAAGCAAGTACGACCGCATCAGTCAGTCGTATGATGAACTGAACGCGCTGATGCAACTCAATGCCAAAACCTCTACCGCTGAAATGCAGAGGCTGTTGACCGAGCTGCAGAAAGCCCAGAGTGACCTGCAGACCAAGGAAGAAAAGCTCAGGCAGTCGGAGAATGACCTGGCGCAGAAAACCGCTGACCTCGAAGCCAAACAGAAACGTCTGAATGAACTCCAGTCCATTCTTGATAAGAAAGACAGCGTGGTACAGGCGTTAAAAAACAAAGTACTTGAAGCATTGACGGGTTTCGTGGATAAAGGACTCAGCGTGGAAATGAAGAATGGTAAGGTTTACGTGAGCATGGACGAGAAACTCCTTTTTGCGACCGGTAGTTCAGAGGTTGCCTCCAATGGCGTGGAAGCTTTGAAGAACCTGGCACGCGTACTTGAGTCAAACCCGGATATCAATATCACCGTTGAAGGGCATACCGACAATGTTCCCTATAAATCGGGCAGTGGTCCGATCAACGACAACTGGGATCTGAGTGTGATGAGGGCAACGGCGGTCGTTAAAATCCTGCTGAAGAACAGCCGTATTGACCCCAAAAGAATCACCGCCTCCGGCCGCAGCCAGTTCCTCCCCGTAGATCCGGCCAATACGGCTGAAGCCAGGGCCAAAAACCGCCGTACCGATATCATCCTTACCCCCAAACTTGACGAAATCCTGAAGATCCTCGAAGGAAATTAATTACGATGGTCATGAAGGGCCGCTGAAAGCAGATTCGTGTTAAGCTGCCATTTCCCGTTCACGAAGCTGTTCCGCGCACCAGCTGCCGGAATCAGGGTCTGATTCCCCGCTGCCTGCGCTGCAGGTCAGGCGGGCTTAGGGGCAGCTTGTATGGTGCAGGAACCCTGAGGTGCCCAAAATTTTTCGATAAAACCTCAAAATCATTGCATTTACTTCAATTTTTTACTGTAATTTTGGAATTACAAACTCCAATTCGGAAGCATTTATGGAATTAATAAGTCGATTTTTCAAAGACCCTGATGTAAGTTATTTCCTTTTCGGGCCAAGAGGAACCGGAAAATCCACATGGATAAAAAACGCTTATAAGGATGCTTTATATATAGACTTACTGAACCCTGAAACTTTCAGGACATTATCTGCAAGGCCGGAAAGGCTTCTTGAGATCATTGAGGGTAATCCTGAAAAGAAAACGGTAATTCTTGAGGAAGTTCAGAAACTGCCCGATTTACTCGATTTTGTTCACAAAATAATTGAAGAAAACAAAAAGATAAAATTCATTCTTACCGGATCAAGTTCAAGAAAATTAAAAAGAGGCGGCATTGATTTGTTGGCAGGACGGGCTGCAAACAAGACATTTCACCCATTTATCGCAGCGGAGCTTGGTAGTTCTTTTAACCTTGAAAACGCCTTAAAATTTGGCCTGATTCCTTTGGTCTGTAAGTCAAAAAATTCGCGGGAAACTCTGAATGCTTATTTGTCCCTGTACATTAATGAGGAAATAAGAATGGAGGGTTTCGTAAGAAATATTGGCAATTTCAGCAGATTTCTTGAAGCATTTAGTTTCTCCAACGGCTCAGTGCTGAACACTTCAGAAATTGCAAGGGAATGTGAGGTAGGGAGAAAAACTGTGGAAGGTTACATTTCAGTTTTAGAAGACCTTCTTTTAATTCATTTCCTTCCGGTTTTTTCACGAAAAGCTAAAAGGCATCTGATTGTACATCCGAAGGTGTACTTTTTTGATACCGGAGTTTATCGGATAATACGTCCCTCAGGACCGCTTGACAAACCACAGGAAATTGAAGGAATTGCGCTGGAAACCCTCGTAATGCAGCATCTTGTTGTGTGGTGTGCGTTGTCCGGCGGTAATTACAAACTGTATTACTGGAGGACTAAGTCCGGGAATGAAGTTGACTTTGTGGTGTACGGAAATGATGGTATTTATGCGATAGAAGTAAAAAACACACAGAGGCCTGACAGTAGAGATTTTAAAGGACTCAGGGAGTTTAATGTGGATTATCCCTCAGCTAAATGCCTGATGGTATATCGTGGAAAAGTGAAATTGAAAATTCATGATGTTTTCTGTTATCCCTGTGAGGATTTTCTGAAAGAACTTATTCCCGACAAGCCGTTGTTACTGAATGCGAAATAGTCTCACGATAAAAGATACCGGGGGAAATGAAAAGCCCGGAAGCAGAATGGAAAAAAACCCGATCCCCGTAGTATCTTTGTATTCTTAACCGAAGAACTCCTATGAACTTTACAGAACTTTCAATACTGCGGCAAAGTGTGAGGAAATACAGCCCCAAAGAAGTGGAGCGGGAAAAGATTGAACGCTGCCTGGAAGCTGCCCGGCTGGCGCCTTCGGCCTGCAATTCGCAACCCTGGTACTACATTGTGATTGACGAATCCGGACTTCGCGAAAAGGTAGCCCGTGAAACCTATAATAAAATCGTTCCCTTTAACCAGTTTGCGCTGGAAGCCCCGGTAATAGTGGTGATCGTGATGGAAAAAGCCACAGCCCTTTCCCAGATCGGCGGGAGGATCAAGAATAAGGAATACCCTCTGATTGATATCGGAATATCGGCAGAGCATTTTTGTCTTCAGGCAGCGGAAGAAGGCCTGGGAACCTGCATGATCGGCTGGTTTAACGAAAAAAGGCTGAAAAAGCTGCTGCAGTTGCCTGACAAAAGGTCTATCGGACTGATCATCACCCTGGGCTATGCAGAAAACGGTGAAATCCGCAAAAAAATCCGGAAACCCCTGGATAAAATGTCGCAGTTCAACCAATACAAAAAACCATGAAAAGCAAGTTCAGTTTCCCCCTGCTTCAGGATGCCGACCTCAAAGGAAAAATCGTTCTGGTGCGCGTTGACCACAATGTGGTGAAGAAGGGACTCATACATGATCCGTACAGGATAGACGCGACCATTGGAACCCTTTACTATATCAATGCAAAAGGCGGAAAGATCATCCTGATGACCCATGTGGGGCGTCCCAAGAACAAAAAAACGGGCGAAATTGCGGTCGGGGAAGATACTTCCGTACAGCCTATCGTGGACTATCTGCAGAACAAGCTGCACATCACCCTGAAGGTTCCGGAATTCCAGCCTCACGGGAACAGTGGTTATCTCGGTATTGAAACCAGCATCAACCACCTGATCCGCGACCTTCGTGAAAACGTGATCGACGGCATATACCTGCCCAATACCCGCTGGTTTGCCGGGGAAGAAGCAAAAGGGGAGGAGGCTGACCGGTTTGCGTATCAACTGGCCGGACTGGCTGATCTTTTCGTGAATGATGCTTTCGGAAGTTGGCAGCCGCATGCCTCCACGGTGGGGGTGACGCGCTACCTCCATTCTTTCGCCGGTTTTCTGATGCAGAAGGAGATCACCAACCTCGACAGGATCTTCAAACCGGAAAGACCATTCGTGGCGGTGGTGGCCGGAGCAAAATTCGACACCAAGGTGGATTCACTGAATGCCCTGCTTAAGATCTGTGATCATCTGGTACTCGGGGGTGTTATTTACAATGCATATCTCTGTGCCAAATACGGTTTTGAGATCAGTGGCATCGGGGCCGATGATCTGGAACACGCCAGGGCTTTTGTGGATTTTGAGAAAGACTATCCCGGCAAACTGATAGAATTACCCTATATCGTGGAGTCCGACAGCATGGAAGGCAAGATAGACGGACAATTCAGAACCCACGACATCCGGAAACTGAAAGCGGGAACCCGGCTGAATTATGTGCTCGATGCCGATCCCGCCTCATTTCATGAGCCTGATGTGCTGAAGATTTTCAGCGAAGCACACACCATTTTTGTCAACGCCGTGATGGGTTTCACCCCTCATTTTAATGAAGGCACCATTGCCCTGGATGAGCTGATCGACAAGAATCTGAAGGCCGTGAAGCTTTATGGAGGCGGAGATACCATGCAGGAACTGAAACGCCTTTTACCGGGATTATACATCGTGGCCCTGGATAACCCCATGTATTATATTTTCACCGGGGGCGGTGCGGTTTTAAAGGCGATACAGGAAAACAGTGTTTACGGGATGGAACCGGTAAAAGCACTGGTGGCGCAAAAGAAACTGTAAAAGTGCGGAAGCAGGATAAGCACACCGCAAACCGCGGCCGATAAGGCCACGATCAGCACCGCGGCCGCCGAAAGGTCTTTGACTTTTGCAATCGCAGGATGCTGTTCCGGGTGCAGATGATCGCAGAGTTTTTCAATGGCCGTATTCACAGCCTCGGCCCCCAGAACGGCCCCGATGCAGATGGCCGTCACCATCCATTCATAGAGCGTGAAACCAAACACCAGGCCCAGGCCTGTCATCGCTACTCCGATGAGCAATTCAATGATGGCGTTGGGTTGCGAAAATAACAATCCCAGACCACGAAAGGCAAAGCTGAATGAGCGGGCACGTTGACGGATCATCGCTTGAAACTTTCTTTGTTGAAATAATTGATGTACCAGATATGCGCTGTAGCGATCAGGTGCATGCAGGCACCGGCTGCGAAAATCCACCACTGGAAATTCCGGGGGATGAAGCTGCAGGCATAGGCCAGCAGTTCAGGATCTGATGAATTCGTGAGCAAACTACCCACACTGTAAACCGCCAGCATATGGCGGGTGTATTCTTCAGTGTACGCCGCAATCACCACGAGAGATCCCGCGATCAGGAGCAACCAGTGAAGCGGGCGGGTTCTGACTTTTTGCTGCCGTCCGGAAAAGTAAAGGATGATACAGGCCAGCAGTATCATCATCAGTGAATTGATCACCGGTGCGATCACCGGTCCTACCCAGGTGACCGGGATCAGGAACAGAATATCCATGGTCATCAGCGAGGAGGGCCAGGCCAGCAGCAGGAAGAGGAATACGTAATAGAAGATATCCCAAATGGCAAAAGCAAAGATGAAAAACGCAAAGCGTTCGATCCGGTTTTTCCCCGCGAAAAACGCCACCCCCAGCAACATGATGAGGGTGGCGGCTTCACGCAGAAGCTCCGTAAGCGCGATGTCAGCATTGATCAGGCGGAGCGGAAAGGCAAAACCATCCGGATAGTAAAGTTCGCGCAGGTAAACGACAACAGCCGTTTCAAGGAACCCCATGGCGATAGCGAATATGCATACGCCCATTATCCGGCGGATCATCTGACCATTCATCACTGCAGCCCTCAGGAAGCAACAGCTCCCGTTTTCCGTTCAAGCTTATCAATGGCACTCCTCACCTGGTACGAAAAGAATACCAGCCCGGAATATACCATCACGAAAGCGTTGAAAAAGTTGGCCTGTACCAGACCTTCCGACATCCCTTCCCTGCCCGCGATCAGAACGGCCAGAAATGCAAACACCGCGTTGATCAGTGTGATCAGCGGGGCATGTCTGACGATGACCGCGTGCGGATCCAGTTCGTGAACCATTTTCCGGTCGATAAAATAGGAGGGAAGCAGTATGGCAAATACATAGGCCACACAGGCCAGGCCGTGCAGGAACAGGCCCAGGAAAATATACAGAAAGATGTCCTCTTCACGATGGTTCCATTCCAGATGGTCGTTGAAAACCAGCAGCATGAGGAAAAAGGTCCCGAAACTTACAGCCAGCGTTTTGACCATGGCCAGCAGGCTGACAACAAACATGTTGATTTTCATGGTGATATTCTTTAAATATTAATAGCTGTAATCATACGAATTGTAGTAACCATAATAGATCCTGACCCCGGGAAGACGGTCTTCCAGTTCCCGCTTCTGTTTCTTGCTCATGTATGAATCAAGATACAGGACTTTCAGTGCGGGCAGCTCATACAAGGGTGAGAAATCAGTAACTGAAGTGTTACCGGCCATGTAAAGAACTTCCAGCCTGTTCATCCCTTTCAGGAAATTAAGATCAGGCGTGTAGGTATTGGAGATCTGCAGTACACGAAGTTTTGGCAGTTGGCGCAGGGGGGCGAAATTCGTGATCTGGCAATTGGAAGCAGAAAAGGTCTCCAGATTTTTGAGATAAGCAATCGCATCAATATTATTGACATAAGATGATGAAATATCAAGTTCTTTCAGTTTTTCAAGGCCCATCAGCGAATCCAGCGTGGTGATCTGGGTCCCGGCCATATTCAGGTATTCCAGGTTTTTCAGATCAGCGATGGCTCCGGCATTATTCAAGCCATTATAGGAGATATCCAGTCTTTTCAGCATGGGGTAGTATGCCAGGGGATCGGCATCCAGTATGGTATTACCCGAAATATCCAGTTCTTCCAGGTGGGTGAATACCGGCTGCACTGCTTCAGGTTTTGAATAGAAACTGCTGCGACCGCTGTATTCACTGTAATAGGTGGTGAGAAGATACAGACTGCCGATGCTGTTGTTCTGCAGATTGATCTTTTTCAGTGACGAAAAATCCTTGAAGATCATGATCAGACCGGCTTTGTTAGTGCCCAGGGAATTGCCCGAGAGGTCGATAGATTCCAGCTTGCTCATCACGGGAAGCTTGGTGAAATCTGCGGCCGGCTGACCACCAAGGTTCAGGTGAAGCAGGGCGGGAAATTCGCTTAACAGGCTCAGGTCCTCCACCCGCGTTCCGTTAAGATCCAGTTCCTGCAGCTTTTTGAGGTCGCGGATCACCTTCAGATCAATACTTCCCGAATTGCTCGACAGGTTCAGGTATTCCAGTTGTTTCATTTTGGAAAGACCTGAGTAATCGGTGATATAATTATTGTTGAGCCACAGCTTGCGAAGACTGGCAATATTCGGCAGATCTGCAGTGGTGTATAACTGATTCGTGCCGAGTTTCAGTTCTTTCAGTTTCGGGAATGAGGCCAGTTCCTGGAAGGACTTCAAATGGTTATTGCTCAGATCGAGGGTTTCAATTTTATTGAAAACATTGATGAAACGCAAGGAATCCAGCTCCATATTCGTGAGCGATAAACGGGTGAAGATGCCTTCTTCACTCAGGCGGTAGATCTTACGGGCCGTTTCCTGATCCTGCCGGTTCCACGACTGCCAGCCATCCTCTTCATGCGAAGCCAGGAACTGATACATCCTGCGATTCAGTTCATCGTTGAAATCTTCACGGAAGTAAGGGGCATCCCAGTCTTTATAATCGCGGTAAGCGGTAAAACGCGACTCATATTCAGCAGGAATTCCTTCCGGAAGCTTATTGCTGTCGGCAGGAAGTGCCAGAAGTTCCGGAATTACTGCGGGCGACTCCAGGCTCAGGAGGTAATACTTATCCACGTGTTTTGATTTCTGGATGTTGAACTTGGTGATCACCAGGTCCCAGTTCTGACAGGCGAAAAGTACCAGTACAATATAGAAGGCCCAGCCATTGGAACGAAAAAGGTACCAGTTGGTTTTCTTTCCGTAAATCTTGATAAAGGTGGTGATCAGTCCCACCAGGGTAAGCACCAGCCAGATATAAACCCCGATACGGCGGTAGGTCAGGTTGTATTCTGCAACATACAGGTAATTGCGGAATCCGGTTGAAACCAGCACCATGATATTCTGCGCGATCCACAGTATCGCCATGGCCTTGATGGCCTTGCTCTGTGCCGAGAAATTAATATGACCCCTGAAAAAGAAGAGGATGATGAGGATGGCGATCACAATGGAAATGATCATATTGGTCGTTCCCTGGTGAACCGATTCCGAATACGTCATCCCGCTGGGTAATTCACCCGTTATCCACAGGTAATAAAGGTCCAGCACATTAACCACCAGCAGCAGCAAATTCAGCAAAACCAGCAGGATCAGACCGGAGCTGATCTCCCATTTCACATTCACCGGACGGCCGAAGATCCTGTTTTCGCGCCCCATCACCTGTGAAGCGTCGAGCATTGGCGGGCGCGCGGCGTCCCAGCGCAGCCAGGAAGGAAAATTCCGGTGATAAAAGAAACCGTAGAGGATAACAAAACCCAGAAAGGTGAACCGCACCCAGGGCCAGCTGATGAAGTCCAGCTTGATCTTGCGCGTCAGGTCGAGGAACAGGGGATTCGAACGCTGATAAAGAATAAAGAAGATCACCACAATGATCACAATACCTGCACCTATACCCAGGCGGATCCAGAACCTGCTTCCGCGCGACTGTCCCTTGCCGTTTCTTCGCCTCACCAGATCGGCGATCATAAAACCAATGGCCGACAAATAGGAGTACACGGCATAAAGCCCGGCCAGAACCACAGAAGAACGTTTACTGATAGCCAGTGCCGACATCAGGCTCAGCGAAACCACATTGG
>CALGYY010000079.1 GCA_937934705.1 uncultured Bacteroidota bacterium
CTCTTGAAAACACAGTCTCACGAATAAGACAATGAAATACTGAACTTTCAGATTAATCAGGAGTGAATTCCAGACCACTGAATAATGACCTGAACAAAAAGGAAAAGGTTCGGGAGCGGAGGACTCCCGAACCTTCAGCTTGTATAAAAGCGATCATTCAAAATTTTTATGTCAAAAAACCTGTTTTTGACATTTATTTTCTTAAAAAATTCCTAAATTGCAGCCCCCCTAAGTTCAACCCCAAATTCATCACATATGAAATTCGCAAAAATGTTTCAGCTCTGTACACTGGTTGCAGTCTTCCTGTTTTCTGCCGTATTGGTTCAGGGACAGGAAATGAAAAGTGAATGGAAAGCCAAACTCGAAAGTTCAAAGCTTTTCATTGAAAACTACGGACAATTCAGCAACAAAGTCGTGGATGGCGATGTGCTTTACGCATACGACGACGGTAACACGGTGATTTACTTCACCAAAAAAGGTGTGACGTATGCTTTCCTCAAGACCTGGCCAAAGGAGAAACCCACTGAGAACGGAGGCTTTGCCTCACTGGATGACTGGAAGGGACAGGAAGGGCGCAAAAGCAAACTCGATTACCAGGCCGACTGGGCTTCATTTGAGTGGGAGAATGCCAATCCTTCCGCCGAAGTAATTGTGAGTGATGAGGCGACGGAATTCTTCAGTTACAGTTTTAAAGACAATACCGGAAAACTGACTGACAAGAACAACATCCGGGGATACAGGAAACTCACCTACAAAAACATTTACCCCAATATTGATGTGGAATACACCTTTCATCCGGTTTCAGGGATTAAGTACAACCTGATCATTCACCCGGGAGGCGATGTTTCCGCCATTAAGATGCTTTACGACCGCAGCCCGCAGATCTCAGCAAACGGGGATCTGCATATCACGACCGCTTTCGGTGACATCATTGACCATGCCCCTATTTCCTTCTACGAAGATAATCAGGGAACCGCCGTACCCTCCTCCTTTGTTGTTAATGGCAATACCGTCAGCTTCAAAACAGCGGATTATGATCACGGCAAGACTTTAATGATCGACCCGTGGGTACAGACACCCAGCCTGCCGGTATCGAATGGCGTATGGGAATGCGACCGTGATGGTGCCGGAAACGTCTACATCATCGGCGGATGTATGCCCATGAAACTGCTCAAGTACAATGCAACGGGAACCCTGCAGTGGACCCATGTGACCCCCTGGGACACCACCAATGCCTGGCTGGGAACTTTTGCCACTGATCTCGCCGGTAACAGTTACGTGACATCCGGTTCTATTGCTGCCTTGAGAAAGGTGGATGCAAATAACAATACCATTTATAATTACACGCCGCCCATCCTTACCGGTGATGAATACTGGACCATTTCTTTCAATTGTGACCAGACCAAGCTGATCATTGGCGGAACCTCAGGAACATCCTTTCCGCTGGATCTTTGGGGAGCTATTTTCGATGTGAACACCAGCGACGGCAGCGTGAACTCCATTGCCCATGTCGGTTCCATGGCCGGCGGGCTGATCCCCAAAATTCAGGAAGTCAGGGGTCTGACCGCCTGCAGGAATGCCCGCTACTATTACCTTATGCTCGACACTATCGGTGCCATCGATCAGAACTTTGGATCATGCCCGGGTGCAGGACCCAGCATCTTTGAAACCAACAGCGGCTATGCGCTGGCATATAAATGCGAAGACTACCGGCCGAACAACGGAAACGCCGGGATTATGTCCATCAGGGCCAATCCCACCTATCTCTATACGGCTAACGGCACAACGGTTCACAGGCGCTCACTGGCCGATGGAAGCATTTTAGGTTCAGCCGCTATCCCGGGAGGGATCAACACCACAACCCTCGGCGAACATCAAATTGGCAACAGCGGTCTGGATATCGACGTCTGCGGGAATGTTTACGCAGGAAGCGGCAACGGGGTTTATAAATATAATGCTATGCTGAATCCCATTACAAATTATTCTACTTCATATAAAGTATATGACGTTACGGTGACAAACGGAGGAAATCTCATTGTGGTGGGAGCCACCGGGGATAATTCATGGACTACGCCCAGAACAGGTTATGTCGAGTATATCAACATGGCCACTTGCGACCCTCTCACCCTGGAATGCTGTGATGCCAATATCTGTCCTGTTCCTGTCCTCTGTCATGATGGGGCTCCTACTCTTCTTACAGGATCAACTGCCGGCGGCACCTGGTCCGGAACGGGGATTACCAATCCTTCCAACGGAACTTTTGATCCTACAGTCGCCGGTGTCGGAACACATTGGGTATATTACACACTCTCATGCGGCACGGATTCCATACAAGTTACCGTAAACTTCTGTGCAACACTCTACCCCTGCCAGGAAAGCGGCGGCGATATCACTGTGGCCGGAGGCATCGGGCCTTACACCTGGTACACCCAAACCATACAGCAGAACTGCAGCCAGTGCCTTATCCCCGCTCTCTGCCAGCCACCTGCTGCAAACTGTCCGCTCTATGACACCCTCTGGACCGTCTGGACTACAGGCACCACTGTGACACCGGTCTCCTACCCCATACTGGTGATGGACGCCAATTCGAACTCCTCACTCATCACCGATCTGGCTTCACTGCCGGTTTGCGGTGCATGTCCCACCATTACTATCACACCAAGCAACATCAGCAACCCGTCATGCTACGGCTATTCAGACGGCAGCTTTGATGTAACAGTTACCGGAGGAACTGCTCCCTATGATTATGTACTTTACCTGGGAGGACTGGCCATACAGGCGGTGAACAACTCGGGAGCCAATGAGAATTTCGCCATTCTCGGCGCGGGAACCTATACCCTGAATATCCTTGATGATGTCGGTTGTCCTGCCACGGTAACCCTCACTCTGACCGAGCCCGCCGAAATTGTGGTGACCCTTGATCCTTTGCCTACGGTTTGTTTTAACGACCCGGCCTTTGCAATCACCGGGGAATCTCCTGCCGGCGGAACCTTCTGGGGAACCGGTGTCACTGCAGGAACCTTCTATCCTCAGGCAGCAGGAATCGGCACCCATGAGATTTATTATGCCTATACCAATGGCGCCTGCGGCGATACAGCTATGCAAACCATATTGGTGACCTCACAGGCCGATGCTACCATTACTTCATTCGGCCCATTCTGCGTATTTGACTCTCAGGTTTCCATGTCTGCCACTGATCCGGGCGGTACATGGTCGGGCCCCGGTCTCATCAACGCAAATGCCGGCACCTTCAACCCATCCGTGATGGGAGTCGGTTCTCATGTGATCACTTATACCATCGGCGGTCAGTGCGGAGATACCAATTCGGCAACGGTTACCGTGGTCTCTAACTATGATGCAAGCATTGACACCCTGCCCGACATCTGCTCCAACTCTGTGGCCTTTAATTTAACTGCTGCGAACGGTGGCGGAACCTGGGCAGGCGCAGGGATCACCAATCCCACACTGGGAACCTTCAACCCTGGCATTGCCGGTGTCGGCACACACCCGATCATTTACACCATTGCCGGCGCCTGCGGAGGAACCGATACCGCTGATTTCAATGTGATCAACTGCGACGTGAACCCGGTGATTTATGTGCCCAACATCTTCTCACCCAATGGCGATGGGGTCAATGATGTCTTGTATGTTCACGGACAAGGCATAGAATCTCTGCAGTTCATTGTTTATGACCGCTGGGGAGAAAAGGTCTTCACAACTAACGACAATACTGAAGGCTGGGATGGTACTTTCAGAGGAAAGCCCCTGGAATCCGCAGTTTTCATGTATTATCTCAAGGCCACCTTCACCAATGAGGAGGAGGTGAAGTGGAAAGGAAGTATCACCCTCGTTCGTTAAACATAAACTGATACCCGATGAACACCGACCATCTGCATCCGCTTTCTGTACATTTTCCGATCGCTTTGCTGATGGTCGGTTTTCTTTTCGACCTGGTATCTCTGGCATTCCGCAAAGAGCATTGTCTGGCCAAAGCAGGTTTCTGGCTGATGTTGCTCGGAACCCTGGGGGCTGTGGGTGCCTATTTCACCGGTGAGTACTTCAGCCGTACGCTGAGCGGCCCCCTGGGTGAATTGAAAGAAACCCATGAATTGTGGGCCAAGATCACCATGTGGACCATGGTGGCCGCGAGCGTGGTCCGTGTGTTTGCGGTGATCACAAAAAAAGACCGTGGCGTACTGAAATGGGTGGTCTTTCTGCTTTTCCTCGCCGGGGCCGTTCTGGTATCTTACACCGGACTCCTCGGCGGATCCCTGGTCTATGACCACCTTCTATAAACACATCCAACACCTTCAGTAATGAAAAAAAACACCCTTCTTTTAACACTGGTCGCAATATTTTTATTCGCCGCATGCGGAAATCAGGCGGTGAAGGAAGATGAGAACGGGGACAAGGACTCTGTTGAAGTTGTATTGACTCCGACTCATACCGACCTTCAGAATGCTATACAAAGGGCGGATCTCAATGCGGAACGTTTTAATGCATTTGCCCAAAAAGCCAAAGAAGAGAAACTGCCCGAAATGCTTCCCTTCTTTCAGGCTATGGCTGCTGCAGAGAAAGTTTATATCAGTGAACTCAGCGAAGCCTTCAAAGTGATGGGCGGTCAGATGAGCTGGGGCAAGCCTGAAGTGGAGGTCAAAAGTACGCGCGAGAATTTTGCCCTGATGATGAAAGAGAAAGAACAGGAAAGAAATGAGTTGTATCCCGCCTTCATTGAAAACGCGGGAAAAAACGGTGCCGACGAAGCATCAGTCGCCCTGGAAATGGTTCTCGAAGCAGAGAAAATGATCATTCCCCTGTATGAAGCCGCAGACAAAGCATTGCAAAGCGGAAACTTCAGTAAACTTCCGCTGTCGTATAGTGTGTGCCCCAAATGCGGCCTGACCTACGACAGTAAACTGCTTCCTGAGAGCTGCGATTTGTGCGGAACTTCAAAGGAGAAATTCACCGCATACAAGTAGAATCGTAAAGACTTTTTTCCATTGAATGATCGCCTTGAAAAAGTTTAAGGTGCGGGAGTGTTCCGCTCCCGAACCTTGTTTTTTCTTTTCCACTTTTGCTTGATTCACGCCTGCGCCGGCCCGCGGTTTCGACCCTGCCACCGCACACCTGCTAGCTTATTGTCTGCAAAACCATAAATACTTTTAATCAG
>CALGYY010000080.1 GCA_937934705.1 uncultured Bacteroidota bacterium
CTGGACCTTCTGGAAGAGATCAACACGAAACGCCTGGCACTCTGGACACGTTATCATTCCCTGCTGACCCCCCTGCAGAAAGGCGGCATTGCACAATTACCCGCTATTTCTGAGGGATGCAAACACAACGGACATATTTTTTATCTGCTTTGTCAGGATTCATCTCAGCGGGATGCATTGATCAGACACCTGGCTGCACATGGCATAACAGCTGCATTTCACTACATACCGCTGCACACTTCACCTGCGGGACTAAAATACGGACGTTTTTCGGGGGAAGACCGCTTTACCACAGCAACAGCCAGGTGTTTAATCCGGCTTCCGCTTTTTCATGAGCTGACTCACGATCAGGTGGATTACATTTGCGGGCATATTCTTGAATTTTTCCGATCGTGAACAATCAGAACCCAAAACATATCATCGTGACCGGAGGAGCCGGTTTCATCGGCAGCAGTGTTGTGGATGCCCTGCTCACAAGGGGCATGAAAGTGACCGTGGTCGACAACCTGGATCCCTTTTATGATCCGGAATTTAAGCTGAGGAATATCCGGCCCCATCTTCAAAATCCCTTTTTCAGGTTTTGCGAGATTGATGTTACTGACCGGGCTGCACTCGACCGAGACCTGAATGATGAGTATGATGCCGTGATCCACCTGGCGGCCAAGGTTGGGGTCAGGGAAAGTGTGATCAATCCTGCCATTTACAGCAAGACCAATACCGGTGGCACGCTGAATATGCTCAACTTCGCAAAAGACAGGAAAATCAGACAATTTGTTTTTGCGTCTTCCAGCAGCGTATATGGTATCAATCCCCGGGTCCCGTGGAAGGAAGACACAGAAATCGATTCAATGATCAGTCCGTATGCTGTTTCCAAGCGGGCAGCAGAGCTTTACGGACTCACGTTCAGCCGGCTTTTTGATCTTCGCTGCGTGGTGTTGCGCCTGTTCACCGTTTATGGTCCCCGGCAGCGACCGGATCTGGCAGTAAACAAATTCGTGAATGAAGTACTTGGCGGGCGGGCGGTCCGGATATTCGGGAAGGGCGATTCAGAAAGGGATTACACCTATGTAACTGATGTTGCCGATGCATTCATCAGCGCCCTGTCGTATCAGCAAAGTCCCTTCGGGATTTTTAATATCGGTCACAGTGCGCCTGTGACCCTGCTTGACCTGATCCGAAAAATTGAGACCACATTCGGACAAAAGGCCATCATTGAATTTACGGGGATGCAGACGGGCGATGTCCCCATGACCTATGCAGATATTTCCAAGGCACAGAAGCTTCTTTCGTATGAGCCCAGAATTGACATTGACCGGGGACTGGAACTTTACAAACAATGGCTGGAACAAAAACAGACATAAAAGAGCTTAAAGGTGAAGAGCTGACCATTCTGGGAATATCCGCTTATTACCATGATTCGGCTGCAGTGCTTCTGGCCGGCGGAAGAATTGTAGCAGCTGCCCAGGAGGAGCGTTTCACAAGAATGAAGCACGATGCTGCTTTTCCGCAGCACGCCGTCAGCTTCTGCCTTGAGCAGGGCGGACTGAATATCGACGACCTGGATGCCGTTGTGTTTTACGACAAGCCCTTTCTCAAGTTTGAGCGTTTACTCGAGACTTACCTTCACTATGCTCCGCGTGGAATATTCTCCTTCTGCAAGGCCATGCCTGTATGGATCACTGAAAAGATTTTCATCAAGGATCAGATCCGCAAAGGGCTTAAGAAGGTCCAGCCTTACCGGAAAGATCAGTTGAAATTGCTGTTTTCCGCACATCATCTATCGCATGCTGCAAGCGCCTTCTACGCTTCTCCCTTTGAAGAAGCCGCAGTGCTGACGGTTGACGGGGTCGGGGAATGGGCCACGGCATCCATCGGCAAGGGTAAGGGCAGGCAATTGCAGATCACACAGGAGCTCCATTTCCCGCATTCAGTCGGGATGCTGTACTCGGCCTTCACCTACTTTCTCGGATTCAGGGTGAATTCGGGCGAATACAAACTGATGGGGTTGGCACCATACGGCGACAAAGACGGTGAAGGCTGCAAACGCTACCGGGAGATCATCACCACCCGTCTGGCGCAGATTTATGAAGATGGTTCCCTCAGGCTACACATGAAATACTTCTCTTTCCATACCGGTTTGAGAATGCTTCCTTCGCGCCGTTGGGAGAAGCTTTTCGGCATCCGCCGCCTGCGCAGCGGAGAAGAGGCCACGCAGGCGCACTGCGATCTGGCACTGGCCATACAAATGGTTACGGAAGATATCATTTTGAAGATGGCCGCCCATGCGGTCAGCATCAGCGGACAGCGGAAACTCTGCCTGGCCGGGGGCGTGGCCCTCAACTGTGTGGCCAACGGCCGGCTTCTGCGCAGCGGACTGGTGGATGAAATCTTCATTCAGCCCGCGGCGGGTGATGCCGGTGGCGCCCTGGGTGCCGCGCTGGCCGCGCATCATATGTACTTCGGTCAGGAAAGAACTTCACCGGATCCGGATTTCATGCAGGCCGCCCTGCTGGGCCCCGGAATCGGTCCGGACGAGCTCCCGCGCCTGAAACGTCAGTATAAAGCCGTATATCATGTCCGTGAAAATATGGACGAATTATACGCTCAGTGCGCTGATCTTCTCATTGAAGGCAAGGTGATCGGCTGGGTTCAGGGGCGGATGGAATTCGGGCCGCGCGCCCTTGGAAACCGGAGCATACTGGCTGATGCGCGCTATCCCGACATGCAGAAACGGCTCAACCTGAAGATCAAATTCAGGGAGGGGTTCAGACCTTTCGCTCCTTCTGTCGCCGAAGAAGAGGCCGGAGCGTACTTTGACATTTCTGTTTCTTCACCCTATATGCTGCTGGTGGCTCCGCTCAGCGGGAAATACCGCTTCCCGCGACCCGAAGGTTTCAGCGGGTTCAGCATGAAGGACAAGCTGTATTGTGAGCGTTCTGTGTTTCAGGCTATCACTCATGTGGATGATTCAGCCCGTCTGCACACGGTATCATCAAAGAATAACCCGCAGTTTCACGGGCTGCTTCAGGCAGTGAAGAAAAAGAGCGGGCATCCCCTGCTGGTGAATACCAGTTTTAATGTCAGGGGCGAACCCATTGTTTGTAGCGCCCGTGATGCCTATCTTTGCTTCATGAATACGGGAATGGATGTGCTGGTGATCGGACAGACCATCTTCTTCAAAGAAGAACAGCAGGATCCGGATGACCGCAATAAATGGAAGATGAGTTTCAAAAAAGACTGAAATGGAATTTTTAAAAGATCTCTGGAATTTTCTGAAAGAACGCAAAGCCTGGTGGATCACACCCATTGTTGTCTTCCTGCTGCTGATCGGTTTGTTGCTGGTATTCGGCAGCAGCAGTCCCGTGGCACCGTTTATTTATACGCTCTTTTAGCATGCCGGTAAAACATACAAACGGATATCTGGTCATGGTGGTCATCGATGTAATGATGATCGTGATGTTTCTGTGGTATGCAATTCCAGCCTTTCTGTATATTGCCATTGGGATTTCTGTTGCAGGGACTGCTATCCCTATATTCCGGAAAGGCCTGGAGTACGGGTTCCATGCCCTCTCACGTTTTCTCGGAAAAGTCATAAGTACCTTGATCATGCTGATTTTCTTCACGGGGATACTTACGCCCATGGCTCTTCTGCGCAAACTTTCCCGGTCCAATCGGGCTTTTTCTCAGAGAGGAAAAACGGCTTCATCATTTACAGAAATCAATGGCGGGTATGAAAAGGAAGATTTTGAGAAGCTCTGGTGAGGACGCTGTTCCCCTAAAAGGACCTTTGATCAACAAGTACCTTGTGCTGACCGCTGTGGTACTATTCCTGTTCCTTGCTTCACTGCTGAGCCTTCACGTATTGAGACTGAAGGGAATGGTCCGCTTTTATGAACCCCTCATTTTTACGCTTCATCTGAAGGATTCATCAGCGATCAGTGAGATAAGGGGGATCACGCCCACCGGCCGGTCAATAACCATTAGCAGGCGCAACAATATTTTCCATTCCTCTTCTGCCTTTCTGAAAGGATTTGTCATCACTGCGGACGCCAAGCGCCTGTATCCGGGAGACCGGCTCAACTTCATCTGCGGCCGGCAGACCATCAGAGCAGATTTCTCTCACATTGATCATCAATGGGAAAAACAAAGCACTGAAAATGGGATGACCCTTTTCCTCAGTCCTCCCGACTGGAAAAGTCAGGATCACTCACTATCGTTCCTGCTCTCTGTAAGGCACTGGACCGCAGGACGGAATTTGCTGATTGCCGGCGGAGGCCTGATTCTTCTGATCCTTATTCTTTTTCTATTCAAAGACACCCGTCCGCCGAAAATCAACAGGGTTTACCTTTTCCGCGCATTACTGATCCTCACTGCCATCGCGGCACTGATACTTTTATGCTGGCTCACCGACGGATTCACCCGCATTCACATTGCCAGCGGCCTGATCTTTCTGTGGATTGTATATGCGGCCATATATTTCCTGACCCTCGCAGGACTAATGAAAAACAGGATGCTGAGGCAAAAGATTCACCTGCTGATCACAGTAATTTTCTTTTCCTTTTTCGCTCTTGAAATTATCCTTCGCTTTTCAGAACTCCGCACCTATTCTGAAACCCGAACCCTCTTTTATCAGTCACCTTACGAGCCCCAGCATTCTTCCTGGTATTACACCAGGCAACCCAATACCGAATATTACCTGGAGTCACCTGAATTCAGATATTATCGTAAATCCAACGCTCTTGGACTGTCGAACGGAATTATCAATCCCACTCGCAAACCTGGGGAGATCAGGATTCTGGCTTTGGGAGACTCGTTCACCGAAGGTGACGGAGCCCCGGCCGATTCCACCTGGCTGGCTTTCCTGAAACAGGATCTGAGTACAAATTACCCCCAACACACCATTACCACGATGAATGCCGGGGTTGGAGGAAGTGATCCTTATTTTGAATATGTCCTTCTCCGGGATAAGCTGCTCAGATTTGAACCTGACCTGGTTATCGTTGCCCTGGGTTCAGACCTTGAAGACCTTGTGGTCCGGGGCGGGATGGAACGCTTTTCTGCCAAGGGAGACCTTAAATACGAAGAAGGTCCGGATTGGGAATGGGCCTATGGATCCTGGTTCACGATGCGTTTGCTGGTTCACAGCATGGGATACAATAATCTTCTGATGCGGGAAGATCAATACCGTTGGGCCAGTATCCGCAGCCTTGCACAACTCCGTTATGCTTTCCGCCTGTTTGAACTGCTATCACTGAAAAATAATTTTGAAGTGATGTTTGCCATTTATCCCCTGAGGGAAGAAGTCATACGGAATGAATACTATTACTGGGACCTGGTGGTTCAGGACCCCGCTCTGGATTCCCTCCATATCGTCAGCCTTTTGGATGCTTATATTGAAAGGGGGATGACTGAAGAAAACCTGGACCGTTTCTATTGGGAAGAAGACGGGCACCATACCGCTTCGGGTTATGAAGCATTTTCAGATGTCATATTAGAATATTTCAATGACGCAAATCTCATTGAAGAAATGACTTCTCAGGATGACGTAATGAACATCAACAAATGGCAGCAGACAAAATAAATCAGACAGCTTTCTCTATTAACCGGAAACTTCTGCCGGCCTTTGTTATTGTTATGGTTTTTCTTGCAAGCACGGGTTTGGCAAATATCTGTCTGGGTGGTCACATTTATTGGTTTACCGGTCTTTTCATGGGAATTTCATTATACCTGCTGAGCCTGTTGCTGATTTATCTTTTCTTCAGGAAGTCCGGATCGAGATTATCGCGATGGTTCGTTCTGACCAGTACTACATTTCTATTGATTCTTTTTACTGAAGCGATGTTGCGTATCATCATGCCCGCAACATCAGGAGAGAGCAACCGTGGTTTTTTTGTTTCCCCGTATTTCATCAGGATTGGGAAACAGTACCTGCATCTGCCTCCGTCCAATTCAGAAAAAAAAATACACTCCTGCGAATTCAACTATGTTTTTCACACCAATTCTCTCGGACTCTCCGACAAGGAGCATCCGCAATACAAAGCAGAAGACACAGTAATTATCGGACTGGGCGATTCTTTTACCGAGGGGGTGGGTGCACCGGCCGATTCAGGATGGCTGAAGCTCACTGAAAAATATATGGCCGGTTCCGGTGAGCGGGGATTACATTTTATCAATGCCGGTGTGGGCGGCAGTGATCCGGTTTATGAATACCGGCTGCTGAAGGAACGGCTGCTTGATTATCATCCCGACCTCGTTGTTGTTACTCTGGCTTATGATATTGAAGATCTGATTTGCAGAGGTGGTTACAGTCGCCTGGATTCGACCTCCCCCGTCAGGCAAAAACCTGAAAAATGGTGGATTCCGCTCTACGGAATGTCATACATATTCAGATCATTCATCCATCAGTTCACCAGTTTCAACCATTTATTCCTGAATCCTGAAGAATACTCGAAAGCACGGAAAGAAGCCGTCGGCGACATGATACTATGCTGCAATCTATATAAGTCACTGGCATTTGAAAAAGGTTTTCGTCTGTTGTTTGTGTTTTGTCCGCTCAAGCACGAGGTAAAGAATGGCCGCTTCGATGACTGGGAGCCTGTTATGAACCACTTACAGAAAATTGAAATTCCATATGTAGACATGCTTGCCCATTTTACGGCAAGCGGAATGAATGCAGAAAACCTGCATGAATATTACTGGAGTATAGATGAACACCTGAATTCAAGGGGTTACTATTTGTTTGCCGAAGGGATGATACCGGCTATTGATCATGAACTTAAAAAACAAACTGCTTATGAAAGGCCGGAAACCTCACCCCGGACCCGCTGACCTTCTCCCCTTTATCCCTTCTGACCAGAAAGTGCTTCTTAACTGGCGAAGAATGATTGACTCAGGGTTCCTTGTTCCACCGCCTGCTTCGGGAAACAAGTCTTCTTACCAGCCCTTCATTATTCTGGCATTCCAGCGAACCGGCTCTTCCTTTCTTTCCAACCTCCTGCAGTCGCACCCCGATATTGTCTGCTACAGCGAAGTATTTCATCCGGAACACTGCTCCTTTGATTACCCTTTCTATCCTGACACGCTGCATCCTGAAATTTTGCGTTTCAGAAAAGAAGACCCGCGTCAGTTTCTGAACACATGGATATTCAGGGCTTATGGAGAGAATGTATGTGCGGCAGGCCTGAAAATCCATTACCCTCAATGGGAAGATATTCAGTTTAAACCGGCCATGAAAGAGATCGCCGCGATCAGCTCACTGAAAATTATTCATCTGGTTCGTGAGAATTATCTTGACATCCTGGTTTCGCACCGCATGGCTCAAAAAAGCGGGAAATGGTGGAAAAGTATTTCGGAGCTTCAGTCAATGAATCCGGACCATTCATATTCTTCGCAACCCATCACTATTGATCCCCTGGAAGCAGAAGCGTTTTTCACCATGTATGAAGGGAAACTCAGGGATTTCCGTCGCACATTCACGCATCGTGAAGTCTTTGAAATTTCCTATGAATCACTTTGCGGGCAGTTTAACCAGGGGTGTACGGATTTGCTGAAGTTTCTCGGGGCTCCTCAACGACAGCTGATCAGTCGTATCCTCAAGCAGAAGGACAGACCAAATGAAGAAATTCTGGTCAATTATTCTTCACTGAAGACATATTTCAAAAATAGCCGATGGAAACATTTCTTCAGTTAATCCGCTTGCATCTTTATACTCCTGATATCATCCACGACTATCTCCGAATTTGTTTGCTTCAGAAATTCCTGAAAAAGATTGATTCCATAATAAGCAGCAATCGGATTCAAATAGTGATAAAGTTGTTCGGGCTTAACTTGTGCTGCGATACCGGCCATTTTTTCAGCCACAACCGGATCGTCACTCAAACTATTATTAAATCTTGCGAGCAGCTTCGTTAACTTCTCCGGAATAAAAGGGATGCTTACGCGCTCACGGGCATCATCTTCCCATTGAGCCAGCAACTTAATATAATCGCACAGAAAACCTGCATTGATCCTTGATTTTTCGCTTGCACCGGAACCTTTATAATTTGCCAAATCTGACCTGAGATGAACGATTTTCTCAGCAGGCAATGACCATATGGCAAGATGTGCAGGATAATAAAAACGGTTCAAACATATGTAGGCATCCCTTTTCTCCGCGTAACGCATCAGATCAGGAATTTCATGATGATTCATCCTCATGGGACAAAAACAAATAACCATATCCGCCTGACGGGCCTGTGCATAATCGCTGAAGTAGTCCAGATTTTCCATCACTTTTGTCAGACTGGCATTTCTCCGAATACTTTCATAGGTTTGAGGCTCAAATGAATCGATAGACACGGAGATCTGAAAGCGTCCCTTCTCCATGAGCTCTTTGATCCTTTCATTCAGAATGGTGGCGTTGGTTTGCACCACGATTTCACACTGCGGATTAAGATCAATGATACGTTCCCATATCCTGTAATACTCCGGGATCAGGAAAGGTTCACCACCGATGAAGCGGGCGGTTTGCAGGTGGGGAATGAATGCATCAAGTTGCCGCATGAAGTCCTCACCAAAGAGCTCATCCTCCTGAGCGGACTCGTTTCCGAACTGTGAGGATGAGAGCCCAGAACACATGATACATTGCAGGTTGCATCGGTTTGAAAGCCTGAAATCGAGCATTGACGGCCATGAGCCGGGTTGGTATTTGCGGAACAGCGTGAAACTTGCTGCATTATTCCGATGATGGTGCCAATCCTCAGCGCAAATATCACAGCCCAGAGAGAAATCGTTTTTGCGGAGATGCTTTCGTAGTTTATGAATGCGTTTGCCCGACCATATTTCTTTCAGCGATTGATCGGGATATTTTCCGAGCAGGAATGAAGAATTATGGTTGCAGGCAAAGACTTCTCCTGACAGGCCGATTCTCAGAGAAACCCATGGGGCAAGACAGCAGGTTTCATCGCGGACTTTCTTCATAGTAAGTGTGGCAATTGGGTTGCATCCCCAATCAATTAATGGTTCATCGGAATCTGAAGCGCATAATTTATGACAAAAGTACGCCATTTCGGTTTATTTACTCTATTCATCAGGCAACGGCAATTTTTACTAAATTTGTACAAAAGTACTTGGCTATGTCTATTGAAATAAAGGAAGTTACAAGTTCTGCCGAAAGAAAAGTGTTTGCCCAATGGCCTTTTACGCTTTATAAAGGAAACCCGTACTGGGTTCCGCCTCTGATTGACGGAGAAGTCAAAAGTCTCGATCCCCGGACCAATCCTGC
The DNA here is from genome assembly GCA_937934705.1 of uncultured Bacteroidota bacterium. Lineage (GTDB taxonomy): Bacteria > Bacteroidota > Bacteroidia > Bacteroidales > CAIWKO01 > CALGYY01. Next base: position 9,263 of record CALGYY010000080.1, read on the forward strand.
ATTTTCATTTTGTCAGGCCAAATTCTGGATTGCTTACAAAGATAAAAAGCCGGCAGGAAGAATCGGGGCCATTATCAATAACAAGTACAATGAGAAAATGGGTTTACGAACGGGCAGGATTTCGCGGATCGAGTTTATCGACGACGAAGCGGTATCAAACCGTCTGTTCGGGGAAGCCGAAACCTGGCTGAAACTTCAGGGCATGAATGAAGTTCAGGGACCATTGGGTTTTACTAATCTTGACACGCAGGGCTTACTTATCGAAGGTTTTGATCATCTTCAGTCTATTGCTTCAGTTTATCATTTGCCCTATTATCAGAATCACTTCATGCGTTTGGGTTATGAAAAGGAAATTGACTGGCTGGAGTTCCGGCTAACGATTGAGGCTATTCCGGAAAAGGCTTCCAAACTGGCAGAGATGATTCAGCAGCGTTATCGGCTTAAGATCATAACATTTAGAAAGATTTCTGAAATTAAACCATATGTGCCAAAAGTGTTTGCTTTGCTGAATAGCGCGTTTGAAGAGCTATTCAGCGTGGTTGCATTCGACGAGGTCATGGTAGATTATTATACCAGGAAATATTTTGATTTTCTGAATCCTGAGTTTGTTAAGCTTATTGAAACAGAAAACGGGGATCTTGCCGGTTTCATTATCGGGGTCCCTTCCTTATCAAAAGCGATGCAGAAGGCCGGAGGACGCCTTCTCCCTTTCGGATTCATTCCCGTTATGAGGGCGTTGAAGCACCCTAAAGAAATGGATATTTTTCTAACGGGGGTAGATCCAAAGCTGCAAGGGACAGGAATCCCTGCCTTGCTGATAAATGAACTCCAAAAGACAATTCTTTCCTACAAAATTCCATTTGTAGAAACCACTGGAATTTTCGAAACGAATCACAAAGCCATTCAGCACTGGAAGAATTATAAGCACATTCAGCATAAGCGCAGGAGGTGCTATAAGAAGAGTTTGTGATTCCACTCTAATGTAACACATGAAAGATACCATAGTACTATTCGCCCCGGATGCAAAGGGCCAGTATACCATTCCGCCATACGCCCTGTTATATCTGGAACGTGCAGTCAGGGATCTTAATCTGAAGGTGATCGTTCTGGATGAAGCTCACGATACAAACTGGAAATCTGAAATACAGAAAATAAGTCACCGCATTCTCATCGCGGGAGTGAGCGTTATTTTGGGAACACAGATTTCAGGAGCGATTGATTTCTCCAAGGCTATTAAGACATCGGGCAACATTCCCATCGTTTGGGGAGGATGGTTCCCTACCTGGCAGGGGCCATTGTGTCTTAAAGAAAACTATGTCGATTTTGTTATAGAAGGACAAGGTGAGGAATCATTCAGAGATTTGGTTATCTGGTCTCAAAAAACAGGAGTATTGAAAAAGGACCTGGTTAATACAGATATTATAGGTCTTTCATATATTCTGGATAATCAGTTATACCGAAACAGGAATAAAACGCATTGCGGTTTTGACAAATGGCCGCCTGTTGATTACGCTCTTGTTGACATGCGTCGCTATTTTACCAAAACGCATGCAGGAAAAGGAAAAACTATTCGCTATTTCGCATCAGAAGGATGCCCGAATTTGTGCAATTTCTGTTTTATGTCGAGGTCCTGGAAAGGCAAGTGGTATGCGAAACCGGCAGCTTCCGTTTTCAACGATCTTAAGTATTTCATCAGTCTCGATTCAGACATAAGTCATGTTGTTTTTGAGGACAACAATTTTTTTTCTGACAAGCAACATGTATTGACTCTTTGTGAAGGCTTCATTAAATACTTTCCGGGTATTACATGGAGTGCTTCTGCACATATTGGCAGCTTTTTAAAAGACTATGACCCTCATGACATACAGAGGATCCGGGAATCGGGTTGCAGGTCCATTGCGTCAGGCGCAGAGTCTGGTGATCAGCACATTCTGGATCAATTAAACAAGAAGTTGCTGATTGAAGAAACTGAGCAGTTCGTCAGAATTGTTAAAGGATACGGTATCGTTTCCTGTTTTTCGTTTATGGTTATGTTTCCGGGTAACCCACGTAAAGATCTCATAATGACATTGAAACTGGTGATGAGATTGATCAGGGAGGACCGCTCCTTTTCGTTTTTCATCAACATTTATGCGCCTGCAATCAGCAATAACTTTCTTCATGAAGCGATGAAGCAGGGTTTTTCATTACCGGAGGACTTAAATGGCTTCGCTAAATACAGATTTGATCCTCTCTTAATGCCGTGGATCAGCAAAAAATTAGTCAACAAGTTGAGATATTTTACGTTATTTTATTTCCGATATTACTCCAGGTCCGATCAATCACATAATGAACCGCATTCCGGATTCCTGAAATTTTTTCTGCTCATCTCCCGCCCACTGATTCGCTTCAGATTTTTGCTTGAATCTACCAATTTCTGTCTTTTGGGAATGATCTATTCGAAATGTTTTGAGGCTGTCAAATCTGAAAAGACAAAAAATAACAGCATTATAATGCAAGAAACCCATAATCTGCGCTGAACAGACTTTACGAATGAACAAAAAGAAAAAAATTGTTCTGATTATGCCGGATGCACAAGGAGAAGGGCATCTGCCTCCGTATAGTCTCCTTTATCTGGAAAGAAGTCTGCGCGTATTTGATATTGAGGTCTTTATTATTGATGAAAGAATTCAGACCGCGTGGAAAACTGACATTAAAAGCATTTCCGGAGATCTTATATTGGCAGGTGTCAGTGTTGCTCTTGGCAACCAGATTTCATCGGCTATTAAGATTACACAATTCCTGAAAGAGGAGGTTAGGGCTCCGGTGATTTGGGGGGGCTGGCTCGTTACCTGGATGCCCAAAATGTGTTTGCAGGAACCAAATGTAGATTTCATCTCAATCGGACAGGGCGAAGGCCCGCTTTCTTCATTGGTTAAACATTTACTCTCATCTGACAGCAGCAACAGTGGTCAATTATCGTCTGTTCCCGGCCTGGGGTTTAAAACGGAAGAGAAACTCATTATTAATCAACCGGAGCCCTTCAATGCCTTCTTAGCCTACCCCTCTGTTGACTGGAGCCTTGTTAATCTGAGAGACTACATCGTTTTTCGTAAATCCGGGCAAGCCGTTTTTCATTACTTTGCGAGTGAGGGTTGTCCGCATCAGTGTAATTTTTGCTTTTTGGCCAGAGGGTGGAAGGGGAAGTGGTTCCCCAATGAAACTGATGACATCATTAATGAGCTTAGGTATATCCTGAGCCAGGCACCTGAAGTCTCTTTTATTTTCTTCGATGACATTAATTTCTTTGCTGATCGTGGATTTGTGATTGATCTATGTACGAAGTTGATTGAAAATCGCTTTTCTTTCAGCTGGAATGCGTCGGGCCATATCAGATCGTTGCTCAAAGACTTTTCTGATGAAGATCTTCAACTCATAAAACAAGCAGGCTGCACTTCAATATTTGTCGGAGCCGAATCAGGTGATGAATTGGTCTTAAAGAACTTAAATAAGGATCTTTCAGTTTACGAAATTGGCCTCTTTGTTGAAAAATTTCATCGGGCAGGGATAAAAGTTTCATGCAGCTTCATGGTGCTGTTTCCGGGCCATAAGGGGAACGATCTGAGGAAAACGCTTAAGCTCATCATGAGACTGTTACTGCGATCGGAATATTTTCACTGCGCGGTTCACACGTATTATCCTTTAATCAACAATTATTACCATAAGAAAGCAAAAGAATATAACTTCCGCTTTCCGGACACCTTGACTGAACTTGTTGGTTTTCTTTCAGTTCAGCAAACTTTCCCATGGCAGAAAAAGAGGGATTTAAACCTCTTGCAATATTTTGGTCGCTTCTATTTGCGTTACTTCAGAGTTCACCATCCCGGCCAAAAAAAGAAATCCCTTGATTTTAAATCCTTTTTGGCCGTAATCATCCGGATGCGGTTTAAGCTTAACACAACATATTTGCCCGTTCTCGGATGGATATACTGCCATTTAAACCGCAGGAGCGGGAAGAAGGACCGGTCATATCATTCACCAAATTCAGAATTCATAACCGGTCGTATTAAGAGTTCCTGATTGCGAACAATGAAGCAAATTGAACTGTTTGGCAAGGTATGATGTTTTCCGCTATTTTTGTATTGCTCTCCGATTAAATAATACCGATGGAACCCGTTAGGATGAAAGATACCATTTTGTTTTTTTATCCTGACGCAAATGCCGGGAATATTATCCCGCCATATGCGTTTCTTTATCTTGAGAGGGCCATCAGGGATATGAATCTCAAGTCTGTCATCATCGATGAGCATTTCGATCAGGATTGGAAAAATGCGGTTAACTTTCATCTGCCCCGGACCCTTGCGGCCTGCACGAGCGTTATGCTTGGAGAACAGATCAGGAAGGCTATTAATTTTTCCCGCCACATTAAAGAATGCGGAGATGTTCCTGTAATCTGGGGTGGCTGGTTCCCCACCTGGAAGCCGGAACTTTGTCTTCAGGAAGATTATGTTGACTTTATTATTAAGGGGCAAGGAGAAATACCCTTTTCTGAATTGATCCGTGTACTTTCCGATCAACAATTATCACACGATGATGCACTCCTGAGTCAGATCAGCGGGCTTGGTTTTAAAAGGGATGGGAATATCTTTATTAACAGAATTATTAAATTCAGTTCCTTTGATCAATATCCTCCTGTTAATTATGATCTTTTGGAGATCGAAAAATATGTTGATGTCACCAAAAGGGGCGGCAAAATATTTCGCTATTTAAGTAGTGCAGGGTGTCCGAACAAATGCAATTTCTGCTTTATTCCGCTGGGCTGGAAGGGTAAATGGTTCCCGAAATCTGCTGAAGCAGTTATTGAAGAACTGCAGTACGTTTTTGATAAACTGCCTGAGATTGACTTTCTGTCATTTGAAGATCTTGACTTTTTCGTTGACAAGCCGAGAGTTCTGAAAATATGTCGTGCACTTGTCAATAACAACATCCGAATACCCTGGTCAGCCACAACACATGTCAGAAATTTTTTGAACAACTATTCTGATGATGATCTCGCACAGATAAAGGCAGCCGGATGTTATAGCATAACTGCCGGTGCAGAGTCAGGCCAGCAGGACATTCTTGATACGGTTAACAAACAGCTCTCTATTAAAGAAATTTTTGACTTTGTTCGCATGACTGACAGGCAGGCTGTAAATACCAGCTGGAGTTTCATGGTTTTATTCCCTGGCAAGCCTGTTGAAGATCTTGACATTACGATTAAGATGATCATGAAGATGATGTATTCAGCCAAAAAATCAAAAATTCTGTATGTCGCATCTTCATACTGGCCGGCAATCAAAAATCATTACTACCAAATGGCTCTCCAAAAGGGATTTAAGGAGCCCTCAGACCTGGATTCATGTATCAGAATTACAGAAGAGGGAGCGGCCATCCCCTGGCACAAACCCTCCCACCTCAATAAGTTGAAATACTTTGGAATGTTTTACTTTCGGTTCTACTATTACGACAAGAGATTCAGAAATTTAAAAGGTGTCAGAAAGTTGGGAGAGCATTTGTTATTTATTTTTTTCAGGCCATTCATTATTCTCAGATTTTCACTGCAGATAACCATGTTCCCTATAGAAGGCTGGCTATATGTTTCATTGTTTAAAAAATATCTTGATCATGAGGGGTTTTTCTCTCCTAAGTCGAACCGGTCGGTTCTAACACAAATTCAAAACTACTCCTGAAGCTATGGAATTTCAATTCCGGAAAAACGGCCCGGCAAGTATATCAAGCCAACTTCGGGCAGCATACAGATCCCGTTCTATGATATTTCTGTTTGCCAGAAGGGACATAAAGAATCAATTTTCGCAAACTTACTTCGGAATTGTTTCGTTGATCTTTCAGCCTCTGACCAGCATTATCGTGTTCACTGTTCTGTTCGGCATGCTGATTAAAGTCAACACAGGCCCTGTCGCTTATCCTGTTTTTGCATTCAGCGGACTTACAATATGGCTATTGTTTTCAAGTTCCTTCTATGAAATCTCTTCCTGCCTGATTAAGGATGCAAATCTGATCAAAAAAGTAAGCTTTCCTAAGCTTGTACTACCTCTTTCCAAAATCGTTTATGCCCTTTTTAACTTCAGCATCACCTTTCTGTTACTTATCCTCGCACTACTCCTTTGGGGAGTTATCCCGAACTGGCACATTATATTTCTTCCCGTAATATTATTGATTACTGTTTTTACTGCCTTCTCTCTCGGAATCTGGCTTTCTTCTCTTACTGTGAGATATAGGGATCTGCTGCTTTTTGTTCCGCATCTGATCGGCTTCGGGACCTGGCTCACACCCGTCTTTTATCCGGAGAGCCTGATCCCCGGCTCATTGGCCCCCTTTCTTTATCTTAATCCTATTGCGGCCTGCATCGCATACTTCCGATTCTTTCTCTTCGGAGGAGCTTTCCCCGCTGCAGAATACCTGTGGTCTTTGGCCATTCCTTTAGTACTTCTTGTTTCAGGAATAATTTACTTTACGAAAATTGAACACAATGCTTCAGACTATTTATGAGAAATAATGATGAAGAATATGCTGTAGTCGCGAATAATCTGACCAAACGGTTTTATAAGAAAGGCGGGAAAAACCCTTACTCAAATCATAAAACCGAGGAGACGTTTTACGCCCTCCAGGACCTGAGTTTTAAGGTAGCACAAGGGGAAATACTGGGTATACTGGGTCTTAACGGAGCAGGCAAAACAACACTTCTTAAAATCCTCAGCGGGATTACTTCTCCTTCTTCAGGTAACTATAGTGTCCCGGTCAGAACGGTCGGAATTCTTGAAGCCGGAGCCGGATTCAATCCTGAACTCAGCGGTTTGGATAACATTACATTCTATGCCGGTCTCTTTGGCGTAAACGCAAATACTATTCGTCAAAAAATTCCTGAGATCACTGAATTCAGCGGGATCGGTGATTTCATTAATGCCCCTGTAAAGCAATACAGCAATGGAATGTTCGTGCGTTTGGCCTTCTCCATTCTAATCCATATTGATGCTGACCTCTACCTCTTCGATGAAGTTTTATCTGTCGGAGACCTGTCATTTCGTACAAAGGCAATGGAATATCTCACTTCTTTGAAAAGTCGTCAGAAAACGGCTCTTATTGTAACTCATAGTCCGGTTGAAATTGCGCCTTTTTGCGACAGATTCCTTGTTTTAAACCAGGGAAATCTTCATTTTCTTGGCGAATCCGTTTATGCACTCAATCTTGCAACCCAACTGCGACTTGGGATGAAAACAGAAGCCGGAAGCATACGATCAGAATCAGCCTCACAGAGTTTATTGGAAAACCAACTCGGTTCAGGCACATTCATCAATCAAAATGCTGAAACAGATCATCGGGTTAGTATAAGAAAATTTTGGATTGAAAACGATCCGGCAAAGAGTGATCAGTCTCTGTCTCCGAGAAACCTAAGCATAAATACAGATCTCCGCATTAATTCTATTGATGAGCCAATTGGTTTTCTTTTCATCCTCAATGATTGGAACTCGTATCCGGTTGCCGCAATCAATTCCGAGCACTCAGATCAATTTCCCGAGCTGTCTTTACCAGGAGACTATTCCATTAAATGTACGCTTCCTGACAATATATTGAGTAATGGGAACTATGCAGTTGACCTTTTCGTAACAACCCGCAACACAACCATAGTTACTTCTATTCTGAAGGTTATTAGTTTTTCTGTGAACCGGGATTCCGGGCCAGCAAAACCAAATACCCTCAAGATAATATCGCCCGCTTCAATATTACCGGAGGTCCGGTGGGAAAAGACTGCTGACAGCAATTAAACCATATACATGGCGTTCTTATATATTGGAAAATACAGCTCATCCCCTCACGGAGGCCAGGAATCCTATGATTGCGAAACCGCACGCCGTTTCCCCTTTCGTTTTTCCATTCCCTGTGGTGAGAATTCATCATTGACCATCTGCAGTAATAAAGAAACTACCCGGGATGAATTCACGGAACGTTCAGGGATCAACCTCAAACAAAGAGATCATCAAGCGGGAGTTCAGGTCAGTTCCGACTCCTGGGGAATCACACCCATCTTCTATTCGCCGGGAAATGATGGAAGTCTTCGGTTTTCTAATGAAATCTCCGAATTACTTACGCGGACAACTACTTTCAACTCAATAGACCCCTTGGCCGTCTCAGAATACTTTCTTTTCGGTTCAATTCTCGATTCCAAAACACTCTTTCGGGGAATCAGAAATTTGAGACAGGGCGAAGGTCTCGAAATGGATGATCAGGGATTCCGATTCTTCAGCTGCTCCCCGCCGGGGATTAAAATTGATCACAAAAGCACAGTTAATGACTTCGCCGCGGATATATCTGTTCTAATCAGAAATGCAGTAAACAAACTCCTCAACAAAAACCCGGAGGCCTGTTTAATGCTTACAGGAGGCATTGACACGAGATTAATACTGGGCTGCACTGATGAAAACCTCAGAAAGAACAGAACCTTTGTAACCTTCCGAACCCCCCCGCTTGAAGATCAAGAAGATGACGATGTACATATTGCAAGTTTAATTGCAAGGGCCTTATACCTGAATCATCGAGTTGAACCATTTCCTTATACGGGGAAAACTTTTGGACCCTGGTTTTTTGAAGATTTGTTCGGCAAACAGAAGCATCAGTTTGTTGCAGGTCTTTTTGGTTCAGAAATACTGAAAGGAGAATTCGTTTTCAGCATGCCCGGCTATGTAATCTCAGACATTTTCAGAAAGAAATTAATGAATCTCCCGGGACCATTGATTCCTTCCGTAAATCCAAATGGAGAAAAGGACAGTGCACTAGATGTTTTCTTATCAGATTTTATTGGCAACTCCGGGCAAGTGTTTGATCAGCTCCATGTTTCATTGGAGAAGGAGATCTCAGGCAGCCCGCATGAGAATAAAATTCTTGCATTTGCAATAAACACTTTCATTCGTTCATTTATTACCGCCAACTGGATCAGAAGCAACTACAACCTTCCTTTTATTATGCCTCATGGCACATCACGAAACAACCTGCTGCCTTTTATTGACTCTGATTTATTGACATACCTATTGAAGATACCCCTGCAACTGTTTGGCATTGAGCCACATCAACTCTATCCGGTTCTTTACAGGAACCACTTTTCAGAACTCTGTCGCTTTCCGACCAATTCATCCATCGGAAAACTTAATCCTGATTTTATGAAATACCTCCGCCTGCCTGTTTCACCTCAAACCCACCGTAACATAGATTTCATAAGCCCTTATAGTCAATTTATGATTAATAAGGAAAGTGTTACCCGATACATATACAATACACGCACAATCAGCACTTTATTGAAATCTAATGATAAGCATATCATTAAAAAAATTGTAACATTGGAAAGTTATCTTCAATATCTGACGAATAATCACCATATCCAAAATTAAAAATAAGAAGCCATGAATTGCAGCAAAGAAGTCCCTTACAGTAAAAGTAGTATTTTAACTCTTCAGGCATGTCAATAAAAGATCAAGGCTTTCAGAAATATGAAGAATAAAACGACCTTTCATGCAACTCTGGCATTGACAAAGGCTTTTCGCTTGCCCGAAGTACTGCTGATGACGGGTTTCTTCATGATCGGTGGGGCCTTTTCAATCGATCACTTCTCCCGCCTGGTTCTGATTCAGCTCAGTATCATTTTCGGTTCAATCTTTTTTCTTATCGTCAGCATTTACTCTTTCAACGCTTTTTCAGGATTCAGAAAAGACCTGCATAATCCCCGGCTGAAAAACCTGAAACATCTGTCGCCGCTTTCTTATCTCATCATCGCAATGATCAGCCTGATGGCGGCACTGGGACTGGCTGCATGGTTCGGACGGCTGATTCCCACCATGATCATGCTGATCTGCCTGCTGTGGATGATCTATTCCAACCCGCGCATCGGACTGAAACATGTCCCCTTTGCCGGGACTGCCCTTCACTTTCTTGCCCAGATCCTGCATTTCAACCTGGTTTATTTCATTTTTAAAAGTCCGGGGATCGAATCCCTGCTGATCTCTCTCTTTTTTGCTTGCAGTTTCTCGGCCGGACATGTGCACCATGAGATCATCGATTACGAAGCCGACCGCAATACATCAGTCAGAACAGGAGCTTCGGTCCTGGGTTTCCGGAATGCCGGATATTTATCGTACGGCCTCTTCCTTGCGGGATTCCTCATCTGGATCCTGCTCTTCGGATTAAATATGATCAGTCTTCAAACCCTGCTCATCTGGCTACCCGGAATTGTTCCCATCAGCCTTGCATTTTTGCTCCTCCGGAAAAAAATGACCATACAGCATCCTGCCAGGCTCATGTACCGTACGACGTACCGGGTGGTTTTCCTGGTTTGCGGGATTATCTACATGTTGTTGAAACATTTGCCCGGCCTGATCTGACCCTCTCTGCCACAGCAAGAAAAGAAGTACTACCTTTGTAATGACAGCCTGTCAGATTGATCCCCTGAGTACAGATAGCAGGAAATGCCCGTAAAGAAACTCATCGTTCTGTTTTACCCCGAGGTGTCAGACAAGCACTACAGCATCCCTTATGCCTTTTTGTCGCTGGAACGCAACCTCAGGGACCTGCCTGTTGAACTGCTGATCCTCGACGAACGGCATCAGCCGGACTGGGAAAAGGTGGTGACAGAAAGAAGCCGGGAGATCCTGCTGGCAGGGGTAAGTGCGATGGTGGGCAACCAGATGATCAGCGGCCGGAAATTCTCCCAATTCGTGAAAACACAGGGTCGGATCCCCATTGTCTGGGGGGGTTGGTTTGTGACTGAATATCCTGAAATGGCCCTGGCTGAAGACTTCATCGACTTCATTGTACGCGGACAGGGCGAGATTCCTTTTCGTGAACTGATTCTTGCATTGCTTAACGGAACAACTGTTTACGAAGGCATTCCCGGTCTGGGATACCGGATGAACGGAAAAACCCATATCCCGGAGCCATCGCCCTGGACCGACACTTACCGCCTTCCCCGCTGGAATTTCGGCCTGCTACCCCTGGAACCTTATCTGGAGAACCAGGGGAAAACATTCCACTACATTGCTTCACAGGGATGTCCCTGTACATGCAACTTCTGCCTGATGTCGTCGCTTCAGCAACACCATCACATCCATCAGACTGCCGGGCAGATAGCTGATGACCTTGAATATGTAAAAATGAAATACGGCAGTATTCGTCACATTAAATTCAACGACGATAATCTGCTGGCCCGCCCTGTCCTGGTCAGGGATCTCTGCCGCATTCTGAAAGAAAGGAATACCGGGCTCTTCTGGACCGCCTCTGCCCATATTGGTTTATTCAACAAGCTTTTCAGTGATGCGGATCTGCAGATGATGAAGGCTGCAGGCTGCAGCATGATTTACGCCGGTGCTGAATCAGGGGATGCTGACATCCTGGAAAAAACCGGAAAAAAGATCAATCCTCATGATATTGTGACTTTCGTGCGTCGACTGCATAAGGCCGGAATTCCGTGCTCCTGCAGTTTCATGATCTGCTTCCCGGGTCAGGGCATACGTGATCTTAACCTGAGCCTGAAACTGATCCTGAAACTTTTCCGAATCAACAGGGCTTTCAAACTGTCGCTGAGTTATTACCTGCCGCTCCCCGCGAATGCTTTCAGGGAGAAGGCCCTTGCCCTTGGCTTCCGTATTCCGGCTACTTTCAGTGAATTCGAAATCTCCCTTCAGCAGGGTTTTGCTTTCCCATGGATCACTGAAAAAATGAAACACCGGGTTGACACCTTGAGGAGCGTTATGCTACCGGCCATAGATAAGGATTACAGAAGATATTATTACGCCGGGCAACGGGCGGGTGCGGCGTTTCTGTTTACCTTGTACCGACCGTTTACTGAATTTCGCCTGCTGGCCGGGTATTACCGCCCAGCTGCAGACACCATGCTGATGGGCTTCATACTGAAACTTGCGGGAATAAAGAGTGATATCCGCTATGCAAAAAATTCAATCATGCAGGGCATACGTGCAATAGGCTATTAGAGGATTATGGCAGACTGTATACTCATCACATCGACAACGGGCAAGCGCATACCTTTATCAGTATACCCTTACCTGGGTGTGGGTTACCTCGCCTCTGCCCTGGAGAGGAATGGCTACAGTGTGAAGCTGATCGATGTGGATGCAGGGCTGCACAGCATGCACAGCATCCTTCGTGTTCTCGTCGAAGAAAAGCCTGTTCTTACCGGATACAGTATATTGTCGCGCTCCCTGCCCTTTTTCAGGGCGCTCACCCCTCTGATCAGGAAGACCCTGCCCGAAACCTGCATCCTCGGCGGGGGGCCGCATCCGACTGCTGATCCGGGCATCATCAGTAAACTGGGGGCAGATTGGGGCATCATGGGAGACGGGGAAACCTCACTGCCAGTCATCCTTGAGAGTCTGAAAAGCGGAAAGCCGGTGCCATCAGATCTTCCGGGACTGATCCGTCCCTGCAGCGGGGGTGTGACCACCAATCCCTTTCCGAAAGACCTGCTGATCGATCCTTCACTCGATCCGGCTTATCATCTTTACCCACTGGATGCCTATTGCGACATTGTTTATCCGGGGGTTCGCTCTTTCTCGATCGAAACCAGCCGTGGCTGTATCTATAACTGTAATTTCTGCAGCAATCACAGCAAATCAAAACTCCGCTATTATCCTCTGGAAACCGTTGAAAGGCAGGTCAGCACACTGGTCGATCAGCACCAGGTGAAGTGGATTGCTTTTGTGGATGACCTCTTCACTTTCAACAAAGAAAGGGTCGTGACCTTATGCGAAACCATCCTCAACGAGGGCTGGAAGTTCAGGTGGTCATGTCTGACCCGTGCTGATCATCTGGATGATGAAATGCTGAAGATCATGGCTGCTGCCGGTTTACACAATATCATCTTTGGCGTGGAATCGGGCAGTGACCTCGTCAGGGCAGGTGACAACAAGAGGATCCGCAATGAACAGTATTCACATGCAATAAGGATGTGCGATAAATACGGTATCCGCTCTCTCAACACTTACATATTCGGACATCCGGGTGAAAAGCTCAGGGATATGACATCAAGCATCATCCACAGCATCAGGCTCAATCCCCACCTGACCCATTACCAGTTGATGAGTCCCCTGCCGGATTCACCACTCTTCGAACAGGGGATCAGCGAGGGTCTCTGGAATAAAGACTCCTGGGCAGAATACATGCTGGGTCAACGCAGCGAACTCTTCTACGCACCAAAAGGCGTTAGCCTGAAAACCGTTAAGTTCGTTCATTTTCTGGCTTATGTATTTTATTTCTTCCTTCCGCAGAAATTTGTCAGAATCAATTTCTCCCTCTTGCGACTTCTTATCTATAAGTGGAAAAAGAACAAAAGACTTATGAGAGGGAATTAGCATAATGATTATTCACGCCTTGAAAAGATTTTTGAAAATATCGCTATTGGAAATCCGCCGGAGGTTCAGCGGCAAAGCTTTTATGATGGAAACGGACATCACCGACCGTTGCAACCTGAATTGTGCCGGATGCTACCATCAGCATGAAGAACATGATCCGGAGCCTGGCGTCGAACAATGGTCCGAATTCTTTGAACAGCGCTACCGGGAAGGCATCAGGATGGTTCTGCTGGTGGGCGGGGAGCCGGCCATGCGGCCTGAGGTCATCAGGAGGGCCTGCCGGCGTTTCCCCATTGTTGACGTGATCACCAATGGCAGCCTGCCTTTGGAAGGAATGCCCGGACTGAGGATTTATCTTTCCATCGACGGCGACGAAGAAACCCATGACCGTTTAGGGGGCAAGGGCAGTTACCGTAAAGCCCTGAATAATTTCGGAGGTGACCCGCGGGTGATCATCAACACTACCTTATCCGATGAGAATTTCCATTGCCTCGAAAGCCTGCTGATCCTCTCTAAAAAAGAGGGCTTCAGAGGTGTCAGTTGTAACATCATGACTCCACTTGCAGATCAGGTACAGCAAGGGATGCCCCTGATGAAGCGTCGCGAAGAAATGATCGCTCACCTGAAAACCCTGAAGAAGAAATACCCCGGCACTTTGCTGCTGAACCAGCGGATGATCCGCTGGTATGAATATCCTGATCACAGGCAGCGGTGTTACTGGAGGCAAAACGTTCAGCATTTCGACAGCCACTTTCGTCCGCGCTATTGTTTTGCAAAACTCGACTGCAGTCTTTGCGGGTGCTACGCCGGTGCATCCACCACAGTCAGGTTCCCTTTCTGACCCCTTTTCTCCAGAACCTCACCAGTCCCGCGAATCCTGACAACAGGATCCGGAGCTCCAGCCAGGTCCGTACACGGATTAACTGACTAAAGATATATTGCGGACGAAGATAAAAGGTACGATACATTTTCCGGTAAGCGGACGCAACCTCAGCAGGGCTCAAACCATCGATACGCATTACAGCCTGCTGTCCGTCGTAGCGGCTCCAGTCGGTGGTCAACAGTCGGTCCTCCTTAAGGGCCCGATCAAATAAATCAGTCCCCGGGAAAGGTGTGGTGATGTTGACTATCAGGATATCCGGGTTCAGCTGACAAGCGCGACGGATATTCTCCCTGACGCTTTCGGGTGTATCTCCGGGACTGCCCACGAGAAGTGAGATCCGGCAACGGATGCCTGCTTTACGCGTCATGCGGATAACAGTTGCCGCATCAGTATTTTTAATGCTCTTCTGCAATCCTTTCAGCACATCGGTATTAAAGTTTTCTATCCCATACATGATCTGGTAGCACCCTGCTTTCTTCATCCGGCCAAGCATTTCAGCATCGATCTGATCGATGCGTGCAAAGCAGGTCCAGTCAATTCTCAGCTTTCTGGCGATCAGTTGGTCACATATGTCGAGTAGTCTTTCCTTTTTGAGGGTAAAGGCATCATCATAGAAATTGATCTGTCGTATCCCGAAGTTCCTGACCAGCATTTCGATTTCGTCTACCACGCGTCCGGCCGAATGAAAGCTCAGCAGATTACCGAAGGTCCTGCAGCAGAATGTGCAGCGCCCGGGGCATCCGCGTGAGCTGACCATGTTGGCCGCCGGCAGGCTTTTATAAGAGCCCAGGACAGGCCTGTAGGAATCCATCCTGAGCAGGTGATACGCGGGCATGGGGAAAACATCCAGGTTGCTGGCTCTTTCCCTCGGAGGAGTAATGATGATCTCACCGCTGCTCTCATCCCGGAAGGCGATGCCGTGAATCTGTTCTTTTTGCTGACCGGACGTCAGCTCCAGCAGGGTTCGTTCTCCTTCACCAATAACGGCGAAATCGAATGCGGCCTGTCGCAGCACATCTCCCGGGAGAACTGTTGCGTGCGGCCCTCCGGCAATGATGACAGCTTTTGGAAAGATCTCACGCGCTGCGGCAGCCAATTCACAGGCGTTTCTGAAGAAAGTCGTCACCGTGGGAATCCCGATCAGAGGCGCCTCAACCTGATGCTCTTCCTTCCATTTCCGGAGGAAACTTTTCAGGGACTGTCCTTTCCTGAGTTCGGTATTCAGGTCGTACAATTCACAAGGGAAACCGGCTTCTATAAGGACAGAAGCCAGCCGGGCGAGTCCCAGCGGGGGATCATGGTGAGTCAGTTCCCGGTAGATACTTCCCTCCGTATAAGTAAACTGCGGGTTAAGCAGGAGACAAAATGGAGGATGATCCGTCATGGCTTTCCTCCTTTCATCAGCAAACGAAGGTTTTTGAAAAAGAACGAAAGCAGGGCCCTGCCGCCCCAGTATATTCTTGACCACTGTGCTTTCCGGTTCAGTTTCAGTAATTCATTAAAAATAAAACGCGGGTGCAGGTAAAAAGCGGCGTACATCCGCAGATAATATGAGCGGATCTGTTTTGGGGTGAGATTGGGATGCTCGGAAACCGGGCGGGTGAAATTGAAATCCTCCCATCTTTCGGCGGTGATTCTGCCTTCCTCCCGCCATTCCTGGTAGAGGGGTGCACCCGGCAGGGGGTGAAAGATCAGCACCTGGAGATAATCAGGCTTCAGTTTTCTGATCATCTTCATATTATACTTAATCGTATCTTTTGTTTCTCCGGGGTTCCCGATCATAAGGCTGACCCTGCATTCTATTCCTGCTGCCTGCGTTGCTCTGACTGCGCTGAAAACCTGATCCACTGAGATGTTTTTGCGGATCATCTGCAGCACGTTTGTATCGAAATTTTCAACGCCGTACATGACATGTTCACATCCCGCTGTTTTCATGGATTTCAGCAGTTCCGCATCCACGGTATCCACCCTTGCAAAGCAGGTCCAGACCAGGCCGGGCAGTTCCTCCCTGATGCGTTCACACAGCCCGATAATCCTTTCACGGCTGATGGTAAAAGTATCATCATAAAAGATGATCTGTCTTATACCGTACTGATGATAAAGCAGGCGGAGTTCTTCCATGATGTGCCCGGGAGAACGCATACTGACCTTGTGGAAAACCTTGCTGCAGAAAGAGCAGCGGCCGGTGCATCCGCGGCTGGTCACCACACTCATCGACGGAACCCCGCGGTGGGAATAGCCGGGTGCTTTATACGCATTCACATCCACCAGGTCATAGGCCGGAAGCGGGATGGTGTCAAGGTCGGCGATCTGTTCCCGCTCAGGGTTTCTGACAAGGCTGAACTGTCCGTCTTCTCCACGGGTTTTAAACAGGAGTCCATGAATGTTTTTCCATTCCTGCTTTTCCAGTAATTCCAGAAAGGTGAGCTCGCCTTCACCCATGACAATCGCATCAATGGCCGGGTGATGGATAAGTTCACCCGCCATATGGGTCGGATGGGGGCCTCCCAAAATGATCGTGGCAGCGGGATCGGACTCACGTACCCATTGCCCGATCATCAGGGCGTGGTTGATGATGGGTGTAACGGCAGTAATCCCGTAGAAACGCGCCCTGATCCCCTTCTCTGTATAGTTTTCACGGAAATAGCGGGGGAAGTCGTTCAGGTCGGGACAAGCGGTAATACAGTCGATGAGGTGCACGCTGTATGACTTTTCCCTCACATAAGCCGCAATCTGCGCCATTCCATAAGGCGGAAAGAAATAGTCAAACTGCTTCCACATGGTTTCATTTCCCTGCCTGAACGGAGGTGCAATGAATATGACGTCGTATTCAGGCATGCTGACCCTGTTTTTTTTGCCGGAGCAGGAAAATGAAGTAATTCTCTTTAACGGGAAGAAGTAGCAAAAATAAGCATTTCCATGCCGTTACAGCCAGCAGGTGAATCAGCAGAAAGATCTTCACCGG
>CALGYY010000081.1 GCA_937934705.1 uncultured Bacteroidota bacterium
GCCAAGGATGAGGGCCAGGGCCGAAACTTCGCCGAGAGATCCGCCCACGCCGCCCAGGAAAAGATTCTGATACGACGGAATCACACCCATGAGGTGTTCCATGGCATCCCCTTTCATAAGTCCTTCTTTCAGAACACCCAGAGCGGTCGGGCCTGAAACGGCATCTGCCATGATCCAGCGGTTGGCTTCCGGCAGCGGCCATGTGGTCATGTCAACCGGAAAAGAGATCAGCAGGAACACACGACCGATCAGGGCCGGATTGAAGGGATTCTTTCCCAGGCCGCCGAAAGTCATTTTGGCCACACCGATCGCTACCAGTGCCCCGATCACGATTTGCCAGAGGGGCAGGTTACTGGGGACGTTGAAGGCCAGCAGTAAACCGGTGATGACCGCTGAGCCGTCACTGATAGTCAGCGGACCTTTCAGGAGGAAGCGCTGGATCAGGAATTCAAACAGCACACAGGCTGCCACCGAGGTGAGGGTCACCAGCAATGCCCCGATACCGAAATACCAGAAGGAAACCAACATGGCCGGCACCAGCGCGAGGACCACACCCCACATCACTTTTTTTGCATCCTGTCTGGCATGAACATGCGGAGAACCGGATATTGTGAGCAAACTCATATCTTAAGAATTGTTTTTGCGTGAACGAATGATTTGACCAACCTTTGATTTGCCCACCCTGATCTCATCGAGCAGGGGCCTGCCTGAGGGGCAGGTATAATGACAGGATCCGCATTCGATGCAATCCATCACACAGGCTTTTTCAACGATCTCGAAATTGGCAACATTGCTGGCCGCGGCGATGAGATAGGGTTCGAGTCCCATTGGACAAACCGTTGTGCAGCGTCCGCAGCGGATACAGTTATACAATTTCGCCCGCGGGGCTTCCTTTTCATCCATGACCACCAGGCCCGACATCCCTTTCACTACGGGAATTTCCATCGAACTTACGGCTTTGCCCATCATCGGGCCGCCGTTGATGATCTTGCCGCATGATTCCGGCAGTCCGCCCGCCTGTTCGATCAGCATGCTGACCGGGGTTCCGATGCGTGCCAGTAAATTGCAGGGCTGCTTCAGTTTCTTTCCGGTCACCGTCACCACCCTTTCAAATAAGGGTTTGTTCTTCTGCACAGCCTCGTAAACAGCGAAGGCCGTACCTACATTGTGGACCACGGCATTCACATCTACCGGCAGTTTCCCTGACGGAACCTCACGGCGTGTTACGGCCTTGATCAGTTGTTTTTCACCCCCCTGCGGATACTTTACTTTCAGCGGGCATACTTCTATTCCTTCGTAGCCCTTTGACAATTTGGTCAGATGCTCAATGGCGTCCGGCTTATTGTTCTCTATGCCGATCACCGCACGCTTAACCTCCAGGGCTTTCATCAGTATGGTGATCCCAACGAGGAGCTCTTCGCCTTTTTCCAGCATCAGGCGATGGTCAGAAGTGAGATAAGGCTCACACTCAACCCCGTTGATGAGAAGGATTTCTGCCTTCTTTCCCGGAGGAACCATCAGCTTGACATGCGAAGGGAAGGTGGCGCCGCCAAGGCCCACAATGCCGCTCTCATGTATTCTCTTAATGATCTCATCCCTGCCCATGCTGATCTCTTTCTTCAGCGACGGGCTGCGGTCAATCTCCGGCATCCATTCATCACCATCCACGTCGATGATAATGGCTTTACGCTTGTAGCCGCTGGAATCAAGCACCTCATCAATCTTGCTTACCGTTCCGCTCACCGAGGAGTGAACGTGCGCGGAGATGAAGGCTTCACCTTTGGCAATCAGCTGACCGGCCAGGACTTTGGCCCCTTTCTCAACCACGGGCACGGCAGGTGCACCGAGGACCTGTGACACAGGTATAGTAACTGTTTTTGGCAGTGCGAGCGTAATGATGGCCTCTTTCGCGGAAATCTTGTTTTCCGGGGGATGTACACCGCCTTTGTTAAAGGTCTTCAATTTCGTTTCCCTTTTTATGTTATGTATTATGATTCGCTTACTGTCGTTTCAGCACCGGCTTCAGCTTTTTCAGCTTTGCGTTCCGGAAGATTCAGTTCCGTGATACAGTGGGTGGGACAAACCGGTGCACATTTGCGGCAGAGCGTACACTTTTCACCGTCAATGTATGCCAGGTTGTTCGCTATGGTAATGGCTTCAAACTTACAGGCTTTGGCGCAGGCCCCGCATCCGATACAGGCAACAGCACAGTTCTTTTTGGCCGGACCACCTTTTTCTTTATTGATACAGCTTACATAAATGCGGCGGTTCTTCTTTCCCTGGCGGCGCAGTTCGATGATGCTGCGCGGACAGGCCTTCACGCAGGCTCCGCAACTTACGCACTTCTCATCCAGGATCACCGGTAATCCGGTTTCCTTGTCCATATACATGGCGTCGAACTTACAGGATTCCACGCAGTCGCCCAGTCCGAGACAGCCGAACGGACAGCCGCTCTCTCCGGAGAAAAGACTGTGGGCAAAATAGCATGTGCTTGCTCCCTGGTAAACAACTTTCTGAGGTGCATGGGTGCGCGAACCGTTGCATCGCAGCACAGCAACGGTAGGTTCTTTCTCCACAGCCACGATGCCCAGCAGGGGACTGATGTCCTTCACCAGGGCGTTTCCGCCTACCGGACAGTTGAGATTATCCAGGCTTTTGGCCTTGACCACGGCCTCAGCGAAATTCCGGCAGCCTGCAAAACCGCAGCCTCCGCAGTTGGCACCCGGCAGCAGCTCCTGCACCTGGTCGATCAAAGGATCCTCGATGACCTTGAATTTCAACTCAACAAAAAAGATGATGACGGCAAATACGAGTGCCGTTCCACAGAGCGCAATGACTGCATAAATGATTTCGTTCACGTTCGTTCTTTTTATGAAATATGCGGGTTCAAAATTATAAACATTTTGAAAAGTTTCCTGAAATTGCATTTTTATTTTCCAACGGATTATTCTGGTGTTTTTCTTTATCTGCTTTTTTTACTGTGGATGTTGATTTGCAGGAATTTGAGAGGGTACAAAAGAGGTATGAAAGGCACCGGATCTTTCGACTGTAATATATGAAAAGTGCTGTGATACAGCATTTAATGATAATTTAACACAGTTTTTTCATCGTATCTGACCTTATTCAGACTAATTTTACCGCGGCTTTTTCGGAAGTGTTTTTTGAACATCAGAACCCATAATTCTCTATTAACAATGATAACAAAAGTTCAGATTGATCAGTTCTTCAGCAGTCCGGTTGCCCTCGCCGGGGTTTCGCGTAATCCGAAGAAATTTGGCTATATGGCCTTTCAGACCATGCTGGAAAAGAACCGCTATGACTTGTATCCTGTCAACCCTAATGCCGGAGAGATCGCGGGCAAGAAGTGTTATCCGGATGTGGCTTCTCTGCCTTCGCAGGTTCAGTCCATCCTGATCATGACCGGAAAGCAGCAAACGGCTGAGGTGGTGAAGCAAGCGCTGGCCAAAGGGCTGAAGAACATCTGGCTGCAACAGGGCTCGGAGAATCCTGAGGCTCTGAAGTTCGCCCGGGAAGCGGGTGTGAACCTGATCCACGGCAAGTGCATCATGATGTTTGCAGAGCCCCGGGGGATCCATAAGTTCCACCGTTCAATCGTGAAATTCTTTGGCGGACTGCCGAAGTAAAGCAGTTAATCCGGCTTTTTGTTGTTTCTTTGCCTGACATGGAGTACAGGAAAGATAAGGAATCAGGGAAAACCCTGCGAACACGTCTGTTTGAGACAATTTTCGAATCTGATACCCGTTCCGGGAAAGCATTCGATATCGCTTTGCTGGTGACCATACTCCTGAGTGTATCCGTTGTCCTTCTGGAGAGCATGGATGCCGTCAGCCTGAAATACGGCCGTGAGCTATACGTTCTGGAGTGGATATTCACGGTTCTGTTTACCATTGAATATATTCTCAGGCTTTACAGTACCCGGAATGCCCTGAAATACGCCTTCAGTTTTTTCGGCATCATTGATCTTCTGGCGATCCTCCCGACTTTTCTGAGCCTTGTCTTTGTTGGTGCACAGTCGCTGATGGTGATCCGCCTGTTCCGGCTGCTGAGGGTCTTCAGGATTTTTAAGCTGACCCGGCCGATGAGCCAGGGGAAAGTGCTGATCCTTGCCCTGAGAAGCAGCCGTGATAAAATCATCATGTTCTTGTTTGTGGTCGTCCTGCTGGTCTGTGTCTTCGGAACGGTGATGTACCTGGTGGAAGGAAGTGTCAACCCGGGTT
>CALGYY010000082.1 GCA_937934705.1 uncultured Bacteroidota bacterium
AGATCTTATCTGAAAGATAGGCCGCCAGCACAGAATTGGCTTTGGCTGAATTTTCAAGGTAACGGATATCGTGGGTGTAGAGGGTTTCAAAATCCTTCCAGTCGCGGTTCCGGCTGATGGTTTTAATCATAAAGGGAATCATGATCACAGCAATGAGAATCAATGGTCGCGTCAGTTGTTTCCGGCTGATGTTGTTTTCCCTGGAATTGATCCTGAAAATCATGAATGCTATCATGGGCAGGGCCAGGCAGAAAGCCAGTGAAGGTACCATCAGGAAACGTTCCGCTACGATACCCGGCGGTGGTTTGATGAGGTTGGCGTACATTGAAATGCTCAGAAGAAAAAACAGGATGCTGTATGACAGCAGGTGTTTTTTGCGGATCAGCTTAATAGCTGCAAACAGCATTGCGAGGAGGATAAGTAGTGACAGGATACTCCAGACATTCCCGGGTCCGCTCACCGGTATCATATCGTAACCGTAGTAGTACACCAGCGGGTGGGGGAAAACAAGCAGTCGCAGGTAAAAGAGAACGACGGTGAGTGCGGTTCCGATGCGTATCCAGAAGCCTTTTTCGTAGTACAGCGGATTCTCAAAATACAGGATCTCCCTTTCTGTGGGTGGCAGGTAAATGCGTGGCAATACCCTGGCAAGGTATAGTACAATCAGCAGGGTAAGTGTAATCATGACAAGAGTGTACCATTTGGTATTCGTGAAAAAGTACAGGGTCAGCGGGATTAAGGCCAGGAATACGAGTACGCTGGATTTTGAGAAATATCCGAAGGCGAAGAAGAATAGTCCCACTGGAATCCACCACCACTTTTTGTTTTCGGTAAATTTTATCATGGCCCACATGGCCATAAGTCCGCCCAGCATACTCATGATTTCGTCGCGGTTTTTCAGACTGGCCACGACCTCCGTGTGGACAGGGTGGACAATAAACAAAGCCGTGGCCAGCAAGGGGATCAGTGGATGGTACGAGCGGAGCAATTTGCGCAGGAGCAGATAAATCACGCTGCATAAGAGCAGATAGAGTAAAACATTGATGGCGTGGCTCACATGCGGGTTGCCCTTGAAAAGACTGTGTTCAATAGCAAATGTGATCTTCACCAGGGGGCGGTACTCGTAATTCTGCTTAGGATAAGTGGCGTAACGCGTTTTCAGGATCTCAGGAATTCCCTTGATTCCCTTTTTTATGACTGTATTGTGCTGGGTAACCATGTCATCATCCAGGGCGAAGCGGTTGGGAATGGTATTCCCGTAAACCGCGAAGACCAGTATCCCCAGAAACAGTAAAACTTTCCAGCTTTTTATCTGCATTCCGGTACTGGCTTCCCGGCCTGTTTGTTTGCTTTTCTTCATCAATTTCGCCATAATCATTACCCCCGTGCCAAAAATAGGTATTTTTAATGAAATGTTAATTTGTGGAAATTGAGTAGATTTGTCAAAACTCACCACGACGAACATGGAAGTCACACGACTATTTGACTTACTGAATTATACTGTTGAGCGCGATAAGGGTGCTCTGGCACTGGCGGGCAAAATGGCCGGCAAGTGGATCACTTACACTTATGATGATTTCAGGAAAAAGAGCCTTGATATTGCAGTAGCTTTAAGGCGTGCCGGGATAATGAATGGTGACCGAATTATCAATATCGGGCCCAACAGACCGGAGTGGAATTTTATTGACATGGGCATACAACTGGCAGGTGCGGTTCATGTCCCGGTATACCCGGTCATCAGCAATGAAGATCTGGGTTACATTCTGAATGAAACCGGTGCCCGGATGGTTTTTGCCGGAAATAATTTTATTTTTCAGAAGGTCAGTGCACTCAAAGATCAGACTGAAAGGCTTGAAAGGATCATTTCCTATGACCGTTTGCCCGGGGCAGATGACCTGCAGGCCTTTACTCAGGGTGGGGATGATGCAGTACTGAAGGAGAAAATTATCCATGAGTCCGGATCGGTACTACCGGATGATCTGGCTACCATAATTTACACCAGCGGCACGACTTCCAACCCCAAAGGGGTGATGCTGTCGCACCGCAACCTGATTGCCGACTTCACAGCGGTTGCTCCTACTTTCTTGCTGAAACCGGGAGATAAGGCGGTTTCTTACCTGCCTCTCTGTCATGTGTATGAGCGCATGCTGAATTATATGTATATCTATTGCGGTGTTGAGGTATGGTATGCCGAGAGTCTGGCCAGTATCACCGAAAATATCAGGGAGGTCAGGCCGCACGTGCTCACGACTGTGCCGCTTCTTCTTGAGCGGGTATTCATGGGCATCAGGGCGAAATCGGCATCACTGCAGGGGAAGCAGAAGAGGATATTTGATCATGCCCTTCGTCACGCGATGAACTTTCCGATTGAACGGGACCCCGGACTGATCTATCGGCTGAAAAGCTGGTATTACGACCGCAAGGTATATTGTCACTGGAGGCAGATGCTGGGCGGGCGCCTGAGCCGTATCATATGCGGCGGTGCAGCCTTGCAGCCCATGCTGCTGAAGGTATTCTGGGCTGCAGGCATACCTGTTTATGAAGGTTACGGCCTCACGGAAACCAGTCCTGTTATTTCCAATAACAGCAACACTGCGGTAAAGCGGGGGACGGTCGGCAAGATCCTTCCGATTTTGTCGGTGAAGATTGCCTCTGACGGTGAAATTCTGGTCAAAGGTCCCACCGTGATGCTGGGTTATTATATGCAGGCTTTGCTGACCTTTGAGCATATTGACCGTGACGGTTATTTCCACACGGGAGACATAGGTGAGATTGTTGACGGCCACTTTCTCCGGCTCACGGGCCGCAAGAAGGTGCTGTTCAAAAGTTCCAGCGGACTGTATATATCGCCGGAGGCGATAGAAAATAAGCTGAAACAAGCTCCCCTGATCAGTCAGGTGATGGTTGTCGGTGCAGATCAGAGTTATCTCGGTGCGCTGATCGTTCCTGATTTCAATTACATACTGAAGTGGTTTGAAGAGAAGGGGATTGCCTTTTCAGATGATGAATTCATGGCCAGGCATACACTGGTCGTCAGAGAAGTTGAAAAGCTTATTGAGGAGTACAATCAGGAAGCCATGGAAACAGAGCGTATAGAGCGTTATGAGATCATGACCAGGGACTGGACGGTCGATGGTGGTGAGCTGACGCCCAAGATGTCACTGAAACGTGAAGTTATTCAGCAGAGATTCAGGGAAATCATTGCAGGATTCTTCAGGAATGACAACTGATGCAAACCCAAAGATTTTGACTGCCGGAAAAGATACGGTCATTTTATTTCATCCCCGGACCTATCCCGGGCCCATCATCAGTGCTGTTCCGTACGAGTTTCTGAACCTGGGCCGCATGCTCAACGGAAAGCTGAGGCTGGTGCTGATCGACGAGCAGCTGGAACCTGATTATCTGCCTCAGATCAGACTGAACGCAGAAAGACTGCTGCTTGCCGGGGTCAGTACCATGACAGGTTATCAGTTGTACGGAGCCAGGGAGTTTTCAAAGGCGGTAAAGCAATATACGGAAGCACCAGTGGTGTGGGGAAGCTGGCACCCCAGCCTGTTAACAGAAGAGGTTTTGCGTGAAAACTTTGTGGATTTCACCGTTTCCGGTCAGGGAGAACCGGCCTTTGAGCGTCTGGCCGATGCCCTGTTCACGGGAAGTGCCTTCTCCGATATTCCCAATCTGGGTTACAAGAACGGCGGGAATATCATGGTCAATCCCCGCGGGAAGATCAGGAATCCCAATGATTTTCCTCCCATCGACTTCAGCCTGATCGATGTCGCCCGCTATAATACCAAAAAACGGTTTTCGGAAAAAACCATGTGGTATTTTGCCAGCTTCGGATGTCCCAATGCCTGTGGCTTCTGCTCAATGGCTAATGTTTTCGGCAGGGGCTGGTGGCATCGTCCGGTCGGTGAGGTCATCACGCATCTGAAGTACCTTAAGGAAAAGTCGGGGATGGGCGCCGTACGTTTCGAGGATCCGACTTTCTTTGTGAAGCGGGATTTTACCCTTGAGTTGTGCCGCCGCATGATTGAGGAAAATCTGGATATTCTCTGGCATGCGAATGCTTCGGCTTCCCGCTTTTTGAAGCTGTTCAGTGTGGAGGATGTGAAACTCATGTACCGCGCGGGCCTGCGTCAGGTATTCATCGGTGCCGAATCGGGCGATGAGGAAGTGCTGGAAAAGATCAATAAGGAAAGCACCGTAAAGGATAATCTGGATATTGTCAGCCTGCTGAAGCGGGGAGGGGTCAAGCCCAATTATGCCATTATGGTTTGTTTCCCCTGGAACCCGGAAAAGGATTTCAGGAATACCATGAAAATGGTGATGAAGGCTAAACTCATCGACCGCAGCCTGGATGTCAGCCTCAATTTTTTTAAACCCGTCCCGGGAACCCCGCTGTACGATACCTGCATACGCTATGGCTTCAAGCCTCCGACGGATATCGACGGCTGGATCAGGTATATGATGGTGCGCTTTAAAGCACCCTGGTATGAGGGCGATTTCCTGGTGAAGATGAGGATCATGAAGCGGATCTATTTTCCGCTGATGACGCCGGGACTTTTTCGCAAAGTTCAGGGGTGGAAAAAAATCGTTTTTCTTCTGCTGGTGATTTGGATGCGCCCCATGGTGTACCTGCGTTTTCTGTCAGGTAATATGAGTTTTCCATGGGATGGATATATCCTGTATTACTCTATCCGTTGGTTTAACCGGCTGACCGGGCTGAATTGGGGCATGGGGAAATCAGGTAAGGAGTATAAACATAAAGATCTTTAATGTATAAATGAATAAGAAGAGATTTTCAGTGATGCGCTGCAAATCGGCGCAACTGTCGGGGAATCGAGCTTTTTTGCTACATTTGTTATTGAAAACAGAAAATCACCCATGATAACAATTGAAAGTTTCATTGGCAATATTGAACAGGAATTCGTTGATCTGGAGCCGGGAAAGCTTAAGCCGGATACGGTCTTCAGAGATGTTTTCGAATGGAATTCGGTCAATGCTCTGATTCTGATTGCGATGGTCAACGCTGAGTACGATGTTGAACTGACCGCTGATGATCTGCGTCAGTCCAAAACCATACAGGATATTTTCGGCATTGTAAAAAGCAGAATCAGGGAATAATGGCCAGATTTTCTATCCGGGGTGTGAAAATGCGTGGCCTTGCAGCCTGCGTACCCGGGCGCGAGATCCTCAATCGTGATTACAGCTGGATTTCTGAAAAGGAAAGGGAGCTCCTGATGCGGACCACGGGCGTGTATTCGCGCAGGGTAGCACCTCCCGGAGTGACAACGTCGGATCTTTGCATGGCCTCTGCCACAAAGCTTATGGATGCGCTGGGATGGTCCCGAAGTGATATTCAGCTCATCGTTTTTGTTTCTCAGTCCCGTGATTATCCCATACCGGCCACCGCTGTTATCGTGCAGGACAGGATGGGTTTTTCGAGAGATTGTATGGCCTATGATGTGAATATGGGTTGTTCAGGCTATGTTTACGGATTGTAGATCGGAAGAGCGTCGTGTAGGGAAAGAGTGTAGATCTCGGTGGTC
>CALGYY010000083.1 GCA_937934705.1 uncultured Bacteroidota bacterium
GTTGACGAGGAACATGATCCCTCTTACAAGCAGTATGAACCTGCTCCACGTTATCATGCCCGCGATACGGCCATTATGCTGGCCCATATCCACAGTGCCCGTGTATTGCTGGGGTCCGCCACTCCGGCCATTGAAAGCTATTACAACGCAAAGCACGGACGCTATGCGATGATTGAGCTGGCAGAGCGTTACGG
Organism: uncultured Bacteroidota bacterium; assembly: GCA_937934705.1. Taxonomy (GTDB): domain Bacteria; phylum Bacteroidota; class Bacteroidia; order Bacteroidales; family CAIWKO01; genus CALGYY01. The sequence continues at coordinate 195 of CALGYY010000083.1, forward strand.
CAACCTGATGATGCCGGAGATCATCACGGCCAATCTGAAGGAAGAAAGCAGGAAAAAGCGGATGCACAGTCATTTTTCACAAACCCTGCTCGATCATATACAGGGCGCCCTCGCTGAAAAGGAACAGGTGATCCTTTTCCAGAACCGCAGGGGCTTCTCCCTGAGGCTTGAATGTAATGAATGCCATTGGATGCCCGGTTGCAAAAACTGCGATGTCACCCTGGTTTACCACAAGCACAATCATTCGGTACGTTGCCATTACTGCGGTTTCCATACCCGCGTCCCCGAAAAATGCCCGGCCTGCGGAAGCACGGCGATCATCATGAAAGGTTTCGGAACCGAAAAAGTGGAGGAGGAGTTGTCGAATTTTTTCCCCGGGGCACGCATCTCGAGAATGGATCTTGACACGACACGCTCCAAAAGTGCCTACAGGCAGATCATCAGCGATTTCGAGGAGCGAAGGGTGGATATCCTGGTGGGAACGCAAATGGTAACCAAAGGACTGGACTTTGATCATGTGAGCCTGGCAGGCATCCTGAATGCAGACAATATGCTGGGTTTCCCTGATTTCAGGGCCTTCGAGAGGAGCTTTCAGCTGATGGCACAGGTAAGCGGAAGGGCGGGCAGAAGAAAAAAGAGAGGGAAGGTGATCATTCAGACCTGGAACCCTGAACATCCGGTGATCGGCTTTGTGAAGGACAATGATTACGCGGCATTCTTTAGCCACCAGCTCGCCGAAAGAAATCAGTTCCGCTACCCGCCTTTTTTCCGTCTGGTCCGCATTACCCTTAGACACCGCGATCATAAGGTACTGGATGAGGCCTGCCGTCACCTGTCTGCTGATCTCAGAAAGGACTTCGGATCTCTTCTTCTGGGACCGGAATACCCTCTGGTATCCCGGATAAAGAATCTCTTTCTGAAGGATTTTCTGCTCAAGATCCCGAGAGACGCCGGTTTCACAAGCGTGAAACAAAAACTCATCCTGCACACAGAAGCCTTCAGCAGGCACGAAAAATACCGGACGGTTCAGCTCTCTGTCGATGTGGATCCGAATTAGCCTTCGCCACCCGGTCACCCGGTCACTTCTTTCGAGATAATGTAACGGGGTATAGGGGTAACGGGGTATCGGGGTACGCCTGGACTTTTGACTTTATGACCTTATGACTTTTGACTTTTCGACGCTTCATCACTCCATCACTGCATCACTGCATCACTTCATCACCCGCTTCCCCCTCACAAATGTTAAATATCCACCTCCCCTTGACATCTGAAGATAAAACCAGTATATTTACCTCCTTTCTTATGTGATGATCAGATACAGAATATGAGTTGCAGTATAAAGGTTACAAATACCGGGGGGGCTGGGGCAATTAATGCACTATCAGAATAAGTTATGAAGCACTTCTCTTTTATAGGAATCCTTGTCCTGATATTGCTGTTGTCAGCCTGTAAAAAGCAGAAAATAGCTGATGCTATTGAGGAAAGTGATTTAGCGGGCAGTTATCAATTACTTGTTTTGTCTTATCAATCATCACACCCTTCCTTTATTTATGATTCAGCGTGTATTGTTCAGGAAGGCAACATGTTTAATTTTTGTATTTCAATTGAAGGCGACATAGATTGTTATTACGGTGACAACCAGAATGATCTCATCGCGGAGTGGCGAATTACTGAATTCGACCTTGCTCAGGACAGCCATGAGCAGGCATACTTTAGTGTTAGAATGGTCAGGCCAGAGAAAACAAGAACCGCTTATTGCTACTTTCTTGGGAAATCAGCTTATGTACCTTTCTCATACCACCATACTACTCATTATTTGAACCCGCGTAGAGACGATGGAGTCAGTGCTTTTCTTTTTTTAAACAACAAATTACTCAGAGAGGGAAACCCGGGCAGCTATTTTTTCCGAAAAACACATTAAAAATTTGAGGTATAGCATTCTTGTTTTCGTCATATAAAAAGCAAATGATTTCTGATGAGACTGAAGAAAGCAATCTGGCGGGCAGATATCAAATACTTGTCAGGGAACCCAACTTTATCAACTCTCCCCCATGTGGCTCTCTCTGTCTTATTGGGCAGGGGGGATTAATAAACATTGACCTTAGAATAGACGGAGAATTGATTTGCTAATCCTGAACTATAACCTCAAAAAGTAGTTGATCACAACAGGAAACCAAACAATCAGCTTGATCACTATGAAGCCGGGAGTAATAACAACACATGGAATAATATTCATCCTCAGTTTTGTTTCATGCTTTTCTATTTCATGTGATAAGGACAATACAATGGTCGCAGAGAAAGAGCAGACTCTTATTGGGAAGTGGAAACTTACCGAATTGTATCATGCCGACTCCGGTGTGCAAACAAGCTGGATAATTGGTTCCGGTTTTGAATTCAAAGAAGATAATACATTCATCTGGGTAATAGCCGACAGCAGCTTTAAGTTCCGTGGAGAATGGAGACTGGATCACGATCAATCATTATTGATCTGTGAAGGAAGAACATACACTAAATGGCCGGAAGATACTGTTGGTTCTCCAGGGACAATAATTTATTCAATCGTGCACATAAATAGTTGTGAACTATGGCTATATTATCTCAACGGACATCCATCTAATATATACAATAATGAGACTTACAAATATACTTACTGTCGTGAGTAATGACCTCCTTATTATTCGACTAAAAACCGACCTGTGCGGAAAGCAGTACATCTGACCCTTCTCGTGGCCATGATATTTCCTTCATGCCTGCAGGCTCAGAAATTTTACATCGGGCCGGAAATGGGTATGGCCATTCCATTGAGTTATAAGAAAAGATCCGGGGATTTCTTAAACGACAGTTCCTCAAAACAAACCTATCAGGTGCTAAGTCCGGTAACCGGACTGTCGGGACATCTGAGAATGATAGAAAATCTGCACCTTGGTGCAGGAATTCAATTCCAGCGATGCGGCCAGAAGGAGGTGTATTTGAAGGATTATCAGAAATTGCCTTATAACCTTAAAATTGAAGAATACCAGAAGTTCTACAGATTTAATTTCCCGATAAGCGTATATGGGGTTTTAGCTTTGAATGATTTTGACCTTGCTTTATCCCTGACCTATCGGCCGTGTGTATATGTCTGGGGGAAGAATCACTACCATTTTGAGTTGGATTACGGGGCATGGGGGTATGGTGATCTCATCCGATCAGATACGATTTACAGTCCTTTCAATTCTGACGACTTGGGCTGGCCCGCGAAACGTTTTACTAACCTGATAATGATCGGGATCAGTTTGTGCTGCCGCAAGAACTACCGGCTGAATATCTTTTGGACCTGTTGGTCAGATGAGATGAAGTATTCTCTGGATACACCTGATGAGGGATATGTCAGTCAGATGACACGCTTCCGAAACAGGGAAATAGTCCTGTCATTTACTTATCTGTTCCCCTGGAAGATTCAGTAAATATTAATAATCATTTTCTCACCAGTCACTTCGGCGTTCGGCGTTATACATTGGTCCGGCCTTTTGAGAGAATGTAACGGGGTATCGGGGTAACGGAGTAGGGTGGCGGATATAAGGATATTCGATATTGGGGGCGATCTGGTGAGTCAGAGTAACGGGGTATCGGGGTAACGGGGTATCGGGGTATGCCTGGACTTTTGACTTTATGAGACTTTATGACTTTTGACTTTTCGACTTTCGACACTTCATCACTCCATCACTCCATCACCTACCTGCATCCTTCTCCCATCAATTCCTCTGCGGCCTGCA
>CALGYY010000084.1 GCA_937934705.1 uncultured Bacteroidota bacterium
CTGCCGTTCACCCCTTGCCTGCGGGATACTGAAGCAGCACCTCAGAAAACTCAGGATTGACGCTGAGGTCGACTCTGCAGGTTTTGAACCCTATCACATTGGTGATGAAGCCGACGAACGTGCCCAAAAAGTGGCCGGAGAGCATGGGATTGACCTTTCTGCCCACCGTGCCCGCCTCTTCCGCAAAGAAGATTTCGACAACTACGACCGTATCTACGTTATGGACGACACCAATTACCAGGATGTCATGTTCATGGCACGTTCAGAAGCAGACAGAAAGAAAGTGGATTACATCATGAATGTGGTTAACCCAGGAAAGAATGAGGCCGTTCCTGATCCCTATTACGGAGGGTATTTTAAGTTTAAAGAAGTATATGAGCTCCTCGATCAGGCCTGTCTGGGTATTTCGGAAAGCATAAAAAAATGAGTACAGTTCCGGAACCCGGCACCATCAGGGAAGCAGCGGAGCGTATCGCCCCTTATATTCACCGAACACCTTTATTGCATTGTTCGGGCATCGACAGGCTTTGCGGTTGCAGCATACTGTTCAAATGCGAGAACCTCCAAAAAGCCGGGGCATTCAAAAGCCGCGGTGCAGTCAATGCGGTCTTCAGCCTCAATGCTGAGAAGGAAAACAGAGGTGTATGCACACACTCTTCCGGAAATCATGCGGCAGCCCTCAGCCGGGCTGCAGCCTTGCGGAAAATGCCCGCTTATATTGTCATGCCTGAAAACAGCAACCCTGTAAAAATTGCTGCCGTCAAAGAATACGGAGGACAAATCACCTTTTGCAAACCGAGCCTGAAAGACAGAGAAACCAGCCTCGAAACAGTGAAAGAAAAAACAGGGGCAAGTGAGATACATCCTTACAATGATGTCAGGATTATTGCCGGGCAGGCGACAGCAGCACTTGAAATATTTCAGGACACGGCACAACCCGACATCCTCATGGCCCCGGTCGGAGGTGGCGGCCTGCTGAGCGGAACAGCACTTTCTGCTCATTACTTCTCATCCGGGACACAGGTCATTGCCGCAGAGCCCAAAGCAGCAGATGATGCTGCACGTTCCTTTCATTCACGCACCTTCGTTCCTTCAGATAACCCTCAAACCATTGCCGACGGTTTGCTGACTTCCCTGGGCAGTCTCACCTATCCACTTATCCTGAAGCATGTTCATGATATTCTGACCGTAGAGGAAGACACCATCGTTACCGCCATGAAAACCATTTGGGAAAGAATGAAGCTCGTGGTCGAGCCATCTTCTGCCGTACCCCTGGCAGCCGTGTTGGAGAACCCCGGACATTTCAAGGGACGCCACGTCATTATCATCCTCTCCGGCGGTAATGCTGACCTTATGAAGCTCCCCTGGATGACCCGCTGAAACGGGCTCTTTGTACCGCAAATTTCCAGGCCGAATACAAACGTTCACGCTCATGTCCCTGCATGAGCGGACTGAACTCCTGCTCATGCTCAGGATCCGGATGCAGTTCGTCTATGCTGAACATTCCGCAAGCCAGCCCGGCCAGACTAGCGGCACCCAGCGCTGTAGACTCAATCACTGAAGGCCGCATCACTCTGACACCCAGAATGTCTGCCTGAAATTGCATCAGGAAATCATTGACCGATGCACCCCCGTCCACTTTCAGGGCACGCAGTCCGATGCCACTGTCAGTTTCCATCACAGAAATCACATCACGACATTGGTATGCGATAGATTCCAGGGTGGCTCTGACAATATGGGCCGCAGTGCTTCCCTGGGTTAACCCGCAGATCATACCCCTGGCATCCGCATCCCAGTAAGGTGCACCTAAACCTGCGAAAGCAGGTACAAGAAAAACCCCGCCATTGTCATTCACCGACCGGCAAATCGCTTCCGTTTCATTTGCATGTCCGATGATACCGAGACCGTCACGAAGCCACTTCACCGCTGCACCACCCATGAAAACACTGCCCTCAAGCGCATATTCCGGTTGGCCCGTGATATTCCATGCCACTGTAGTAAGCAAACCGGAATCTGAAAGCACAGGCCGGTCGCCGGTATGCATCAACATAAAACACCCGGTTCCGTACGTATTCTTAGCCATTCCCGCCTGAAAACACCGCTGTCCGAATAATGCAGCCTGCTGGTCACCGGCAATTCCTGAGATGCTGATCTCTTCCGGGAAAATACCCGGACTTGTCTTCCCGTAGATTTCTGACGAACGCCGGACCTCCGGTAACATACCCGCAGGGATTCCGAACAATTCCAGTAATTCCGGATCCCAGGATCCGGCATGAATATCGAACAACAGGGTTCTGGAAGCATTTGACGCATCCGTGATGTGTAGTCTTCCCCCGCTCATTTTCCAGATCAGCCAGCTGTCGATGGTTCCGAAAAGCAGGTGACCGTTGACGGCAGCGTCCTTTGCTCCGGGAACATGATCCAGTATCCAACTGATCTTGCTTGCAGAGAAATACGGATCAGGTAACAATCCTGTCTTTCTTCTGATCATCCCGTATTCAGGACCCTGCGAGAGTTCTGCGCAAAATGCGGTCGTTCGCTTATCCTGCCAGATAATCACCGGATAAACCGCTTTTCCCGTCCTCCGGTCCCAAACAACGGTACTCTCACGCTGATTGCTGATCCCGATCGTCTGAACCTGACCTCCGGAGAGAATGGCCCGGTCGTACATGGCCCGGGCAACTGACAACTGATTATCCCAGATCTCCTGTGCATCCTGTTCAACCCATCCTGCCAGCGGGTATTGTTGTTTGGTCTCCTTCCGGGCCATTCCCGCTATAGCAAGATGCGCATCGAACAATACAGCCCTTGAGCTTGTCGTACCCTGATCCAGAGAAATAATGTACTGTTCCATCAGCGTTGTTTTGAATGGGTAGCATGGACGTAAGACCTGCAAATATAATAAGGACGGGAATTCAGGCAAGAAAAAGACTACCTTTGCGTTACAACTAATAAAATCCCATGACCAGAATCATCGCTTTGATCATGCTGGTGTTAACCGGCCTGACCCCCTTTGCCCAGACTGTCACGATCAACGGGCACCTGAAAAATGCCGGAAGTTCGAAGGAAATCATCGTAATGGAGGCTTACAGCCAAAGATATATTACAGCCGTGCCCCTGGGCAACAACGGGAATTTCAATGTCAGCTTTCCCCTGAGTACCACAGATTATATTTACCTCGGCCCCAACGAAAACGACGTGGTCCTGATCATCCCCGCACCCGGGGAGGTCATTACACTGCAGCTCGACCTTGAAAATATGATGCATCCGCAAATCGAAGGGTCTCCGCTCTCGGCCAAGCTCTACGAACTGATGGACGCCAACGACTTCTACGATGCAAAATCCGACAGTATTTACAAGGCTGCCGACAGTGCTGCACGGAAACTGGAGGAAGAAAGGAGCATGCATTTCCGCAAATCATTCAGCGCGCAAGAACCCCACCTGGCCCAACTCGTATTTATGGACGTGCTGGATCCGGTGCAGGACAGCGCCCTCTTTCGGGATATTGTCGAAGCCCTTTACAAAACACACCCTGACAATCCCCTGGTGGGTGATTACATGAACGAGCTGGAGGCCACCTCCTCTTCCATTACAAGCGGGAGCATACCGCCGGAGATCAACCTTCCGGATCCTGACGGAAAGAAGATCGCTTTGTCATCACTCAAAGGAAAATATGTTCTGGTAGACTTCTGGGCCACGTGGTGCGGACCCTGCAAAGAGGAAATACCCAATCTCGTTGAAGCTTACACTAAGTTCAAAGACAAAGGTTTCGAGATCTACTCGGTGTCGCTTGACCGTGACAGGAAAGCATGGACCGATGGTATTGCAAAATATAAAATGAACTGGATCCATGTCAGTGACCTAAGATTCTGGGAGAACGAGGCAGCACTGGACTGGAATATTACAGCCATTCCGGCTGCTTATCTGCTGGATCGCGAAGGGAAAGTGATCACCAGCGACCTGCGGGGTGATAAACTCATTGAAAAATTATCGGAGCTGATGAAATAGTCAGCGTCTATTTCTTTTCAAATTCCATGACCACCTGAAAACGGTAGGAATCACCTGCAAGGAATTTAAAGCCAATGTGAGTTTTCGACGAATTTGTTTCCCACCAGAAATGCTTCACATCGTAACCCTGGTGAGGATCTGTGGCCGGATCCCTGAAGTTGATATGACCTGTTTCCGTTTTCACGGGTTCACCAATAAGCTTACGGTAACGGCCGACCAATTGCTGGGTAACATTATAACACTTTTCAAAATTCTCTCTGTTCACCTCATCAACGTATGCACTCCAGTAATAATCCACCAGAATGTCGCCTCTGAAATTGAAGGTCCAGCTCCCTTTCAGATCAAGGATGGTTTCGTCCCTGTAGCCAACTTTCTGGTCACCCTCCGCCTGTTTCACGGCACCCGGGTAAGCTTGCTTAAAATCGGCCAGACTCATGCCCGGCTGAACTCTGGAGAAATCCTGGGAAAAAACATTCATTCCTGCCATAACAAAGGCCAGGAGAATCATCATTTTAATGGAATGGATTTTCATTGGGGATGTTTGGGATTTGGTTTTGAAGGTGCAAACTTAAAGAAAAAGTGCATGAAACCAAAGAGTTTATGAAAATATTATCCGGCCGGGCTTTTACCCCTCATTTAGTTTCATTTTCTGAGGAGGTCTTGTTTTCAGGTATGCCGGAACGATAAGGCAGGTGACAAAAACCAGCAGTAATGAGAACAGGAACAAGACCAGAAACGCGACTTCGCTTCCTGCCATCTCACGTACACCACTTCCCGGTTCCGTGAATTTCCACGAAAGGAAACTGGCGCCGAGATTATTGACAAAATGCAGCATGATGGTCAGAGGCAGGGATCTGGTCTTCCAATACAACCAGCCCATCACCAAACCCAGGAGCAGAGCATTGACAAACTGCAAGGGGTGAACATGTGCGATACCGAAAATAACTGACGACATCAGGATGGCAAATCCGGGGCGGTATCGTTTCAGGAAACCTTCGAGTATCACCCCTCTGAAAATAAGCTCTTCAAATAACGGGGCCGCCAGCACGCTGACCACCAGCATGAAGGGATTCATGGCATCCAGACCGGAGATCAGGTCTTTTTCGGCCTCACCCTCGTTGAAAAGCTGTAACACCGGTTCCCTGATGATCAGAAAAGCTACAGTAAAGATGAGCACCAGTGGCCACAAATACCAGCGGCCCGATTTCCATGAAAAACTTTTGTCACGCCTGAACATGAGTCCAATCCATAGGGTGATCGTAAAAGCGGCCAGATAGATCATCATAAAACCAGGAGCATCAGCCGCGGGAATAAAGTAATTCAACATTCCCAGCAATGCACCTCCGATAAAGCTGACACCGAGCAGAATGCCCAGCAATCCGAAAGCCCCCCCGACAGAAGGATAAGGTTTGCGGGGAAGGCGCTGCTGAAAAGTCCCGGCAGGGTATGGCTCCTGAGGGATTACCGGTGCTTGAAGATGATCCTGATGCTCATCCATTCACAATGTCATTATATAAGATTTCTCTTCTTTATTATTGGATTCTCTTTTCCTTCAGGGGCCTGAATCCCTCACCAAGAATTTCATTGGCATCAAGAACAGTGACAAAAGCACGGGGGTCAATATCTCTGATGAAATCGAGCAGCATTCCCAGTTCTTTACGGCTGACGACGGTGAAAATGATCTGCTTCTGATCACCCTGATACATGCCTGTTCCCTGAAAGAATGTCCCTCCCCTTTTCAGATCACTGAGGATAACCTCCTTGATTTCCTCCGTTTTATCGGAAATAATAAAGAGCGTTTTGTCATAGGTCATACCCTGCAATACAATATCGATCACCCTTCCCGTAATGAAGATCACTACCCAGGAATAGAGCGGTATCCTCCAGTCCTGAAAAACGGCAAGACCCAGCAGTACGATGACGGAATCTACGATGATCAGTAATTGTCCAACCGGCATACGTGTATATTTGGCCAGGATCATGGCGATAATATCCGACCCGCCGGAAGTGGCCTTGGAGCGAAAAACAAGTCCCAGTCCCAGACCCACCATTACACCACCGAATACCGATGAAAGAAGGACATCATTTTCCACCAGTGGTTGTTCCCCCCATATTATAGTGAGCAAATCGATAAAATCGGAGGAGAGCACAAATCCCACCACTGTTTTCACTCCGAAACGGGGGCCCAGTATCCTAATACCCGCTATAGTGAGCGGAATGTTCAGGATGAGACCTGTGAGACCAATAGGCAGACCGTCAGGCGCAAATGAAAACCAGCCACTGCTGACATGGTGGATCACGATGGAAATACCAAAAACACCTCCCGGTACGATCAGGTTGGGGGATATGAAAAACACATAACCCGCAGCCATGATAAAGGAGCCGATCACGATCAGACTGTACGATAAAAACCAGCGTTTCGAAAAGGGTTTTTCGAGCAAACGGAATTTCATAGAACTTCTTTTTTATGAATAGCCTGCAAAGTTAAAAAAAGCGGCCATTTCAGCGATTATACCCTGGCTGAATGAGAGAGGTATGCGACTCCGAAAACAGAAGCACTACCTTTACTCCCGGTCTTCGGACCGGGTCAGGAAAACCCGCTGATCCGGGGACTTTGATCCAATCAGTAACCTTTCCTGTGCAGATTTATTCCACGGGATAATAAATCCTCGTTTCCCACTTCTGCATGTCGGGTTCAGTTTCAGGGTCTGTTATATATACCTCCCATGGCTGACCCTTCTGAACCAGCTTATGATCCCCGATATACTTTTCTATGTTCTCATAAGAAAGATACGAGGACTCATAGGCTCCGAAGTGGCTTCCGGCAACGGTTTTCATCAAGGGATAAGAAACCAGGCGTATTCTGCCACTGACCTCTGGTTTACCGTTAACGGGGAAGCCTGCTTCCACAACGAATTTGTTTTGTTCCTCGTCCCATATAAGA
>CALGYY010000085.1 GCA_937934705.1 uncultured Bacteroidota bacterium
GGAGGTGACGGAGGTGACGGAGGTGACGGAGGTGACGGAGGTGACGGAGGTGACGAAAGTGACGAAAGTGATGAAGTGATGGAGTGATGGAGTGATGAAGTGATGCTGTGGCTGAGCCCACTGAAAACTCACTGCTCACTGTTTGCTGCTGACTGCTGACTGAATCAGGGCTGAGCTTGTCGAAGCCCGCTTGCAAACAAAAAGGCACCCGGTCCCCGAGCCTGTCGAGGGGCCTTGATGCCAGCAGAACCCTGGTAAAATCGACTTGATGAATACGGGTAACCGGGGTGACGGGTGACGGGTGACGGGTGACCGGGTGACCGGTGACGGGTGACGGAGTGCCGGTGTATCGGTGTATCGGCGTGGCTGAGCTCACTGAAAACTCACTGATGACTGATTGCTGCTGACTGCTGACTGAATCAGCAGGTGATATCCGAACAAGGAGCACGGAAGTAGAAGAATGATTTTCGAAGATGGTTAAGGAATAACGAGCGCATTCAACGGAAGATCATGGGAGTGAAGAGAAAATTGTTTGGTAATCAATGATAAAAAGCATAAAACGATCATATATTTGCATTATACTTAATATCACTCCGGATGAAAGCTGAACACACGACTACTCTTCAAAAAGGCAGAAACTTCCCCCCAGGGCCCGCCTTACTGATGCCCAAACTCCTCCTCCTGCTTGCCCTCCTCCTGATATCAGTTAATGTGAGAGGGCAGATTATGTTTGAAAACCATTATGGCGGAAGCAACACTGATGGAGGAAGCTGTGTAATTCAAACGAATGATAATGGCTACATGGTTGTGGGCCATACCGAGAGTTTTGGAGCCGGTGGCAGGGATGTCTATTTAATTCGTACCGATGAATATGGCACAGAGTTGTGGGCAAGAACCTATGGCGGACCGGCAAATGATCAAGCTGGGTGTCTCATTGAAATAGCTAATAATGAGTATATCATTACAGGTATAACTTCAAGCGTCGGAGCAGGCGCATCAGATATATATGTAGTAAAACTATTATCTAATGGTGATACAGTATGGACTAGATCCTATGGATGGGCATCTGATGAAACTGGCTCAACGATTATTAGATTATCTGATGAAAATTTCATAGTCACTGGAAGTACATCAAGTTTTGGAAGTGGTTTAGAAGTTTTAGTTATTGAAATGAACAATAATGGAGACACTGTATGGTCGAAGCGATATGGAAAAATGAATGGTAATGTTGGCTGCAAAACTATACAGACAACAGATAATCGCTTATTAATATGTGGCTCAACTTTTAATATTGGATTCAATAATACAAGAAATGTTTATGCAATTAAAACAACTCCTATTGGCGACACCATCTGGACAAAAACCTATGGGGGCTCAGATGATGATCAGGCTTTTTCAGCATGTTTGTCAAGCGATAATTGCTATATAATATCGGGATCTACAAAGAGCTTTGGGGAGGGAGGTTATGATATGTTTTTGATGAAACTTGATACAGCGGGAAATGAATTGTGGTTTAAAACATACGGTGGTGTGGAAGATGACTGGGGCGGAATGGTGCAGCCAACTGACGACAATGGTTATATTATTACCGGATACACTGAAAGTTACGGAGCCGGGGGATGGGATGTTTATCTAATAAAAACAAATGAACTTGGCGATACGCTCTGGACAAGAACTTTCGGAGGTTTAGGCGATGAACACGGGAGTTGTGTTAAGCAAACTTCTGATAACGGATACATCATATCAAGTTATTCAAACAGTTACAGCAGCAGTTATGATGTCTTACTCATCAAGACTAATTCACAGGGGATTGTCGGCTTTCAGAAAATATTCGGCAGTCCTGATTATATAGAAATATATCCAAATCCTAATAACGGGTCCTTTAGTGTTGAGTTATTTAAAACTCATCGTAATAAGCTTACATTAAGTGTATATGACATTAATGGCCGGTTATGCTATAAGCATAATGGTTTGTTTGATCAAACAAGCATTGAAAGAATAGAATTAACGAATTTGCCGGATGGTTTTTATATCGTTAATATTCAAGGAGATAGTTTTTCGGTTAATAAAAAAATAATTATTAATAACTAATCGTTTATGAATCATTTCGTTAAACCCTTTTGCCTGCTATTGTTGCTTGCACTTACCTTTGGTGTTCAGGCACAAGAGCAATCCTTGCTTCTTCCCATTCCGGGAGACGTAGAGCCCGATCCGACCGGTTCAAGATGTATCAATTTTTCAAATCCGGCCAATCCAACAATTTCTCAACTTCCGGCACATGCTTTCTATATTTCTCCAGGTATTTCCGGAGATCCTCACTCCGAAAGTGACCTGTTTGCCTTTGCATCATTAATGAACGAATACTACCTCGGCCAGCACCCGGCCTTTGCGCAGTCTTTGGTGCATGATCCGCAGGGGAATTAATTGAAATTCCAATATGATAGGAAAACAAAAAGCCCCGCCGGTAAAGCACGGGACTTTTCGAACCATGAAAAAACACATCTCCGCTATTTCTTCAATGCTTCAGCATATCTCTTTTCAACCATCTCCCAGTTCACCACGCTCCAGAAACTGCTGATGTATTCGGGACGGCGGTTCTGGTATTTCAGGTAGTAAGCGTGTTCCCACACATCAAGTGCCAGAAGGGGAATGCCCTGCTTTTCGGCAACATTCATCAGGGGATTGTCCTGGTTGGGTGTGCTGCTGATGAATAGTCTGCCATCGGCTCCAAGGTTCAGCCAGGCCCAGCCACTGCCGAAACGCGTGGCCGCTGCTGCCGAAAACTCTTCTTTGAACTTGTCAAAACTGCCCCACTGCGATTCTATGGCGCTCCTGAGCGCGCCGGCCCTGAGTTCAACACCGGCTTTCATGTTTTCCCAGAATAACAGATGGTTGTAATAGCCCCCTGCATTGTTCCTCACCACCACCGGATGCTGATCCATGGTCCTGAAGATCTCTTTCAGCTCCATGCTTTCCATCGCAGTACCGGCAATGGCCTTCATCATATTGTCATAATAAGCTTTGTGATGCTTTGAATAGTGGATCTCCATGGTCATTTTATCAATGTAAGGCTCCAGTGCATCATAGGCATAAGGCAGCTCGGGGAAGATCAGATTTTTGGACGGTGTGTTCAGAATGCTTTCCATATGTTGTTCGTTTTTATTGGTTATAAGTTCTTTTGGTGTTTCCGTCCCACCTGTTTGAAGCAGGGCGGTCATCATTATTTTAATCAGCAGAAGATTCATTGTTGTTTTAATTTAGAATAAATCTAAATAGTGACAGCAACTAGTATGCCATCCTCTGAAGATGAAAGTCAAGATGCTGATCAGTAAATTGTTGTGAAGTTGCGGCACGATCTGCCACCACTGTCAGCCTGACAGCCTGTCATCGTCGCGTGTCATAAAACTCAGGAGGCAGAGAACTCAATCCTGACCGATTCGTTGACATCCAGTCCGAGCAATCCGGCGGCATTTCCCCGGTTCATGGCGATCTCAAGGAATCCGCTCGCCCCGAACACGGCCAGGATCTCTCCCTGGGGCACATCTCCGTAAGCCTGTCTGATGCTGCGGATTTCTTCACCCCTGAAGGTGATGATGAAATTCCGCCCTTTGCCTGTCTGAAGGAAATCCTCGCGGCGGATATTGGTGATGGCGTTTTCGTACCCGTCGATATAAATCACCACGCCGCGTATCCGGTCTTTTTCGATCACCGGTTTAAAAACATTGACTTTATTGAAGGTCTCTGCTTTTTTGCCCATTTCCGCCGCAGCGAGTCCGCCCGCCAGGTGGCAGGCCACCTTTGCAAATACGTCGCGCGCCGGGAAGGTGAAAAGGTCTGAATCCTGGAAAGTGGTGATTTCCCAGATCTCTTCCGGCTCTTCATCGCACAGCAGGGAGAAAACCCCATTGTCGGCCCCGATGAACCAGTGCCCGCGGTATTGTATGAACTTGTGCGGGGTTTTCACGGAAGCTTCACTGTTCACAGCGATAATGTGAACACTGCCTGGAGGAAAATTGTAACAGCAGTTTTTCAGCACGAAGGCGGTCTGAAAGCTATCGTAGCGGGTCACGTGGTGCGTAATGTCGACGATCCCGGCCTCAGGCAGGCGCGACAAAATGCTCCCCTTGACCGCTGCCAGATAGTGGTCCTTGTGTCCCCAGTCGCTGGTAAGTGTAATGATAGCCATCCCGCTGCCCGTCTTGGTTCCTGCCAAAATTATGTAAAAAAATGATGCTGCCTTTATTTTTCCTAATTTTGGCCTTTACCATCAGCACATGAGTGAGAAAGACCTGACCATTGACGTTTTCGACCCTGTTGATTTGCTGGGTGTCAACGATCAGTACCTGGAGATCATCCGTAAACATTTCCCGAAACTGAAGATTATTGCCCGCGGCGATCAGCTTCGCCTGATCGGTGATGAGGCCGAGATGCAGCAGTTGGAAACGGCCCTGCAGGCCATGCTGCGTTACCTTTCACAATACGGTCACCTGACTGAAGCCGGCGTGCTGGAGATTTTGAGGGCGGCACCGGAAAATCATCCCGATGAACACCGGAACGGGGAGGAGGTGCTGGTTCACGGTAAAAGCGGTTTGCTGATCCGCGCCCGTACACCGAACCAGGCCCGCATGGTGGAGAGCTGCAACAGGAATGACCTGACGCTGGCGATCGGTCCGGCCGGAACCGGGAAAACTTATACGGCAGTGGCACTGGCCGTCCGCGCGCTGAAAAACAAAGAGGTCAAACGCATCATTCTCACCCGGCCCGCGGTGGAAGCCGGCGAAAACCTGGGTTTCCTGCCCGGGGATCTCAAAGATAAGCTCGATCCTTACCTGCAGCCATTGTACGATGCCTTGTGGGATATGATCCCTCCCCAGAAACTGAGTCAGTACATCGAAGACCGGGTGATTGAGATCGCTCCCCTGGCCTTCATGCGCGGGCGCACGCTGGATCAGGCCTTCGTGATACTGGATGAAGCCCAGAATGCCACGGTCGGACAGATGAAAATGTTTCTGACGCGTATGGGCAAGTCGGCCAAATTCATCGTCACCGGCGATATTACACAGATCGACCTGCCGGCCCGGCAGAAGTCGGGACTGCTGCATGCCATGAATATTCTCCAGGGAATTGAGGGGATTGAGTTTGTGATGCTGGATCAGCAGGATATCATCCGGCACAAACTGGTGACGCGCATTCTGAACGCATACAACGGGAGCGAAGGAGGATGAAAAAACTGGCCTTCATACTGCTGACCCTTCTGCTGGCGCCGGGCTGCGACAAGCGTTATGAAGAGGGGCCCTGTCTGTCGTTTGTCAAAGCGGAGAACAGGCTCTGCGGCCTGTGGTCGGTCAGCAGCATGCAACTCAATGAGCAGGAAAGAGCAGGGGATACCACTGAACTTTATCGTTTTTCGGTCTTCCGCAACCTGGAGGGTTCATTGTACATTCAGCTTACCGACACCGCAGGCCTGGTGATAGCGGAGAGTCTGATCAGGACGGATGAGCGCCTGACGGAGCTGCGTTTTGCACTCGTGACCATTCAGGGTTATGAAGAAGACAGCGCCCCGCTGTTCCGGCATTGCCCGGCTCTTTTTGGCGAGGCCGTCTGGACCATCCTCAGGCTGAAGCGTGAGGAAATGCGCCTGCGTACGGATTACGCCTGGTCGCGCGTGATCATTGATTTTTCGCTGGAGACCGATTACCAGCATCTCTGACACAGAAAACTATTCATTAATACAACTCAATATGAAGAATGCAATTGTAAAGACCAGTTTCAGCTTTCCGGGACAAAAGAGCCTTTACACGGGAAAGGTAAGGGATGTGTACAACATTGGCGACCGCCTGCTGATCATGGTGGTTTCAGACCGTATTTCGGCATTTGATGTGGTTCTGCCACGGGGAATCCCCTACAAGGGGCAGGTTTTGAATCAGATCGCGGCGAAATTCCTTGATGAGACGGCCGACATTGTTCCCAACTGGAAGATCGCGGTGCCGGATCCCATGGTTACAGCGGGGAAAATGTGTGAACCCTTTAAAGTGGAAATGGTGATCAGGGGGTATTTGTCGGGTCATGCCTGGCGGGAGTACAAAACAGGCCGCAGAAGCCTTTGCGGGATCGCGCTGCCTGAGGGAATGAAGGAGAACGATCGTTTTCCTGAACCCATCATCACGCCGACCACCAAGGAAGCCGTGGGACATGATGAAGACATTTCCCGTGAGGAGATCATCAGGCTCGGACTGGTACCGGAGGATGAGTACACTAAGCTGGAGGAATACACACGCGCACTCTTCCGCAGGGGGAGTGAGATTGCGGAAAAGATGGGACTGATCCTGGTGGATACCAAATACGAATTCGGGAAATTTGAAGGCGTGATCACGCTGATTGATGAGATTCATACACCGGACTCTTCACGTTATTTCTATCGTGAGGGCTATGAGGAAAGGCAGAGCCGGGGCGAAGCCCAGAAACAATTGTCGAAGGAATTTGTGCGTGAGTGGCTGATGGAGAAGGGTTTCCAGGGAAAAGACGGACAGCAGGTACCTGACATGACTGATGACTTCGTGAACAGTGTTTCCGAAAGGTACATCGAGCTTTACGAAAGCATCACGGGCGAAACTTTTCAGCGGGCCGATAACACCGATGTGCCGGCCAGGGTCGAGCGCAACATCAGGGAATTCCTGTCGAAGCAGTGATGATGACAGCAGAAAAAGAAAGGGGCTGATCCGTTGAGGAGAGCCCCTTTTTTCGATCCTTGCGGATCAGGGTCTTCTACTGGTTCAGCATCACAGGCATCACCAGCATCAGCAGATCTTCTTCCTTGTTTTCTTCCTCTACAGGGAGAATGAGGGCGGCGCGGTTGGGGGCCGACATTTCGAGGATGACCTCGTCGGACTCCATGTTCGCGAGCATTTCGATCATGAACTTGCTGTTGAAGCCGATCTCGATGTCTTCGCCGTCAAACTGGCAGGCCATACGCTCTTTTCCTTCATTGGAAAGATCCACGTCTTCCGCGGAGATCACCAGTTCCTGTCCGGAAACCTTAAAGCGGATCTGGCGGGTCGACTGGTTGGCGAAGATGGAAACACGGCGCAGGGTGTTAAGGAGAGTGGAACGGTCAACAGTGAGTTTTTTGTCGTTATTGGCCGGGATCACCGCTTCGTAGTTCGGGTATTTGCCATCGATCAGTCGGCAGATCAGGTTGATGTTTTCGAAAGAGAAGAAAGCATTGACCTCGTTGTATTCCACTTTCACCGGGCAGTCGATGGTGAGCAGCAGGTTTTTGAGCTGGTTGAGGGGTTTCTTGGGGAGGATAAAGGAATTGGATTCCCCCGGTTTGATGTCCAGACGTTTGTAACGGACCAGTTTGTGGGCATCGGTGGCCACAAAGGTGATGTCTTTGGGATTCATCTGGCAGAACACCCCTGACATCACCGGTCTGAGTTCATCATTACCGGTAGCAAAAATGGTTTTGCTGATGGCGTGACCGAGGGTGATGCTGCTGATTTCCAGTGATGAAGCGTTCTCGATGACGGGGATCCTGGGGAATTCATCGGCGTTGAAACCCGAGAGTTTGTATTTTCCGTCGCTGGCGGCGATCTCCACCTGGAAGGTTTCCGGATGGATGGTGAAGGTCAGCGGCATTTCCGCGAAGGTCTTCATGGTTTCGAGCAGCAGCTTGGCCGGGATCGCGATGCTTCCGTCTTCCCCTGCATTGTTCAGAGGCAGGGTGATGGTCATAGTGGTTTCAAGGTCGGAGGCCGATATGTGAAGAACCGAGTCCTTGAGTTCAAAGAGGAAGTTATCGAGAATGGGGAGAGTGTTGCTGCTGTTCAGGACGCCGCTGATCGACTGTAAGCCTTTGAGCAGGGAAATGCTGGAGATGATAAATTTCATGATTTCAGTTATTTACGTTTATTGGGATGCTTCATTCGCAGGTATGCAAAAATAACAAAAAAGGGCTGAATTCAGCATGCCGGGCGAATATTTTCTCAACGGGGGTCGTCGTCGTTGAAGAGAAAGGAGTCTGGTTCCGGTTTGGGCTTGGCGCGGAGCACCCGGATGAAGTAATAGACCATAATTGCCGTCACCAGCGTTTGGGTCACGATCATCATTATTAATGCTATTGTATTCATAATCAGAATCTCCCTTCTTTAACGCGTTTTTTGTAGGCTTTGTAAACCATGAATGAAATGAGGATGAAGACCAGGGTCAGCAGTAGGCGCGACATATCCACAAAGAATATCTTGTTGATGACGGATCCTTCGTAGAGCGGATCCCCCACTTTGACCATATGGCCTTTCTGCACGAGAGGAACGTTACGGTCGCCGTATCTGACTTCGCTGATTTGTGTTTCCCCTTTACTGTCAACAGCCGCAATGGCGATGTAGTTCCTTCCTTCCCGGCTGTAGATTGAATCAATTACCCCGTCGTTCTCGGCATAGAAACGGTCAGCAAAATAAGAGGTATTGGGCCCTCTTCCTTTGTGGATGACCTGGCCGATAATGCTTTCGTTATGCAGTTCGTAGTTTTTGGAGAAGAGGGTGCTCCAGTCGTCACCTGCCGGCCGTATCAGGCTGCCGGCAAAAACCAGGATCAGCATCACCGGGGTGATATATTTGAGGATGTATTTCATGATTCCTGCCACTTTAATGTCGGCGCCGGCCGTGATCTCCTTCCAGCCTTTTTTGAGTCCGAAGACCCAGGCAAACAATATGGCCTCCAGCATGGCAAACAGTACCAGGGAGACCGTCCCCGCCCAGTAATCGTATTCATCAAATACGCCTGACTGGAAGAACAAAACGGTAGGCAGGCCCAGGACCAGGACGGTGAGTCCGAAGGCCCAGGCCGCGGATCGTCGTCCCCAGTTGAATTCGTCCCTGAGAAACGACAGCACCGGTGTCCCCATTGCCAGAGAAGAAGTGATGCCGGCGAAAAACAGCAGGCCGAAGAAAGCCACCCCGGAAATCGCACCCAGTGCCGGCCCCCATTGCTGGAACAGATAAGGCATGGTGCGGAAGCCCAGTCCCAGTCCGCCCTGTGAGGTCAGCTCCACCACCCGGTCGATGCCGAGGTAACCGATGGAGATCGGGATGATAATAGAGGCGCCCAAAACCACTTCAACGAATTCGTTCATCCAGCCTGCTGACATGGAATTCAGGGCAATATCATCTTTCTTTTTAACATATGATGCATAACATTGTACTGATCCCTGTCCGAGCGACAAAGTAAAAAAGATCTGTCCCGCCGCGGCCAGCCAGACCTTGGGGTTGCTGAGGCTGTCGAAATGGGGTGTCCAGAGGAAGTTCAGTCCCACCGTACCGTCGTAAATGGCGCCATCGCTTCCTGCTTTCAGCGTAATGCCCTTTATGGCAAGAAAAATCCCGAAAATGATCAGCAGCGGCATTCCGATCTTGGCTACAGTTTCAATTCCTTTGGAAAGACCTCTGCTCAGGATCCATGTGTTAAGGACCAGGCAGAAAACGAAGAAGATCACCGCTTCAAAGGGAATGCCTGTGGTACTGGTACCGATGTCCAGGTAATTCGTGAAGAAGCTGGCCACCTGGTGCTGGTCCAGTCCGCGGAAAGTCCCGATGATGGAGTGATATACATACGACATGGTCCAGCTCTCAATATAGCAGTAGTAGGCTGCGATGGCCACATTGGAAAAGATCCCGAACACCCCGATGTATTTCCAGAATTTCATGCGGTTCATCTTCTGGAAAGTCAGGGGGGTGGTGTGATAGCCGTACTGACCTCCGTAACGTCCCACGCCCCATTCGATAAACAGCAGGGGGATACCCATCAGCAGGAAACATATAAGATACGGAAGAATAAATGCACCTCCGCCATTCTGAACGGCCTGCACAGGGAAGCGCAGAAAATTCCCGAGACCGACCGCGTTACCTGCCATGGCCAGGATCAGACCGACTCTTGAGCCCCAGGATTCATTATTGACAGCCATAATGTGATTTTGAGATTAGGGTTGCTCGTCTCAAAAATAGAAAAATTATGGAAGCAGGGAGGGAAGATGAAAATTTTGCAGATCATTCTTTTCGCTCCAGCCACCATCCTGTGGTGACGCTGCCTGATGTGTTGCTCAGTCTCAGTTCTTTGTAAGCGAGTCGGAGAATATCCCAGGCAATGGTATGATCCAGCCCGGTGAAGTCATCATGTATGGTGATCAGCAATTGCTTTTTGTCTTCAGAAAACTGCCATGAACCGGTATTGGTATAAAGTGCCGTACTGCTGTCGCCTTTTACGTCAAGATAGCTGCCGTCGTCCAAGAAGCGGATGATTCTTTGTTCCGCTTCTGATTCATGTTCTTCCCCGTTGATGAATATGGCCGAGGTTTGCCAATCTCCGCAAACCCTCTTGTCTTTGGATCTGAAGCTGATCAGCGGGCCGTCTTCATAGCACGCTGGTAACAGAACTATGATCAGAAAAAGGCTGAGGATGGTCTTTACTGACATGGGCTGTCGTTTTTTCTTCCGGACTTGAAAATGTTAAGCCAGTAACGCATGTGCCAGAGCAGGTGGAAGATTGAGATGGCGGCCATGGCAATGCCGAACTGCACGTGCCAGTATAGCAGGTCGGAGAACCAGGTGAAACCGATTTTATAATTGAGCTGTACGACAAGGAAAAGCCCGATGAGTCCGGTCACCAGAAAGGTGATCAGGAGCAGGACATTCCAGATCTTCCGGTGCGTGGCTTTCTTCAGAAGATTCTTTCTTGAAAGGAACCATGTGAGCAGGTAGGCGAGAAGGCAGCCTCCGAAGATCCAGTAAAGGTCGTAATACTTTCCCGTGGGCTGGTTGTCGTCGGTGATAACAATTGGTGCTTCTGCTTCAATGGCGTCTTGTTCCGTGCTCACGGTATCGTTTTTCCTGCAGGGAATTTCAGTATCCGTACCGGCGTGAGGACAGGTTTTTCTGCAATCAGGCTCAACCGTCTGCTGCTGGTCCTTTGTCTCGGTTTGCTGAACTTTATCCTGAGCAGCAGCCGTGCTGTCGGCCTTTCGCTGTGCTTCGGCCTCCCTGATTTTCGACAAGGAATCGGAAACTTTGCGGTTGTACATAATTTCGCTGATGTTGACCGTGAGGTCGCAGTAACCGTCTCTGTCCTGGTCGGTGAACCAGCCGCAAAGGCCCTTGCAGTTTTTGATATTGCGCGGACATTGCTGGGCGTTGGCCATTGCAGTGAAGGTCAGAAGAAACAGGAGGATAAGAGAAAATTTAAATTTTTTCACCTGAGTAAGTTAAGTGAGTGGCGACAGATTCCTGCTGAGGGGTTTTCCATATACATCAATTACAAAATTATGAAAAACCCTGCTTCCGGCTTCAAATATTGTTATTGATCAGTTTCCTGATTTCTTCGGGATCTCCTTCATCGACCCAATGGATGTCGGCATCTTTCCGGAACCAGGTCATCTGTCTTTTGGCATAGCGGCGGGTATTGGTGATGATCTTTTCAATGGCTTCATCCAGTGTGAATTCCTGATCGAAATAGCTGAAGAGTTCTTTGTATCCTACGGTATTCAGAGCAGTCACGTGCCGGAAGGGCAGGAGTGCCCGGGCTTCTTCCAGCCAGCCGGCGGCCATCATGGCATGCGTACGCTCACGTATCCTGAGGTCCAGGTCCCGGATATTGCGCAGGATCCCGATTTTCAGGCAGCGGAATTCGCGGGGCCCGGGCTTCATCTTTCTTAACAATGAATAAGGTTTACCGCTGCTGATGCAGACTTCCAGGGCGCGGATCACGCGGACGGGATTTTTCAGGTCGCACTGCCCGTAGTATTCGGGATCCAGGCGTTTCAGTTCAAACAGCAGGCTGTCTGCGCCGTCTTCACGGAGCCGTCTGCGAAGTTCTTCGCGCAAAGCGGGATCGGGGTCGGGAAGCAGTGATATCCCATTGCATACGGCATCGATGTACAGACCACTTCCTCCGCAGAGAATGGCGTTGGATCTTATGCTGAAGATCTCCCGGATACACGCCAGGGCTTCATTTTCGTAAAGAGAGACATTATAATCCTGCTGAACAGAACGTACGGCTACCATATGATGCTTCACGGCCTCAAGTTCGTGCGGTTCCGGCATGGCCGAACCGATTCTCAGTTCTTTGAAAACCTGGCGTGAATCAGCTGAAACGATCTCCGTGTTGTAATGCTCAGCAAGGCGGATGGCTGCCCCGGTTTTTCCGGAAGCCGTAGGCCCCAGGATTACAATCAGCAGCGGTGGTTTCGACACTTTGTGGCCGGCCTTAGTTGATGTTGGTGTCGTCGTAAAGCCCGTCGAGCATTTCTTCCCCTCCGAGCTGTTCATCATCGGCATCATCCAGACCTTCGGGCTCATCGCCCAGGTCCTCATCATCTCCGGGCATGGGCGGGGGAAGCTGGGCGACAGTTCCGGTGCTTTTGACCACGGCAGGATATTGAATGCCCTTTTCTGCCTCCCTGATCTTGTACAACTCAATGTAGAAGGTGTGCATCTTTAAAAAGTCGTAAACATAAATGATGCGCTGGTGGGGGTCGTTGATCACGTCTGCCAGACGTGTTTTGCACATGGTCAGGATCTTCTTCTTCTGCGGTTTCTTCCCGTCCTCCTCATCATCGTCAGCATCCCGGTCAACCTCTTCCTCTTCAGCACTCATGTCGCAGAGGCAGATCTCCTGGAGCTTGTTCCACTTGGAATCGCAGATGTAGAAGGATGACATTTCCGAATTGTCGAAGCCGCAGGTCGTGACCATGACCTCGTGGAAGTCTTCGAAAGTCTGGTTGGATTTGATGTCAATCTCCCTGAAAAATTGCTCGTTGTCTTCGAGCAGAATCCTGAATTTGTAGATATGCATAGCCGTCCCTGGTTTCGGTTTGATACGTTAAAAATAATGTTTTTTTTTCTCTTTGTTATTTTTTTTGAAGTCCCAGTTTTTTTCCTTCTTCCAGCATGAATTGATAAGCCTGCTCAAAATCGTTGGGAATCTCACCTTCGAGAATGGCTTCCCTGATGGCTGTTTTGATGATGCCCACTTCCCTGCAGGGTGTAAGTCCGAAGGTTTCCATGATGAGTTCACCGCTGACTGGCGGCTGCCAGTTCCTCAGCCGGTCTTTTTCTTCTACCTCCGTGAGTTTCTCACGCAGCAGACTGAAATTCTTCAGGAAGTTCCTGACTTTTGTCTGGTTTTTTGAGGTGATGTCTGCTTCGGCAAGAAGCATCAGATCGTCGATCTCTTCCCCGGCTTCAAATAACAGACGCCTCACCGCACTGTCGGTTACTCCTTCCTCCGTAAGCCTTGCCGGCCGGAGGTGAAGGGAAATCAGCTTTTGCACATACCGGAGCTTTTCGTTCATCGGAAGCCGGAGCTCCCTGAAGATCTGGACCGCCATGCGGCTGCCGCGGATTTCGTGACCATGAAAGGTCCACCCGATGCCTTCGGTGAACTTCTTGGTTTGCGGTTTGGCAATGTCGTGAAGTATGGCTGCCCAGCGCAACCAGAGGTCATTTGATTTTTCTGCGATATTTGACAATACCTGCAGGGTATGGTGGAAATTGTCTTTATGTCCGACCTTCTCAACGATCTCTACTCCTTTCAGGGCTTCCAGCCAGGGAAGGATAAACTTCAGCAAACCGCAATCAGCGAGCAGTTTCAATCCTCCGGCCGGATCATCTGACAGAATGATCTTGTTGAGTTCATCACTTACCCGTTCACGGGAAACAATGTTGATGCGCTCCGCGCGGGATCTGATGGAGGTGAATACGTCAGGATGCAGGCTGAATCCCAGCTGTGCGGAAAAGCGCACTGCACGCATCATGCGCAGGGGGTCGTCAGAAAAAGTGATGTCAGGATCAAGAGGGGTTCTGATGATCTTCTGCTGAAGATCATTCATACCATTGAACGGATCCAGCAATTCACCGAACCTGCTTTTGCTGAGACTCACTGCCATGGCGTTGATGGTGAAATCCCGGCGGTTCTGGTCATCACTCAGGCTGCCGTCTTCAACCAGAGGTTTGCGCGAATCTTTGCGGTAAGATTCTTTACGTGCCCCGACAAATTCAATTTCATATGCATCGTGGCGGATCATGGCGGTTCCGAAGTTCTCAAAGATGTGTACATGTTTCTCTGCGCCAAGTCTGGCAGCTACCTTCTGTGCAAAGAGGATCCCGCTGCCCAGCACCATGATGTCGATATCCTTGACCGGACGCTTCAGGAACAGGTCGCGTACGTAGCCGCCGATGAGGAAGACTTCCAGGTTTTCCTCCTGCGCAGTTTGCGCGATCAGCTTTATAACGGGCTGACGCAGGGCATCGGTGATTGAAACTCCGTTCATGGTCTGCAAAGTTACAACGAAGGCTTCAAACCATCAGAAATTAAATGGTGAAAAACACTGACTGAAAAATTTCATCAGCTCCTGAGTACGGTGTATTCGCCCTTTTCGTTGAATTTGATGATGGTGGATGGTTTCACCTGGTCGATACGGCTGCGGAAAAGGTTCACTGCATAATCCACCTCATTGATGATAGCCGGGTCTATTTTGTAATAGATCAGTGGTGCCGGCAGGCCTGATATATTGGCCGATGTAGAGACCAGAGGTTTCCCGAGAAGGGACACCAGGTTTTTGCAAAATTCGTTTTTCACGATCCTGATCGCGACCGAACCATCGGGATGCATGAGGTTTTTGGCCAGGTTGCGGGCATGCGGGTATATCACTGT
>CALGYY010000086.1 GCA_937934705.1 uncultured Bacteroidota bacterium
TCATCACTGGTGCCACCGAGACATTTCTGTTTGAGAAGGCTCCCTGACGCACTCGGTTTTAGAAGCCACATATCTTTGCCATAAGTCCCGTGCAGACCGCTCACATCCCCGTCCGTGGATTCTGTCCAACCGGCAACATAGAAACAGCCATCAGAGCCTTCCACGATGGCGGCACCCTGCTCATCTTCCGAGCCGCCGTATGTGTGCGACCACTGCAGGTTCCCTGAAGCATCTGCTTTCGCTACCCAGAGGTCCTCATATCCCTGATTCTGCGAAAGATCACCGTCCGAAGATTCTGAATATCCGATAAAAGCAAATCCTCCATCAGCCGTAGGTATGGCCTGATGGATATACTCATGATTGGTCCCCCCATAGGTCTTTTGCCAGGTTAATGAGGGTTGTGCGCAAAGATTCAGTGCGGCAAGTGAAAAGATCAGACAGTTAATAATTTTCATCGTCAGAATTTTAAGTAACTATTATAAACACGGGGTGCAAACATTTTTTCGATAAACCGTTCTTTAATTATCAATGACTTACAAAAAAACAAATAATTTAACATACAGTCATTATTGGATTCCGGAAAATAATTTTAGATTTGAATCATCAAATTCCCCCTTATGAAAAGAACTTTTCTCACCTTCCTGCTGATTGTTTGCATATTGGCAGTCTATGGCCAGTATAGCAAGATCTATGAATTCACCAAAGATAATGATTTGGCCAATGCGCAGTTATCCGAACCTGTGACAGACGGAAGCTGGATTTATCATATGGTCAGTCTCGGCGGCACATACAATATGGGTGCAATTTACAAGGTCAGACCCGATGGCAGTGAGTACACCAAGTTGTATGACTTCACCGGAGGTCTCGACGGCAAGCTCCCGCAGGGATCCTTATTATTATCGGGCGGCGTTTTATACGGCATGACCCGTGAAGGAGGATTGTACACTTATGGTGTCGTATTCAAACTGAATACGGACGGCAGCGGTTTCACCACGCTTTTACATTTCGACGGCACCGGAAATGGCCGCAATCCCTATGGTTCACTGATCATTTCCGGCACCACGCTTTATGGGATGACCTTTATCGGTGGTGCCAGCAATGTCGGAAGTATTTTTAAGATCAGCACCAGCGGAACCGGCTACACCAAAATTTATGATTTCACGGGGGCGGCCAGCGGCATCAATCCCCAGGGGGCGCTAACCCTGGTTGGCAACACCCTTTTCGGCATGACCCGTTCAGGGGGAAGTGCAGGGTGCGGGGTGGTCTTCAAAGTCAGGACCAATGGCACCGGCTTCACTAATATGCTGAATTTCACCGGCGCTGCCAATGGCTGCAATCCTTACGGTTCCCTCACCCCGATCGGCACCACGCTTTACGGGATGACCAGCAGCGGCGGCACAAGTGATATGGGGGTAATCTTCAGGATAGATACTTCGGGCAGCGGATACACCAGGATGTTTAATTTTTCAGGTGCAACAACGGGTGCCAATCCCTTCGGGAGTCTTGCCTTGTCGGGCACAACCTTCTACGGGATGACCTATATGGGCGGGACTAATAATGTGGGTTGTATTTTCAGAATCAATACCGATGGCAGCGGCTTCACCAAAATGATGGATTTCGCCAATGCATCTACCGGTAATTATCCGCTGGGATCATTACTGATTTCGGGGACCACGCTTTTCGGGGCCAATTCCTCCGGCGGAACCGGCAATGTCGGTTGCATGTTCTCTATCACCACCTCCGGAACATCCTTCACCAAGCTGGTGGATTTCAGCGGCATCATGAACGGGAGTGAGCCTTACGGATCGCTGATCGCATATAATGGCTGGCTTTACGGCATGGCCAGCAAAGGCGGCAGTGAAGGTTACGGTTGTGTTTTCAAAATGGATATGAATGGCGGCAATTATGAGGTGATCCATCATTTCACCGGGGCAGCCTCGGGACGCTCACCCTATGGCACCCTGAGCATATCCGGAAATGTTCTTTACGGGATGACTTATGCGGGCGGGAGCTCCGACCTCGGCTGCATTTTCTCACTGAATACAGATGGAAGTGGCTTCACAAAGCTCTATGATTTCACCGGAGCCTCCAATGGAAGTTATCCATATGGCGGATTGGTGGTTTCGGGCAGCACCCTTTACGGATTGACCTCACAGGGCGGAAGCAGTGACCTCGGGGTGATTTTCAGGATACAAACCAATGGAAGCTCATACACCAAGATGCTCGACTTCAACGGTACCACATACGGAAGCAATCCCTATGGCACTCTCATCCTGTCAGGAAGCAGCCTGTACGGCATGACCCGTAACGGGGGAAGCAGTGGTCAGGGCGTACTTTTCAGGATCAAGACCAATGGCACCGGCTTTACCAAAATCTATGAATTCAGCGGAGGCTGGGGAGCCAATCCCTACGGTAACCTGGTGCTCTCCAACGATACCCTCTTCGGACTCACCTATTGGGGAGGCGGCAGCAACAGAGGCTGCATCTTTGGGGTGGACACCAACGGGGCTTCCTATAACAACTTCCTCGGCTTCAATGGAGTAGCCACTGGTGCATGGCCCTACGGATCTCTGGCAATGTCGGGGAATACCCTTTACGGGGTCACCAATGGCGGCGGGACGTCAAGTCTGGGAACCATGTTCCGCATTTCGGCATCTGGCAGCGGTTTTCAGAAACTGGTGGACTTTAACGGCAGCGACAAAGGTGCCTACCCCTTCTACAGCCAGCATTGCGTCAGCGGGTCACTCTATGGTATGACCTATCAGGGCGGCAGCGGAAATATTGGGGTGGTGTACAAATACGCGATACCTCCTACGGTTCAGGCCAGTATTATCACAGCAAGCAGCATCACCAATCATACTGTTACCCTTTCGTGGACCAATGGCAACGGAGAAAAACGGGCGGTCTTTGTCAAAGAAGGTAGCGGAGCCATTACCAATCCGACCAATAATACCACCTACACGGCCAGTACTGACTGGAATGCGAAAGGCAGTCAGCTAGGATCATCCGGGTATTATTGTGTTTACAACGGAAGCGGAAACACTGTGGACCTGACCAACCTCACGCACGGAACACTCTATACTGTGCAGGTATTTGAATACAACGGCAATAGCCTGTCAGAACAATACCTGACCTCCACTGCTACCCTGAATCCCAACACCTTCACCACAGCAAAATCAGATCAGACCATCAGCTTTTCCCCCTTTGTCTCACCCAAAACTTACGGTGATGCTTCATTTACCCTTAGTGCCACAGCCAGCAGCGGACTACCGGTGAGTTTCGCCAGTACCAATACTGCAGTGGCCACAGTCAGCGGAAATACAGTTACGATAACGGGCGCAGGAAGCACGTTTATCATTGCCAGCCAGGCAGGCAATCAGTTTTATAATGCTGCACCCAACGACACCCAGGTGCTGGTCGTTAATAAAGCCAGTCTTACGGCAACAGCCGACAACAAATCCAGGGCTTACGGGGTAGCCAATCCCCCGCTCACCATTTCATACAGCGGATTTTTGAACGGAGATGATGCCGGTGATCTCGATACACCGCCCACAGCCACTACCGCCGCCACAGTGTTGAGCAATGTGGGTACCTATCCCATCACCCCTGCCGGAGGAAGCGACAACAACTACACTTTCTCTTACGTGAACGGCACGCTGACCATCACCCAGGCCACGCTGACGGCTACAGCTGATAACAAATCCAGGGCTTACGGGGTAGCAAATCCTCCCCTGACCATCAGCTATTCAGGATTTTTGAACGGCGATGATGCCGGCGATCTCGATACACCGCCCACAGCCACTACCGCCGCCACCGTGCTGAGCAATGTCGGCACCTATC
>CALGYY010000087.1 GCA_937934705.1 uncultured Bacteroidota bacterium
ATCGTTTTCCTTTTGCGTCAACAGTTTTCATATATTTCCAGATATTTTATTAATAATATGCCGGGGGTATTCAGCTTATCCGGCTAATTGAATGATGGCTTTGGCTGAATACGCTATCTCTTCTTCAGTTGTGAAACAGGAAGGTGAAATCCTCACGCTCCCCTGCGGGAAAGTCCCCAGGCTCCGGTGTGCCAGGGGGGCGCAGTGCAGACCGGCCCTGACCATAATCCCGAACTCCTGCTCCAGGCTGTACGCCGCCTCGTCGGGACGCATTCCGGCAATGTTCAGCGAGAGCATGGGGATGCCATCCTTAGCATAATATAAAGTCAGCTTCCCGATGGGCTCCAGCATTTGGTTCATCATCTCCATCAGCCGGCGCTGCTGTTTCAGCAGGGACTCCATCCCCGTCTCCTGCAGAAAAGCGATGCCGGCTTTCAGTCCTGCAATCCCCAGCGTATTGGGAGTGCCTGATTCCAGACGGTCAGGGTAAAAATCCGGATGGGTTTCATGCTCCGACCGGCTGCCACTGCCACCCTCGGTCAGACTTCGGATCTCCTCGTCAGTATTGACACAAAGGACACCGGTTCCTGTGGGACCATACAACTTCTTGTGCCCCGAGAAAGCGAGCAGGTCGATGTTCAGATCCTGCATGCGGATGGGATAAATGCCCGCCGCCTGCGAAGCATCGATCAGGGATAAGACCCCTTTCTCACGGCACATCCTGCACATGTCTTCCACAGGCATGATCTGTCCGTTCACATTGGAAGCAAAGATGCTCACAAGCATGCGGGTTTCCTTTCTGAACGAGCTTTTCAGCACTGCAGAATCCGGAATGCCCTGTCTGTCGCATGGAACAATGCTCAGACTGATCACGCCCTCCTGCTCCAGCCTTCGGAGGGGTCGTATCACAGAATTGTGCTCCATGGCTGTAGTGATCACATGATCCCCCGGCTTCAGCACACCTTTTATAGCGATGTTCAGCGCCTGGGTGGCATTGCCCGTAAAAATGACCCGAGAAGAATCAGGCATCTGAAAGTATCCGGCCAGAAGTTCCCTGCATTCAAAGATTTCCCGCGCGGCTTTCAGCGAAAACCGGTGGGCGCTGCGGCCCGGACTAGCCGCGCTTTCTCTGAGGAAGCGCTGCATGCTTTCCGTTACTGCTTGAGGTTTGGGCCAGGTGGTGGCTGCATTATCAAGATAGACCTGCATAGGTATTCTTTCCGTGTTGGGTGATGAAAATCCGGGTATCTATACCACTTCCCGTTGTCCGGATGATCTTCTCCGTTTCGTACAAGCCGACCAATATGGCGCAAAACCGCTTGGAGGCATCCATCCTGTCCTTGAAATCATTGATTGCGATGCCCTGCTCCTGCCCGTCGAGCATTGACAGAAGGACCTTACGATAGGTGTTCAACCAGTGGGTGTGAATGAAATCCTGCTGAAAGTAAACTACCTTCCCCTTTTTGACCAGGTAAGAAAGCAGCATTTTCAGTTCAGTTTTCGGAAGCTTTCTCAGCACAGCCTTTTCCTCAATGTCGATGAGCACAGGTTTCTGACTTCCATAGTCATGTATCACCCCCTCCAGCCATTCCAGGTGTTCCTGTGTCTTCTGGTCGATCAGCGCTTTGTGACCTGCGATGATCCAGGTACTGTTTCTTTGCTGAAGTTCTCCCTTGTTCACAAGCGATGCCAGGAAAGCCTGCATGAAAGCTTTATCGGCCCTACTCTTGCTCAGCCCCGTCTTTCCGATCAGTTCAACCAGGTCGAGTCCGTCGCCAAATACAGGATTTTCTTTGTGATACTCCTGCAATATATGATGAAGTTTATCTGACCAGTTGCGGCTGAAATTCGCATCAAAAAGAAAAGTCCCCTCTGGTGTATCATAGACCTCAAAGCCTGCTCCTCCCTGCGCCCCGGCTGCTTTCAGCTCATCGGCCTGCATGTGCAGCTTTTCAGCCACTTCCTGCAGACTGAAGGGACGTGAAGCTTTCCGGAGCTCCATCCTCACAAGTTCCGCGCGACTATCGCCTTTCTTCAGGTTTTCGGCCAGCTCCGTGAGGTTTTTGATGAGTGCAGCGGTCCGCTTTCTGTGGTTCAGGGGTGCGTTATCAAGGATAAGCCCTCCGCCCAGGCTGCGGTCACCGGAAGAATTGCGCAGGATAAAACGGTCTTTCTTGGCCAGTATGGCCGGGCGCTCCAGGTGAATCTGAACCACAACCTCCTCGCCGGCTTCCACGCTGTCTTTTGTGATGGCGTGCATCCTGGCCGGGGATTCAAAGGTGCCGGTGTGAAAAGTCACATGTGACCACAGGGGCAATTTCACACCTTTGTCGAACAGCCCTACCGAAGCGTCTATCCTGTTGGTGGCCGGCTGGCGCCTGTCGCAAAGTACCATCCCCCGGCGGAAATCCTCCAAATTCAGCCCGCTGAGATTGATGGCTGCACGGTCTCCCGCCACCACGTGACCGACTGTACGGCCATGCCGCTCCAGCGACCGTACCCGTAAGGGAGGATAATCACCCGGCAGCAGATAGACTTCCGTTTCCGCTTTCAGGTTTCCGCTCATTACGGATCCGGTGACAACGCTGCCAAAACCCTTTTTTGTAAATATCCTGTCGATGTAAAGGCGAAAAGCACCCTCGGATGATCTTTCCTCCACCTCAGGCAACACAGACTCAATCGCCGCTTTCAGATCTTCCAGACCCTGACCCCTGGTTGCTGATACAGGGATGACCGGTGCCTCCGGGAAGGCCGAGTCTTCAAGGAATTCCCTGATCTCCATCCGGGCCAGTTCAACCAGCTCCTCATCCACCAGATCGGCCTTGGTCAGCGCGACCACACCGTGCCGTATTCCCAGGCTGTTGATAATATTCATATGCTCCCGTGTTTGCGGCATGATCCCGCTGTCGGCAGCAATCACCAGCATCACCAGGTCAATGCCGCAGGCACCGCCGACCATGGTGTTAATGAAATCCTTGTGCCCGGGAACGTCTACAATACCCAGTGATTCACCACCGGGCAGGTTCAGGAAGGAAAAACCCAGGTTGATCGTGATCCCTCTTTTCTTTTCCTCTTTGTGAGTATCACAGTCAATACCTGTCAGGGCCTTGACCAGCGTGGTCTTCCCGTGATCAATATGCCCTGCCGTCCCCAGGATCAGGTGCTTCATTTTTGTGCCTCCGTTAAGGATTTGTAAACCCTGATAATGGATGCGGAAACTTTTTCCAGTTCTGCTTCATTCACGCATCTCAGATCAAACAGTATCTTCCCCTGGCGCAGTATGCCCAATACAGGCACCTCTCCTTCCAGCAAACCTTTCATCATGGCTTCCGCCCATACCGACCGGTTTTTCTGCTTCTCAGGCGGCTGCAGGCAAAGGGCGCAGGAATCCAGGAATTTTTCAGGAAGACTGCCGCCGCCACACTGTCCCTGGTGGTCTTCAATCTCAGATACTATCCCCGCCTGCTTCAGTTCATTCATCAGGTTTTCCGACACCCTGAAAATATCATCCCTGCTCCTGCCCAGCATCCTGAAGACTTCCAGATGCTCTTCACGGTCTTCGTCGCGCATCCAGCTCAGGAGGCACTGCTCCAGGACAGCCAGGCACATCTTATCCACCCTCAGCGCCCTGAGCATGGGTTCTTTCTTCAGTTTTGAAATATATTTCTTTTGCCCGCAGATGATCCCGGCCTGTGGTCCGCCCAGTAGCTTGTCGCCACTGAAACACACCATATCCACTCCTGCAGTGATCAGGCTCCTGACATCCGGTTCTCCCTTAAACAAAGGCTGTGTTAAGGGAAGGATCAATCCGGATCCGAGATCATATAAGAGAGGGATCTGCTTTTCGCGTCCGAGCAACTGAAGTTCTTCCAGTCCCGCCTCCTCGGTGAACCCGCTGATCACGTAATTGGACTTATGAGCCTTAAACAGGAGCGCCGTCCGCGACCCGCAGGCATCGCGGTAATCCCCGATGCGCGTGCGGTTGGTGGTTCCGACTTCCCGCATCCTGCATCCCGAAGCTGCCATTACATCCGGAATGCGGAAAGAACCTCCGATTTCTACCAGTTCCCCCCTGGAAACGAGCACTTCCTTTCTCCTGGCAAACGTCCTCAGAACAAGCATCACCGCCGCAGCATTATTGTTCACCACCAGGGCATCTTCCGCTGTGGTCAGAAACTTCAGGAGTTCCGCCACCTGCTCTTCGCGCCTGCCTCTTCCGCCGCTTTTCATGTCAAGCTCAAGATTGCAGTATGACTCCAGTGAAGACCGGCTGTTCTCAAGTACCCGCTGCCCCAGCGGCGCACGACCCAGGTTGGTGTGGATCACCACACCGCTGGCATTGATCACCTTCTTCAATCCGGGCAGAGCCACAGCCTCCGCACATCGCCGAATGCGGGAAAGCAAGATCTCTGTCCCGGGGGTTCCTTCCCCGGCAGTAATGCGTTCCCTGAAGTGTTCCAGGCTTGTTCTGATGCAATAGGTAATCAGCTCCCTTCCATAGGAAGCTACTAGGGCTTCAACTTCCGGCAGGGCCAGAAGTGCGTGTACGGCTGGAAGGCGTCGGAGCGCCCCCTGGGATTCACTCATATGAGGTTCTGAAAGCAGATCATTTTCTGATGTTGGCAGAGAGGGCAGGGATCGAACCTGCCACAGCCGGTGTTATCCGTCTGCTACCGGTTTTGAAGACCGGTTGGGACACCAGTCCCGTCCCCTCTCTTTTCTTATACAAAATTAATATTTTCCCCGATACGTTTCCACAACAATCGGATAAAGCTGATAAATGCAAGGTAATTCCCGCTTAATGCTTTGCCCTGTCAGCGTTTCCGCCCCTCTCCAGGGCTTTTTTCATCACAAACATGGCAAAAAGCAGCCAGAGCGGTGAGGATTGTGCCGCCAGCCGGGGGACAGCAGTCATTGAATGCAGGAGGATTTCCCGATTGTCCCAGGGCAGGATAGCAAAACAGGTGAAGGCCAGAGAAAAGAAGATCATCGCAGACAGAAAGCGGATTTCCGGTGATTTCAGTACCCTGTACCATATTGCTGTTAATAGCAGGAAAAGAAGCAGCAGTGCCGCGGGCCATGCTTCATGCACCACATTTTCTGACTGCACTTTCAGGGTGAGCCAGAATTTTTCCGCACTGAGTCCTTCATCCGGGAAGTCAGGATTCCCGCTGAAAAACCCGCGCACTCTCATGAAGGCTGCCCATCCGTAGGTGACAGCCGGAAAAGCTAAAAAAGCAGCCAGGGTAAGCAGGGCCGTACGCCTGTATTTCACGGGTGATAAGACCAGGATCAGGAGAGCGATGCCCAGGGCATAGATGTATCCTTCCTGCTTGGAGAGGGTAAGTCCCAAAGCGAAAAGCCAGCAGATGAGCAGGTATGCCTGCTTCCCGGAACGCAGGTATTCCAGGGCCATCATCACGCTGAGGCACAAAAAGAAAATAATCAGAAGGTCGCCGTTGGGATTGCACCAGATGTAAAAGTTGAAGAATACGGCGATGAAAACGCTCACCGAAAACCTTGCAATGGCAGGGGAACCGGTAATCTTCCTCAGAAATGCCGTGAGCATCATCACAAAAAGAATCCATGCCAGTGCAGTTCCCCACATCGCCATTTCATCGGCGATGGCTCCCAGCATGATATAATAAAGCGCTGCTGAAAGAGGAAGCAGAAAAGGGTAATTATTATGTGCCAGAGCCGGGTCAAAAACAAAGGCTTTTTCCGTAAAAATCATTTTGGCCCTGATCATCCAGAAAGCAATGGAATCGCCAACATCCACCGGCCTCACGATGATGGTAATTACCAATACAAGAAGCATCACCAGGAGCAGCAGGACCGACAGTTTTGCGGCCAGGGAAGGTTTTCTCTTCTCCGGC
This sequence comes from uncultured Bacteroidota bacterium, assembly GCA_937934705.1. Taxonomy (GTDB): domain Bacteria; phylum Bacteroidota; class Bacteroidia; order Bacteroidales; family CAIWKO01; genus CALGYY01. The sequence continues at coordinate 5,877 of CALGYY010000087.1, forward strand.
TCTTTCTGCCCCATGGGCAGGTGCAGGCGTCCTCTCATGATCAGGAGTGATACAGAAATGCTACAGGCTGCACTCAGCCAGACGAGACCCGGTCCTGCTTTCATTCCGGCCAGCATCATCAGTGCGCAAAGGCCATTCAGCAGGATCATCCCCGCAAAGTACGAAATGGCTGTCATCGCCGGCCAGCCGGGAAAGGGCAATCTAAGGGCCATGATCAGTAATGCTCCGGCGAAGAAATACAGCAGGCTCAGCAATGCAAAAACCAGCAGCTTATGAGCAGTATGGGGGCCATAGATCGGAAGAGCGTCGTGTAGGGAAAGAGTGTAGATCTCGGTGGTCG
>CALGYY010000088.1 GCA_937934705.1 uncultured Bacteroidota bacterium
TTATAAGCGTCAACCATCAAAAACTCTTTTTTCTCTGTGCATCTCTGTGATCTCTATGGTCAATTCTTCCTTTCACCACCGAGAACACGGAGAAGTTTATTCAATGAATACCTTCATTAATCGGACTTCCCTTATTCATTTCACCGGGAAATCCTGACAGATAGCTGGTTCAAATCTTTCCTTCGTCGGCAAAAGAATAGTACTGGTCTTCCCCGATAATCACATGGTCAAGAACGGGTATATCGAGCAGCAATCCGCCTTCCCTGATCCGCTTCGTGATTCGGATATCCGCTTCGCTGGGTGAGTTTTGCCCTGAGGGATGATTGTGACAGAGAATGAGGAAACTTGCCCTGGCATCCAGTGCCATCAGGAAGACCTTTTTGGGGTCGACGATCGTTGCAGATAGTCCGCCTTCGCTGATCAATCTCTTACTCAGCACGTGATTGGATCGGTTCAGAAGGAGAATCCAGAACTCTTCGTGGGGTAGTTCGGCCAGTTCTCCCTGCATCAGCTCAAACACATCCCGGCTGGACGTGATCTTGCTGCGTTTCATAACCTCAGCTCCTCTTCTGCGACGACCAAGTTCCAGGGCAGCTATCAGACTGAGGGCCTTGGCTTCTCCTATTCCTTTGATTCTCTGAAGTTCTCCAATACTCAGCTTTGAGAGTTCAATCAGGTTGTTTCCGGTTGAGGTGAGCAGCAGGCGCGCCAGATCCAATGCCGAGTGTTCACGATTGCCAGAACGGAACAGAATGGCCAGAAGTTCTGCATCACTCAGGGCACCTTTTCCAAGACGGATCAGCTTTTCACGGGGACGGTCATCTTCAGCCCATTGCCGGATTGGCAGGCTGTGTTGATAATTTTCCATTTGATTTATTGTTTTTTGTCAGAACAAAAATAAAAAAAAGCCTTCCCCATTCGGAAAAGGCTTCTTCATTTGCTGAATATCCTGTTTACTGCATCTTATTGACCAGTCGGGTCAGCTTGCTTTTGAGATTAGAGGCCTTGTTCTTGTGAATCACGGTGGTCTTCGCCAGCTTGTCAAGCATGGAGACCATTTTTGGCAGTTGATTCACGGCTTCGGTCTTTTCCTTCAGTCCGCGGAACTTTTTCACTGCATTGCGCATGGTTTTCTTCTGGTAACGATTGCGCAGACGCCTGACTTCCGTAGAACGAATCCTCTTTAGTGCTGATTTGTGGTGTGCCATTTTTTTGCTTATGTGTTGCAGTCCGTAGGGGATTCGAACCCCTGATTTCCAGGATGAAAACCTGGCGTCCTAACCAGCTAGACGAACGGACCCTGAATGAACTTTCCCTTTTTTGGGAGTGCAAAGATAAAAAACAATTTTTAACCAACAATGGTTTTTGAAAAAAAATCATACGATTATTCGCCCTGACCGCTGCGTGCCTCGGGAAGGAGAACAATTTTTTCTCCCATGCGGATCACTGTAGCGCTACAAAACGAGTCCTGCAAGGGTGTTTACAACCACTGCGTGAGATCATTTCATAAGCAGAACCCGTAACTTATTTCAGGGATCTCCTGTCTTACTGTCAGGTCCCTCCTAAAATAATGATTAAGTCCATCACAATGACCGCAATCCTTTTCCTGACAGGCCTGAGCCTATGGGGACAGGACACACTGAACTTTGGCCGGCTTGGTTATGGATTCCGGACTTCTGCCCTGCTTGCAGTCAACTATTCGGGTCAAAATAAGGATTACAGAACCTTCGTCAAATACAACAGCAGGAGAGTGAATTACGGAATATCTTCAGGTTTTTTTCTGAACCTGCCGACTTCCTCCGGCAAATTCAGTATAGCGCTGGAGCTCAATTACCAAATGATTCAGCGGAACAATAAATACTTTACAGGAATGAATGATGGTTTGAGAGGAATACATTACACCGACAGTGCGGATTATTCTGCATACACCTCTTATTTTCAGGGCGTTATTATTCCGGTCATTACCATCGTTGGCAAGCCCAGAATAAATCTGAAAATTGGATTCTTCTACACCCATGAGGTACATAACCATATCAGAGGGCAGGTGATACATAACACTTCCGGGGTATACGCAGTAAAGGACAGCACTTCTCCGGGCGACTACAGCTACCTTGTCATTCAAACAAGTACACTGTCAAAAGGATCAATCATAAAACAGGATCCTCTGAATCACATTGGTTTGATTGCCGGCATCGAGGTCTTCTTACCGATGCGATGCAATAATCTGGGTCTGGAAATCAGGACAGATGTCTTCCCCTCAGAAATATCCCCGACAACGAAAAGCAGAGAATACCAGGTCAGCCTGGGTTTGAACTACTGGTTCAACAACAGAAAAGCAACTCATCCCATCTCAGCCGGCAATTGAGCCGGCATACATTTCATCATTTCAAGTATTTTTGTCCCATGAAGACAAAAACCCGCATCCTGGTGATATACACCGGCGGAACCATAGGAATGATGCGCGACAAAAGGAGCGGCGCACTGGTGCCTTTTGAATTCGAACATCTTTACAAACACATACCTCTCCTGCTGAATTTCGACTACCAGATCGACACCCATTCGTTTGATCCCCTGATCGACTCCTCCAATGTGGAGCCCTCCTTCTGGATCAGGCTGGCTGTATCCATTGAGAAGTTCTACGATCTATACGACGGCTTTGTGGTTCTGCACGGAACCGATACCATGTCGTACACTGCTTCCGTAATGAGTTTCATGCTCGAGAACCTGGCCAAACCAGTGGTCTTTACCGGCTCACAATTGCCCATGGGAGTGATCAGGACTGATGGACGGGACAATTTCATCAACGCCATTGAAATTGCAGCAGCACAACACAAGGGCAAAGCGATGGTTCCTGAAGTGGTTATCTGCTTTGAAAACAAGCTTTACCGCGGTAACAGAACGACGAAATTCAATGCAGAAAACTTCAAGGCCTTTTTCTCCGGAAACTACCCCTTGCTGGCTGAGGTCGGGGTGCATATTCGATACCACCACCGGGAGATCATGAAAACAACTGATGCACCTCTCAGAGTATACAAAAAGCTGAATGAAAACATTGCCATCCTTAAGCTCTTTCCCGGTATTACAGAAACCACCCTTAAAACCATGCTCGGCACCCAAGGGCTTCAGGCCGTGGTGATGGAAACTTACGGGTCGGGCAATGCTCCAACGGCAGACTGGTTCATCAGCAGCCTGGAGTCAGCTATCAAGAAAGGATTGATCGTGCTGAACGTGACTCAGTGCAAGGGAGGTGCGGTGGAACTCGGGCGGTACGAAACCAGCATGGATCTAGGACGTATCGGAGTTTTGAGCGGGCATGACATTACCACGGAATCGGCAGTTACCAAACTGATGTTTCTGCTGGGAAATTTCAGCAACCGGTCCCGTATTCTGAATCTGCTTTCGCAGCCCCTGCGGGGTGAAATGAGTATTGAATCATAACCATCACCTATGGATCTTTCAGATATCATAAACCAACTTGGAGAAGACAGGGAGCAATACTTCAATGCCATCGCACCTCCTGTGATTCAGACCAGTAATTTCCGTTTCCGGAACTGTGATGAAATGCATCGCAAGCTGGCCAATGAAACAGAAGAAACCCTTTATACACGGGGCAATAACCCAACTGTTGACATCCTGCGTAAGAAAATTGCCGCCCTTGAGCACACTGCAGATGCCCTGATCTTTGCCAGTGGCAGCGCGGCCATTTCGGCCGCAGTAATCTCGCATGTCGCTTCAGGGGATCATGTCATCTGCATTGACAGGCCCTACTCCTGGACGCGTCACCTGCTCACAGTCCTCCTTCCCCGCTTCGGGGTGGAAACTACCTTTGTCGACGGTAAAGACATCCGCAACTTTGAAACAGCCATACGACCCAAAACACGTTTGATCTACCTTGAGTCCCCCAACACCTTTCTGCTGGAGCTTCAGGACCTGGAAGCGGTCAGCCGGCTCGCTGCCCGTCAAGGCATCATCACTTTGATTGACAACAGTTGCGCAGGCCCCCTTTATCAGAATCCGGCAGATTTCGGGATTGACCTGGTGATCCACTCCGCATCCAAATACATTGGGGGTCACAGCGACCTCGTGGCGGGCCTTGTCTGCGGATCCAAAGAGAGTATCAGGCGAATCCATCGCTCGGAACTGATGACCCTGGGTGCGGTTATCAGTCCGTGGAATGCCTGGCTCATGATCCGGAGTCTGCGTACACTTGATTTGCGGATGGAGCGGATCAGCAGCAATGCATTGAAGGTGGCCGGATTCCTGGCACAACACCCCGGAGTCAGGTGCCTCCACTACCCCTTCCATCCATCGCATCCGCAATACAGCCTGGCCCTCAGTCAGATGAAAAGAGGACCGGGACTGATGACCATTGAGCTGAATACCGATACCATACGCGGAGTAAAAAATTTTTGTGATGCGCTATCAAAATTTCTGCTTGCTGTCTCCTGGGGTGGCCATGAATCCCTCGTACTTCCGGTCTATACAACCCTAAAGGACACTGAAGATCCAACATCCGACCCCGCTTTCCGCCTGGTAAGACTATACACCGGCCTCGAAGATGCCCGTATCCTCATCGCAGATCTGGAACAGGCCTTCGAAAAACTGAAGCATTAATACTTGTTCGGGCGATGTCAGGATATTGGATGTTATGTAATTGGAGTTTAGATGTTGGGGGCGGTCTGGTGAGTCAGAGTATCGGTGTATCGGTGTGTCGGAGTACCTGACTTTATGACCTTAAGACTTTTCGACTTTCGACCTTATGACCTAATGACTTTAGACTTTTATCACTTTTCTCTATCTTCGTCTGACATAAACTACCAATCCAGCAAGCAGACATTATGAAACACCAGGTCTTTTTTCTCGAAGTTCCCGCAGATTGCGGATTTTCGGCTCCTATTGAGGCAGGGATGGACGCCCTGATGATGAATTACCCTGCGGAGGCTGACATCAGCCAGGCATCAGGCAGCGTAACCTTCGTAAATTTCAGCCGTGATGCCCAGCAGGCCATGGAGATGGATGCTGCGGGTCTCATGGATTACGTAAGTATGGTATTCCTGGCTTACAGCGGCGAATATGATGAAAGTGAGCGGGTGATTTTCGGCCAGCATCTCAAAGGCAGGAGCTTCAGAAAATCCATACCGCGCGCAGCCACCACAGAAATATTTTTACTTAAAGGACCAGAAGAATCCCTGATGGCTGTAGGGATTGTTAAAAATGATGATGCAGCTTCTGAACTGAATGAAGCTCTGGAACGTCTGCTGGCCTGAGTTTTTCTGCAATATTGCGACTTACAGGTGTTCCTGCAGAAATTCAGTGATTTTCCGGAACAGGTGCAGGCGCGTCTTTCCGCCCTTTATACTGTGCTCCTTATCGGTATAGAAGAACATCTCAAAATCTTTTCCCGCATCTACCAAAGCTTTTGACAGTTCAAGAGAGTTCTGCATGTGTACGTTATTATCTGCCGTTCCGTGAACCAGCAGGAAACTGCCCTGTAAACGGTCAGCAAAATACAGAGGTGAATTGTCATCATAGCCCCGGGGGTTCTCCGCGGGCGTCCGCATGAAGCGTTCCGTATAGATATTGTCGTAATAGCGCCATGAGGTTACAGGGGCCACGGCGATACCTGCCTTGAATATGCCGTCGCCCTTTTCAAGGCAAAGTGCCGTCAGGAAGCCCCCGTAGCTCCATCCCCATATCCCGATTCTTCCCGGATCCACAAAGGGCATTTCTGCAAGCTGGTAGGCCGCGGCAATCTGGTCATCTGCTTCATAGCGACCCAATTGCTGATATGTGCACTTTTTGAATTCCTCACCCCTCGCTCCGGTACCCCGGCCATCCACCGAAACGATGATATATCCAAGCTGAGACAGATACACATCGAACAGGTGGTAGAAATAGCCCCAGCTGTTGTCGGCCGTTTGAGAGCCCGGACCACCATAGGTATACATGAGTACCGGGTATTTTTTGGAAGGATCGAAGCCCGGTGGTTTCAGCATCCAGGCATTCAGGGAATCACCCTGCTCATTGGCGAGTCTGAAAAACTCCTTCTTCGCTGCGCCACTCGACCTGAGCCTTGCCACGATCCTCTGGTTATCAGTAATCACACGGATATCCTTCCCCTTCCTGTCGCATATGCTGACATAGGGCGGTGTGTTCACGTCAGACCAGGTTGAAAAGATCGGAAGAGCGTCGTGTAGGGAAAGAGTGTAGATCTCG
>CALGYY010000089.1 GCA_937934705.1 uncultured Bacteroidota bacterium
TCAAATCTACCAAGCATTTCAAAGAACTTTTTTGTATTTTTATAGGACACTAATGAAGCAGTCTTTATCCTGATGGTTTGCTTGCTGGCTTCCTGCGAGAAGCAGGCAGACTGGCAAATACAGGAAGCGGATGAACTTCCTCTGGTGATCAGGGGAGGGATCACCGACGAAAACCAGGCGCACCTGATCACGCTTTGTTACCCCGCCACTTCCCTGAACGGGCCGGAGCAGGCGGTCAGCGGGGCTTTGGTGAGTATCACCGACGGGACACAAACCTGGTGGCTGACGGAGGACGACAGTCTGAAAGGGACCTATGCCCCCGCTTCCGCTTTTGCGGGCATCACAGGGAAGTATTACACACTTGAGGTCAGGGTTGGGGAGAAGATATTCAGGGCAACGGACTACATGCCCGCCAACAGCTGGTTTTCCCCGCTGAAATATGTCAAAACCAATAATGGTATGTACCAGGTCAGCTGGGTGGCCAGTACGTATCACCCCACTACACCGGCCATGTTTGAAATCCTGATCGACTGGTCCGGTGTTCCTGGATATGAAGCCCTTTCGGAGGATGAATGTCGTGCGAAACTTTATTACTTCACCCTCACCAGCATTGATGTCAGCGAGCTGTTCAAACCCGATTTTGAGAGAGTTCAGTTTCCTTCGGGAACGACCATCACTGAGCGGCGCTATTCTCTGAGTGCGGCCCATGAGGCATTCCTCAGGAGTATGCTGATCGAAACTTCTTGGAACGGAGGCTTTTTCGACGCTCAGGCAGCCAATCTGCAAGGCAACCTCAGCAGCGGTGCTACAGGTTTCTTTTATGCCAGCTCGGTTTACAGCATTACCTTAAACGTGGTGCCCTGATTTTCAGTGAAGGGGGGAGCTGATCAGGTGAAGGAATTCCTGCCTGGTTTTATCAAGAAGGAAAGCACCTGTGAAATCAGAAGTGGTGGTTACCGAATTCTGTTTCTGTATACCCCTCATCATCATGCAGAGGTGATGGGCCTCAATGACAACGGCCACTCCCAGGGGCTTGAGGGTATCCTGTATACATTCCTTGATCTGCGTAGTGAGTCTTTCCTGAACCTGCAGCCTGCGGGCAAAGGCATCCACCACCCGGGGGATTTTGCTCAGCCCCACGATATAGCCATTAGGGATATAAGCCACATGCGCCTTTCCGATAAACGGTAACATGTGATGTTCACACATTGAGTATATTTCAATATCCTTAACAATAACCATCTGCCGGTAATCTTCCTTGAACATCGCGGAGCGCAGCAGCTGTTCCGGATTCAGGTCGTAACCATGGGTCAGGAACTGCATCGCTTTGGCTACCCTTTCCGGAGTTTTCAGCAAGCCTTCACGTTTGGGGTCTTCACCGATCAGTTGCAATACATCTTGATAATGTTCCGATAAACGGGCGATTACTTCCTGGTTGTAAACCTCAATCTTTTCGTAGTCATCCATCTTGTTCTGTTCAGCCATCTCTTTATTCAGTGCATTCATATAAACTTATTGGATAGATTATTTTCCGTAGTATTCAACAAAATTATTTTCGGTTTCGTAAAGGGTGATTTTTTCAAGTTTTGCTCCGTATGAGACTACCGGAATTTCAAGCACTTCCCATATCCCGATGGCCAGGTTTTCTGTGGAGGCCAGTCGCCCCTTCATGAAATCCACTTCCAGGTTAATGTTTTTGTGGTCCACTTTTTCGATGACCAGCTCCCGGATCAGTTTGCTCAGGATCTTCAGGTTGATCACAAAACCGGTTTCGGGATCTGTTTCCCCGCATACTGTTACGAAGAGCGTATAATTATGGCCATGCCAGAGGGGGTTGGAGCATTTCCCGAAGACCTCCAGGTTCTGCTCATCGCTGAAATCGCTTCTGAACAGACGGTGGGCAGCATTGAAATGCTCTTTACGGGTGATGCTGATACGGGCTGCCATAAAAATTTCTTTTGACAAATATACAGTTTTCAGAAGATCAAAGAAAAAGCCCCCGTTTGCGCGGGGGCCTTCTGTAAATTTCAATGGAATCAGTAATAGAATATCCTGTTGTCGATGATTTCTGTTTCGTCCCTGATCGCTTTAAAGGCGCTGTTCTGTATCCTCTGGTAGAAGAAGGAAACCATCTGTGATTTCATCATGCTGAAATTCGTGTTTGCAGGGGGTTCCACAATGCCGTCAAGTTTTACCACGTAAACAGCCATGTCGCCCTTTAGTGCCTTGGAAACGGTATTGGGTTTCATGGTGAAGACGGTTCCGACAATAGTGGGCTCAGGTCCGTAATTGGGAAGGTTGACACTGGCAAAGGTCAGGGCTGATACAGTGTCAATTTTGGAGTTGAATTTCAGAGCCAGTGCAGCAAGATCCTGTGTGCTGCCGAGAGCAGTATTGACATCTGCGAGGATCTTCTCAGCCTTCTTTTCCCTTTTTACCAGGGGTTCGATATAAGTTTTCACCTGATCAAGCGTGGCAATTCCTTTCTGGCGGCGTTCTTTCAGCATGGCCACAACATATTTACCCTGGGCATCAAACACCTGCGGCGCCACCTGTCCCACCTCGGTTTTCTCGTCAAAGGCCCAGCGAATCACTTCCCTGGAGTACTCAACACCCGGCAGGCTGTAAGTCATCTCCCGGATAAACTGACCATTCCTGACATTGAGTCCCTTGGCGGCAACTCCTGCGTTAAACTCGTCTTTGGTCCTGTATGCTCCGGCAAATTCACTGGCTTTGGTGTAATAGTCATTGAAAGTCTGGGAACTGGGCTTGATCTCCCTGGTCAGGATGGCTACCCGGGCTTTATTGACCGGCTGGGTTTTGGCCGTGAGATAGAGCACATGATAGCCCAGGTTCGACAGGATCACCCTCATTTCTCCCGGTTTCATATTGAAACAGGAATCATAAAAGAACATCATGTTAGGATCTCCGTCGGTAAACCAGTTGAGGTTCCCGGTATCCTGTTTGGCAGAAGGATACTCGGACTTCTCAAGGGCCAGGGGTCCGAAAAGTTCGGGTTTGGCTTTCAGAACCGCCATCATGCTGTCGGCGGTGAATTTTGCCTGTTCCTTGGTACGGCTGATGTTGGCCTGGGGATTCAGTCCCGGTGCATCCTTGAACATAACGAGGATGTGACTGGCCTTCATGGAATCGGGGCGCATCATGGTGTTGACCAGACGCGACATGTAATATACATTGTTCTCAACATAGGGAGCAATGCAGGTTCCCACCGGTGAAGAAAACATGAGGGAGTCCATCTGAACCGGCAGTGTGCCTTTTTTCACATAACTGCTGTCGTACATCTGATCGCTGCGGGCATTGACAAAAGTGGCAATATCGCTGAGCTCAGCGGTTTGAAACTCGGTATAGATCTTTGCTACGTCTTCATCCACCTTCTTGCGGTCGGCAGCAGAAGGCAGCACTTCCCAAACCACGTAGTCGATGTCACAGGTGGCATCTACTTCATATTCGTAACTGTGCTCATCATAGTATTTCTGGTAATCCTGATCAGTCAGGGTGATGGTGGAATCACTGATGGTCTGATATTTTACACCAATCATTTTAACTGCGGCCGCACGGTTTGATTCTTCGTACATTCTCTTGGCAAATGCTTCGGGAATATAATAACCCTGGGCAATCAGGGTATTGTATTTGGTGTTGATCCGGTCTTCCTTGATTCCTTCCTCCAGTTGTTTCCACTGGACCTTTTCCTCTTCTTTCAGTTCATCAAAACGTTGCAGGTACTGCTGTATGGCCTGACGGTTGACCTGTCCGGTATTGGGATCCGAAAAGGATTGGACGATGTATGGGTGCAGAAAATTTCCGGTGATCAGGTCGTAAAGCTCTTCAGGGCTGATCCCGGCTTTTGGAATATCCTCATGTTCAATGGCCAGACCCAGTTTTTCAAACTCTTTTTGCATGATGATTTCGCGCTCCAGGGCATCCCAGGCACGGATCATAATGTCAAAATTTTCGGCCGGGCTCAGCTGGTCTTTTCCGGTTTGCCGTTTGTAAAGTTCTTCCTGCTCAGCGACTTTCACATCGAAATCTACTTTTGCAATTTTCTCACCGGCGATTTCTGCAAATTCGACCCCGCCGCGTCCGCTGTTGGATTTCCGCCAGAAATCCTGGAGCACGAAGCCTGCCAGCGCAACGCCGATGATCACCACCAAAAGCCATGAGTGTTTTCTGATTCTGCCAATTACTGCCATAACATATTTATTTAAAAGCCTGCAAATGTACAACAGAATGTTGAAAGGGCAAAGTTTTTTTTACCCGGTCTCAGGAGCGGGCTTTATATACCCTCAGCCACCCTCTCGGGGATTCCATATGCAGCTTGTAACAACGGTTGAGCATCAGGCGGAAGCGGATATAGGCGACCCGGTCCAGGGCGTCAATTTCAGAGAAGGTCACCAGGTAATCATAGGGAGGATCGTGCATGAAAGCGGAATAATCACTGCCGACCAGCCAGGAATTCAGCGCTGCGACCTGTAAACCCTTCTCTTTCTGGTAAACCAGGGGGAAATAGCCCTGGCTGCATTCGTAATTCGACAGCACGATCAGCTCATGGTCCACCGCCATATAATTGCTTACGTGGGCATGCTGCCAGTTTGAGGAAAAGGAAACGGGGTATATAACGCTGCGGGGTTCGAGTTTTGAGGCCATGAGGTAAGCTTCTTGAGCCATGACGGCATTGCTCCTCATATGGGGCCAGCGGTTGAGCATCAGGGCAGTGCTCACGAAGAGGGCCAGAAACACAAGGATGCCGGTAAACCAGCGGGGATACTGCTGGAGGGCAATCCATCCCGTAAGCAGAATAAATGCAAAAAAGATCAGCCGGTCCTGAAGGTACATCTGACGGTCTGTGAGCTGATCGCTGATGATGAATAACAGCATGAACAGCAAGGAGCTGATCAGCAAAAAGTCTGAATATTGAAACAGTCCGGATTTTAAGGCAGAAGCTTTCCGTTTCAGGGCATCCCTTTTTCTCATTATCCAGCGCATCCAGAGGGCCACACCACCTGCAAGGACAAGAAGGTAGAACCACTTGGCAGTGTACATTTGTTCACTGTCAGTGTAAGCTATAGCAGATTTGAAGATCCGGATATCGTTCAGGCTTGTCCCGATGCTGACGGTTTCTCCGGTCTGGTTGCCGTGGTTTCCGAACCAAAGATAGTGGGCCAGGATGAACAAGCCGGGCAGGGCTGTCAACCCCAGGGCAAGCAGGTTTCTCAGTCCCTGTGCGTACGAGAGCCGGGGGAAGCGTGCACCTTTTTCCCGGGTGGCACTGCTCATTCTCCATATAGTCCACAAACCGCAAAGAAAGCAGCCGACGGCGAAAGCGAAGATGTGTGACAGGGCTGCCAGAAGCAGCAGGAGAAAGATCCATCCCAGGGCAGAGCGCTTGTATTTCTGTTCCGGCTGTATCCACAAGCCCAGGGCAACTAGGGCGAATACGGTTCCGATCAGAAAGTTAAAAAAGCCGTGAAAGAGCATGGATGACCAGCTCAGGGGAAAAACCAGCCAGGTGAGGATGGGGTGGGAAGGCTGCATTCGCCTGACGACGAAACGGAAGGCGTACGGAAAGGAAATCAGTATCGCCGCGATCAGGATCTTTTCTGCAGTACCTGCAGAGAACACCTGCAAAAGGGCGAGCAGAAAAAGATGCCCGGTGAAATTGGTCAGGTTGTCGGGATTGAAGCGAAAGAATTCCGAGGCCTGGGAGCCATGGCTCAATGCCAGGTCCCCTATCAGTCGTGCATTATAAAGGTGGGCCGGTCCGTCGAGGGTGGTAAAAAAAAGGTCGGGGAAAAGGGGTAGAAGATTCAGCAGAGTCAGCAGCAGGAAGAGCAGTTTTTCGGAGTGGGAGGCTTGAAGGGCTTTCACGGGGGAGTGGTGTGTTAGGGAAGTTAAGGTGTGATGATCTGTTGCAGGCTATTCCATTTCTTCCTCGTTGGTGGGTTCGTCGTCGACATTAATAAAGAATGAGCCTTTGGGTTTTTTGATGACCCACTGATCGAAGTTCTCGTCGGCCTCCATACCATCCCCCAGGAGGATTTCATCCTTGCGTGTAATCTTGACGAAAACGTTGGTATAGATCACCCGCCGGTTCTGGTCCCAGATCAGGTGTTCGGTGTTCAGTTTCTCTCCAATACTGTTGATCACCACAACATCATTGCGGGCTTCCATGAGTTCTGACCTTTCATACTTAATGGCATAACCGGCGCGCAGAAAGGTTTTAACCTTCATCAGGGAATCATAAAAATACACCTTAATCCCCTCAGGCAAAACAATGTACGGCTCGGTACCGCCATAACGGTTCACCACCGGACCTTTCAGGAGGGCCAGGATACGGGCGGAGTCGCTGTAGATCATTTCAACATCCTGTGCCGATTCCATCGGCAAGGTATCCCTGTAGTTCAAAGCATTGATCTCATCCATGCTGTTGCGGCAGGAAGGGAAAATAAACCATCCTGCAACAATAAGGGATATCAGTAAGCAGATGAATCTCTTTTTTGCGAATTCCGGTGCCAGGTGTTTCCGGGGATGAGGCATGCTTGATCAGGATTTATCAGTCCAGTTTTCTCCGGAAGAACCAGAACTCCTTGATGGAAAGGCCCAGGACCCCTCGTACAAAGGTTTCCTTGATCAGGCCATCCCTGGTGGTTCCCCTCTGGCCTACTTCCAGCGCGATGTTGACGGAGGAACCCGTTTTCCTGAAGGGGAATCCGAATCCCGCCGTTACCGCGTATTCGCTGATGCGGTGACCTTTCAGCTCCAGGTAGGTGTCTTCATACCTGAAACCCGCACGGTATGTTATTTTTCTGAAATAGTTCGAAACTGAAGAATGCCTGGGAACGATCATCATCCCGGCTGAGGCCCTCAGGCTGGAAGTCAGGGAATCCTTTTCGCCGAAGCTGGTATAAGCACCCCAGTTTTGCCAGGCGACATCAGCACCCACCATCCAGTAATTCTTTTTTCCGAAGACCAATCCCCCGCCAAGGCCCCCGGGCATGTTGATGTTGCCGCCCTGGTTTTTGAGATACTCCACTGTGTCACGCGTGGATTCCAGACCGGTAGTGGAAGTCACAAAACGTTCCACCACATTGGTTCTGCGTCCCCTGACATCAAAAGGAAGCTGATAGGTGAGCCCCGCATTCAGGTAATGTTCATCATTAAAAGAGTGGTGATACTGCAGTCCTGCTTCCAGATGAAAATCATTGATGATTAATGAATTTCTCATCCTTGTATGGAAGACATATGTAAGATCATCGAAGTATGCCGACCTTACATTATTCAGGGTTCCGAAAAGGAAACTTGCGTTAAAGCCAACAGAAAGGTCGCGGTAGAGTTTGAAACCGCTGCCCAGGTAGAAACGGTTGAGGTTCCCGTATCCTTCATATTTCTGGGTTACATTGCCGATTCCGGCAGCGGAATCGTTCACGATCAGTTTATAGCCGGTCTGACTATAAGGCACAAGACCTGCCGACATTCCCATCCAACGGGTGACCGGGAAACCGAAGGTGATATAGCCCAGACTGGTCAGGTTGTTGAATTTCTGAACATTTGTGCTGGTCTGCAATTGGTTGAAGTTGCTGCTCAACCCGATCTCTGCCAGGAATGAGAGGGAATCAAAAGCCGTGTATGAGGCCGGGTTCTGGATGTTGATCATGAGGTTGTCGCGCATGGCGTATGCTGTACCTCCGATGGCTAGGCTGCGCGACAGCCGGCTTCCCATGATATCGCCCAGTCCGTATCGGGAATAAGGCGAACTGGTCCGGATTTGTGCGTTAAGCGGTTGCCAGTTCATCGAAAGCAGGATGAACAGGCCGATGAGCAGGCTATTTCTTCTGAGCATTATGTTCAAGTATCAGGTTAAGTCCCTGCATCAACAGATCCGGGACTGCAAAGATGCTATTTTTTAATGGTTCCTCAAAATATCTCAGGTCGCCCCCGGTTAAAACCACTTTCAGACCGGGATATTCCTTGCGGTAATGTTCAATCATGCCTTCCGCCTCGGCTCTGGCCCCTCCCAGGGCCCCGATCAGCAGGGATTCACGCGTATTTTTCCCAAGTATATGGTCGACGGGTGACAACTCCACTAACGGAAGGCGTGCCGTAAAAGTATGCATGGCCTTTAATCTCATTCTGATGCCGGGGGAGATGGCTCCGCCCTGATAGTTACCTTCAGCATCAACAAAGTCATATTTGATACAGGTGCCGGCATCAATTGAAAGTACGGGACAGCCGGGGAACAATGCAACTGCGGCCACTGCACAGGCAATGCGGTCGTTCCCCAGGGTTTCCCTGCTGACGTAAGCGTTACCGATGGGCAATGGGGTATCTGGCCCCAATACAACAAGGACGGGTATCCCGTTCAATACTTCTTCTATTCTTTCCGGTGTTTCGCTGACACTTGCCAGAATGGCTGCAACGGCAGGCTCGTTATCAAGGAATTTTCTGATTTTGCTTATACCTTCAGTTACATCAGCCGGGTTTGCCGGGTTCCAGAACGCGGTCAGGACACTTTGCAAACCATCATAAACAGCCGCTTTGACCTGAGTATTCCCGATATCGATTAATAATTTGACAGCCATGATCATGCAAAGATAGTCATTCAGACGGGAATGCCCGGTTCACTTACAGCAGAAGGTGATTTCTGAGGCGACCGGAGCCGATCAGCTGAATGCTGTATTTATCGCACGCACCTTTGATGAAGTTATCCATATATGCCTGGTTGTGGACATCGCTTCCGGCAAATTCCACCCATCCGCGGCTGATGAGGGTACGGGCCATTTGCCGGACCTCGTGGCCATAACTTCCTGACAGGGAGCTGAGGTTAACCTGCAGATGCACATCACGGTCGATCAGGCTCTCGGGCATTTTTAAATTGTGGTGCCAGTAAGCATAGCGTTCAGCATGTGCCAGGATCAGGTTATAACCGGCACTCTGGAGTTCGTAAATAATTTCAGATAGTGCAGGGTGGGGGACGAAATAGGATAATTCGATCAACAGGTAGTTCTCTCCGAAAGTGAGGAAATGCCCCTCTTTCATCAGCTTATCGAACCCGTCTTCGATCTGGTACTCTGCTGCTGCCATGACTTCTATGTCAATATGCTCAGCAGTCAGTGCCTGCTGCAAGCTGGCCATTCCCCCGAGAATGATCTCAGGAGTATTGCGGAACCTGCTGTTCACGTGGGGTGTGGTGATCAGCTTACGGTAACCTAATGCGGCGAAACGGCGAATCAGGCTGATGCTCTCCTCCGCAGTCTTAGCGCCATCGTCGATGCCCGGAATCAGGTGAGAGTGCATGTCTGCCGCCAGGGCCGAAAGGTCCGGCATTTCAGGGTCGTGCGCCTTTCTGAACGGGTTGCGGAACATGGGTCAGTGAGATGGGTTATTCTTCTGATGCTGCTTTGCAAACCATGCCCAGGTAATGCTAAGGCCCTCTTCAACTCTAATCGCAGGCTCATATCCCAGGATATTTCGGGCTTTGCTGATGTCGGCCAGGGAATGTCTGACATCCCCTTCACGGTCGGAGCGGTAAACCGGCTCCAGGTCAGAGCCGGCAATGGATTTGAGATAATGGTATAATTCATTCACCGTGATCCGTTCTCCCACGGCGACATTAAAGACCTGCCCGCTGATCCCCTCATGGCTGGCAAAAATGGCCCGGATATTCGCCTGCACAGCGTTTTCAACAAAGGTGAAATCACGCGATTGTTCCCCGTCGCCGTTGATAAAGGGCTTCTCATTGTCCAGAAGGGCCTTCATGAAAAGAGGAATAGCGGCCGCGTAAGGCCCTTCCGGGTTCTGCCGCGGACCGTAAATATTGAAATACCGGAGTCCGATAATTTCCATCCGATAAACCTGGGAGAAGACCTGAGCGTAGAGTTCGTTGGTGCGCTTGGTCACCGCGTAGGGTGACAAAGGATTGCCCAGATGATCCTCGGTTTTGGGCAGGACGGGACTGTCGCCGAACACTGATGATGAACTGGCGTAAACCACCCTTTTCACCCTGCACTCACGTGCTGCGGTTAAAATATTGAGAAAGCCGTTGACATTGCTGTCGTTCGTGGCCAGGGGATCCTTAATGGAGCGTGGTACTGAGCCCAGGGCCGCCTGGTGGAATATGAAATCCTTACCTTTTGCGGCCTCCAGGCAGGCTGCAGCATCACAGATGTCTGACTTCAGGAATCGGTAAGCTGCATTGTTTTCAAAGATCCGCACATTATCTATACTGCCCGTGCTCAGGTTATCCATGGCCGTGACTTTTCCGGCACCATGTTTCAGCAGGTATTCCACGATGTGCGAACCGACAAATCCGGCCCCGCCTGTCACCAGGAATGAATATTTACCCAGGTTACCGGGGTGGAAGGGGCTTTCGTACATCATCTTTTTTTATACATTTCATCATAATACTTCTGGTAATCACCGCTGGTCACATTCTGCAGCCATTCCCCGTTGGCCAGGTACCAGTCGACCGTGCGTTCAAGCCCTTCTTCAAACTGCAGGGAAGGTTGCCAGCCCAGCTCGTTCTGAAGTTTTTGTGAATCGATGGCGTAGCGAAGGTCGTGTCCTGCGCGGTCTTTCACGTACGTGATCAGTGAAGCAGCACTGCCTTCCGGCTGTCCCAGCTTACGGTCCATGATGCGGCACAGCAGGTGAACCAGGTCGATGTTGCGCCATTCATTATTCCCGCCGATATTGTAGGTTTCTCCGGTCCTGCCCTTATGATAGATCAGGTCAATGGCGGTCACATGGTCTTCCACATACAGCCAATCCCTCACGTTGAGCCCCTCTCCGTAAACCGGCAGGGGTTTTTTATGGATGATATTGTTAATCATCAGGGGGATGAGTTTTTCCGGGAAATGATTGGGGCCGTAATTATTGCTGCAGTTGGAGATGATCACCGGCAGTCCGAAGGTATGGTGCCAGGCCATAACAAAATGATCGCTGGAGGCCTTGGAAGCAGAATAGGGAGAGCGCGGATCATAGGCGGTCTCTTCAGTGAAAAAACCCTCATCGCTCAGACTACCGTACACTTCATCCGTGGAGACATGATAGAAAAGCTTCCTGTCTGCAGAATCTTTCCATATGTGGCGTGCGGCATTCAGCAGGTTAACGGTTCCGAATACATTGGTGCGGATAAACTCAACCGGATTGCTAATGCTGCGGTCAACATGCGATTCCGCGGCAAGGTGCATAATCCCGTCGAAACGGTATTTTTCAAAAAGACTGATCATGAGATCGCCGTCGACAATATCTGCTTTCACGAATTCATAATTGGGCGCCTGCTCCACATCTTTCAGATTGGCCAGATTCCCGGCATAGGTGAGTTTGTCGAGGTTGATGATCCTGTATTCCGGATAGCGGTTCACCATACGCCGGACCAGGTGAGAGCCGATAAAGCCCGCACCCCCGGTGATCAGAATGGTTTTACTTGACATATTTATTTTATATTGTTTTCATGCAGATACTGTTCCCATTTCCAGGCCGACAATACCATCTCTTCCAGTCCGGCTTCTGCCTTCCATCCCAAAACTTCATTCGCTTTCTGTGTATCGGCCCAAACCTCAGGGACATCTCCGGCGCGTCTTGCTGTGATTCTGTAATTCAGCTTCTGACCGCTGATCTTCTCAAAGGCCCGGATCACCTCAAGAACAGAGAATGCCTGCCCGGTCCCGAGGTTGAAAAACTCCACCTGTTCTTTGCTATGACCCTTGTGCATACGCTCCAGCGCAACCACATGGGCTTTCGCCAGGTCTGTCACATGAATGTAATCACGCATACAGGTCCCGTCTTTGGTGGGGTAATCATCCCCATAAACTGACAGTACCTCCCGCTTTCCGATCGCCGTCTGCGTCATGTAAGGGATCAGGTTATTCGGAGTTCCCAGAGGCAGTTCGCCGATAAGGGCTGAAGAATGTGCCCCGATCGGATTGAAATACCTGAGAATTTCAGCCCTCAGATCTGAGGTGCGGGCAGCATCACAAATCATCTCCTCCGAAATCTGTTTGGTGTTCCCGTAAGGCGAAAGCGCTGGTTTCACGGGTGCTGTCTCGTCAACCGGCAGTTGATCCGGCAACCCGTAAACCGTACATGAACTTGAGAACACAAGGTTCTGACAGCCTGCGTCCTGCATACACATCAACAGATGGGCGGTGCTGCTGAGGTTATTCCTGTAATATTTCAGCGGCAACTGCATGGACTCACCCACGGCCTTGAAAGCAGCAAAATGGATCACGCCGTCAAAAGGGCCTTCTTCACGAAAAAGTAAACTCAGAGCATTCAGATCGCAAAGGTCAGTCTGGCTGAAGTCAATGGTTTTACCGCTGATGGCGGCTATGCCATGAAGTACTTCCTTTCCGGAATTACTAAGGTTATCGGCAATACATACGGTATGCCCGGCGGCAAGGAGCTCCACCACGGTGTGTGAACCAATAAAGCCTGTACCCCCGGTGACCAGTACTTTCATGCCTGCGATGTTTTGGTTAAAGGCTCCAGTAACTCATGTTTTTGATCTTTCCGCGGTAAATACCCTTGATGTCAACCAGGATTGACTTATCGGCCGACAGCTTGCGGAAATCCTCTTCAGTGAGTTCATAATACTGCTGGTGGGAAACCGCAACTACGATCGCATCGTAAGGTCCGGCAGGTTTTTCAGTCAGACCGAATCCGTATTCGTGCTGCAATTCTTTACTGCTGGCAAAGGGATCCACGATGTCGACCTGTACACCGTAGGATTTAAATTCACTGACAACGTCGGCAACCCTTGAATTGCGGATATCACTCACATTTTCTTTGAAGGTGGCGCCCATGATCAGCACCTTTGAGTTCAGGACGTTTTTCCCGGCGGCGATAATCTTTTTTACCGTTTGCTTGGCCACGTAAAAGCCCATGGAATCATTCACAAAGCGGCCTGAATTGATAATCTGGGCATGATAACGGAATTCCTTGGCTTTGTATGTCAGGTAATACGGATCCACACCGATGCAATGCCCGCCGACAAGTCCGGGATAGAAGCGCAAAAAATTCCACTTGGTTCCTGCGGCCTCCAGCACTTCGTAAGTGTTGATGCCCATTCGGTTAAAAATGATCGACAATTCATTCATCAACGCAATGTTCACATCACGCTGCGTGTTCTCGATGATCTTGGCGGATTCAGCGACCTTGATACTCGAAGCCCGGTGAACGCCTGCCCTGACCACCAGTTCATAAGTCTTCGCAATATTGTCGAGTGATTCTTCATCACAACCCGAAACCACTTTGGTGATGGTGGTGATGGTGTGTTCCTTGTCACCGGGGTTAATGCGCTCGGGTGAAAAACCCACCTTGAAATCCTGAACGAATTTCAGTCCCGACAGCTTCTCCATCACAGGGATGCAGTCTTCCTCTGTACAACCAGGGTAAACGGTGGATTCAAACACCACGTAATCTCCCTTCTTCAGTACTTTGCCCACGCTGTTGCAGGCGCCGATCAGCGGGGTGAGGTCCGGCAGGTTGTGACTGTCGATTGGTGTGGGAACCGCCACGATGTGAAAAGAAGCCGATTTAAGGTCTTCCACATGGCTGGTGAATTGAATATCGCAGCCTTCGAAGGCAGTGCTGTCCAGCTCTTCACTCGGGTCTATTCCCTTCTTCATCATTTCAACGCGGTCGGGCTTAATATCGAACCCGATCACTTTAATTCTTTTGGCAAATTCCAGTGCGATGTGTAAACCCACGTAACCCAATCCGATCACGGAAAGCGTGGTTTTCTTGTCTAGCAGATCCTGATAAATACTCATAATACTTATGGATTAATATTTCTGTTCTTGTGAATATATTTTTCCGGACGGGTGTTATAGATCCGTTCGATGATGTCAACTACTTTAAGCCCTTCCAGGGCGTTGGTGGTAATAGTGTTGCGGTTTTTCAGGGTGTCAATCACATTCTCGATCACGTAGTGATGGTTGGCCGCGCTACCCTTATAGGCACCATAATCATTGGCAGGGTTGACAGGTTCAAGCTCCGGCATTACATAATCTTTAATATGACACACTTCCACTTCGTTCATATACTGCCCGCCGATCTTCACACTGCCTTTTTCTCCGATCATGGTCATGCTGCTCTCCAGATTACTGTCCCAAACGGATGTACTGTAATTGATACAGCCCATCCCCCCGTTCAGAAAACGGAAACTGATCATCCCGGAGTCTTCAAAATCGGTGGTCTGCTGATGGTTGAAATCGCCGAAATGTCCGCGGATATCTGTAATGTCGCCAAAAAGCCAGTACATGATGTCGATAAAATGAGAGAACTGGGTGAATAAGGTTCCCCCGTCAAGTTTCGCATCACCCTTCCAGTTGCCCTTTTTGTAGTAGCGCTCATCTCTGTTCCAGTAACAATTGACCTGGACCATATAAAGCTCTCCCAGCAGCTTTTTGTCAATCACCTCCTTGATCCATTTGGACGGGGGAGAGTAGCGGTTCTGCATCACGGGAAAAACCTGGCGGGAAACATTCAGCGCCTGGTGCAGCACCTGTTCAACGCCTGAGCGGGTCAGTCCCAGGGGTTTTTCGCATACCACGTGCTTGCCGTGGTTGAGCCCCAGGAGGGAATGCTCAGTGTGATAACCGTTGGGCGTGCAAACATTCAGTACATCAAATTCGATCCCGGAGCCAAGCAGTTCTTCAATGCTGCTGAAAAATGGAACCTCATACTGGCCGATGCCGAGTTGCTCCTTCGGAAGAATGTCGCAAAGCGCAGCGAGTCCGGCTTCTTCATGCCGCACCACCATCTCGGCGTGTCGCTTACCGATATGCCCGCACCCGACAACAGCAAAGCGGATTTTTGAGTCTGTATTCATCTGTTTCTTTCTTGGTTCAGGATATTTTTCTGACTTTCCCGTTTTCCAGCCTGTATTTTTCGCCGCTTTCCGGACAGATGGCTTCACCTTCAGTATTGAAATGAAGCCGGTGCCCGTATTCACTCATCCAACCCACCTGTCGCCCGGGATTGCCAACCACGAGTGCATATGCAGGAACATCGCGGGTGACCACCGCACCTGCACCGATGAAGGAGAATTCCCCGATCTCGTGACCGCAGACAATCGTGGCATTAGCTCCAATGGATGCGCCCTTTCTGACCAGGGTTTTCGCATATTCACTCTTGCGATTGACTGCACTTCGCGGGTTCACCACATTGGTGAATACCATCGACGGGCCAAGAAATACGTCATCTTCACATATTACTCCTGTGTAAATTGAAACATTATTCTGTATTTTGACATTTTTACCGAGCACTACTCCGGGGCTGACCACAACATTTTGTCCGATGTTGCAGGCTTCACCGATTTCGCAACCCGGCATGATATGGGTGAAATGCCAGATCTTTGTTCCTTCACCAATCACGCAGCCTTCGTCGATAACGGCTGTTTCATGTGCAAAATATTTCTTTTCCATGGCAGGTGTTTATGCTTTAAAGAATTCCTTAACAGCGGAAGTGATGTATTGCAATTGCTCTTCGTCCAGTTCTGTATGCATGGGAAGCGAGATCACTGTTTTCGACAGCATTTCCGTCACCGGGAAGTCGCCCTCCTTGTACCTCGGGTCAAGGTAAGCCTTTTGCATGTGCAGGGGAACCGGGTAGTAGATCATGGCCGGGATGTCTTTTGACTGCAGGAATTCCTGCAGGGCATTCCGGTCGATCCCCCCGGTGACCAGCGTGTACTGATGGAACACATGGGTGGAACGCTTTGAGCGCACCGGCGTGATCAGTTGAGAGATCCCGCTGAAGGCCGCGTCGTAATAGTCCGCAGCACGTTGCCTGGCTGCGGCATAAGCATCCAGTCTTTGTAACTTAACGTTGAGCACTGCTGCCTGAATACTGTCGAGCCTCGAATTAACCCCGATCATATCATGATAATAGCGCTTCACCATGCCATGGTTCACGATATAGCGCAGTTTCTCTGCCAGCTGATCACTGTTGGTAAAAATGGCTCCGCCATCTCCATAACAGCCCAGATTTTTGGATGGGAAAAAGGACGTACAGCCGATCTCTGCAATAGCTCCGCCTTTTTTCCTGCTTCCGTCAGCGAAGATATAGTCAGCCCCGATGGCCTGGCAGTTGTCTTCAATCACATGCAGCTTATGCTTTCCGGCAATCGCCATGATCTCTTCCATATCGGCACATTGCCCGAAAAGGTGGACCGGAACGATGGCTTTGGTCTTCGGCGTGATAGCACGCTCAACAGCCAGGGGGTCAATATTGAAGGTGTCGGGCAATACATCCACCAGTACCGGCGTCAGTCCCAGGAGTGCAATCACCTCTGCCGTGGCAATAAAAGTAAAAGAAGTCGTAATCACTTCATCCCCGGGTTTCAGATCCAGTGCCATCATGGCACATTGCAGGGCATCCGTACCATTGGCGCAGGGAATCACATGCTTCACCCCCAGGTACTCTTCCAGATGCTCCTGGAAACGCTTTACCGCCGGTCCGTTCACAAATGCTGTTGAATCAATCACTTCCTGAATGGCAGCATCGATCTCCGGCTTCATATTCAGGTATTGGCTTTTCAGGTCGACCATCTGGATCTTTCTCATTTTAAAGCCCTCTCTTACAGTTAGTTAATAAAATTTCGCAATTATTTGCTGCAAAGATAGGAATTAATGTGCTATTCAGGTGAGCCGACCTGCGAATGAAGGTCATCGGGGCCTGCGGGGATCGTAAAATATTTGCGGCAGATCTTCGTTAAGAAATTCATACTTTTGCACAAATAACCGGGAATGAAACGTATTTTAACCCTCCTCAGTCTGTCATGTATCATATTTCCCTCCATGCTGAGGGCCCAGAGTAATGTGAAGGATTCGGCTTTGAATATTTCCATGATTCAGGCAAACTTCGCTTACCAGTGGCCGGGGGGAGACCTGAAGGACCGGTATGGCAGCAATTCGGCAGTGGGAGGGAGATTCATGGTAAAGCTGAAAAAGAACTGGCTGATCGGCGCATCATACGATTATATGTTCGGATCCCGTGTGAAGATCGGCGACACCCTTTTTCAGTCTGTGACCACCGAAGACGGTTTCTTTATCAACCGCAACGGGGAACTGGATGATCCCGTACTTTTCGAAAGAGGTTACAACGTGTCGGTCCGTTTCGGCAAGCTGTTCCCGGTCTGGAGTCCCAACCCGAATTCCGGACCCTTCATCACGGCCGGTGTGGGTTACCTGCAGCATAAGATCCGAATTGAAAATGACGGCAATACTATTCCCCAGTTGTTGGGTGATTACCGTAAGGGGTGGGATAAAATGTGCAGCGGCGTGGCTGTTTCCGAAATGATCGGCTATATGTTCTTCGGCAACCAGCGTCTGGTCAGTTTTTACGGAGGTGTTGAATTTACCCAGGCCTTCACCAGGAGTCGCCGATCCTATGATTTCAATCTTCAGGGCTACGACGATACCAAACGTGTTGATTTGCAATATGCCATAAAAATCGGGTGGATCATCCCATTCTACAAGCGCAAACCCGCGGGATATTATTTCGATTAGTCCGCCCGGCTTATGATGTCTTTTCTGTATAACCTCAGCATCCGCTTGTATGTCTTTATGATTTACCTGGCCGCGCCTTTCAATCCGAAAGCTGCGAAGTGGATCAGGGGGAGAAAAGCTTTGTTTGAAAAGCTGGAAGCAGAACTTCACCCCGAAGACCGCCTGATCTGGGTGCATGCCGCTTCACTCGGGGAGTTTGAGCAGGGCCGTCCCATTATCGAGAGCATCCGGAAGACGGCTCCCGAATATAAAATTCTGCTGAGTTTCTTTTCTCCCTCCGGTTACGAGGTCAGAAAGAACTACGAAGGTGCCGATTATGTATGCTACCTTCCGCCCGATTTCCCGCGCAATGCCCGCCGTTTTGTAGATATCGCCGAACCGGAAATGGTTTTCTTTATCAAATATGAGTTCTGGTTTAATTATATCTATTACATCAGCCAGAAAGAGATTCCCCTGTATTTCGTCTCGGCCATCTTCCGGAAAAGTCAGCACTTCTTCAGTTTCTACGGCGGATGGTTTCGCCGTCAGTTGCGAAGGGTGAGCTGGTTCTTTGTGCAGAATGAAGAATCCTTGAAGCTTTTGTCGTCGGTGGGTGTGAAACATGCAAGCATCAGCGGAGATACGCGTTTCGACCGCGTGTGGGAAGTGGCACAGCAGCGCCGTGACTTCCCCCCGGTCAGTGCTTTTTGCGGGGACAAGCCCGTTTTGCTGGCCGGTTCCACCTGGCCGCCCGATGAGGAGATCCTGCTGCAGTTCATCAACCGCTACCCGGGATCTTTCCGGCTGATCATCGCCCCGCACGAGATCCACCACGATCGGATAGATTCCCTCAGCAAAAGAATGAAAGTAAAAACCATAAAGTACTCTGCACTCAGCGCGGATCAGGAGACGGATGCCGATGTTCTGTTCATTGATAATATCGGGATCCTTCTGCATCTTTACCAGTACGCGCGGGTGGCCTATATCGGCGGTGGTTTCGGGAAGTGTATCCACAATATCCTGGAAGCGGCCACTTTCGGTTCGCCGGTGATTTTTGGTCCCAGATACCACAAATTCGCCGAAGCGAGGGACCTGATCTCCCTGGGGGGTGCTTTTTGTGTGCATGATGCAGAAGAGTTGAAAACCAAAGCGTATGAATTGCTGACCGATGACATCAGTCACGGGAAAGCCTCGTCCACCTGCTCCGCCTATGTTGAGCAAAAGAGGGGAGGCACGGCTATTATCCTGGAGAAAGCATTTTATGAAACCTGATGAGGCCCTGGTCTTCGTAACCAACAATGCCCACAAAATTGAAGAGGTAACCCGTGCCCTCGGAGGAAAGGTCTTCCTGAAGGGTTTGAAAGAACTGGGTTGTAACGAAGACATCCCCGAAACATCCGATACCCTGGAAGGAAACGCACTTCAGAAGGCACGATTTGTATACGAGCGCTACGGAATGGACTGCTTTGCCGATGATACCGGACTGGAGGTCGAAGCCCTTGATGGACGCCCCGGAGTTTATTCTGCCCGGTATGCCGGAGAGGGAAAGAACTTCGACGATAACATGAACAAGGTGCTGGAGGAACTGCAGAATGAAAACAAGCGCCGCGCCTGTTTCAGGACGGTGATCGCCCTCATCAGGGGAGGGCAGGAATATCTTTTTGAAGGCCGGGTCGACGGGGTGATCCTGAAAGAAAAGCGGGGAAGCATGGGTTTCGGATATGATCCCCTGTTCATGCCTGACGGATTTGATCTGAGCTTTGCAGAGATGGACCTGGACAGCAAGAACCGCATCAGCCACAGGGGCCGCGCTGTTCAGAAGCTGGTTGAATTTCTTGAACTCAGGGCCTGACAGCTTCTTTAAGCAGTATGCTGATAAATTCAGGAATAGTGTATCCGTGCGCACGGGCCTGCTGCGGTACGATCGACATTTCCGACATTCCCGGCACCGTATTCACCTCGAGGAAGTACAATCCATCTTTGGCCAGGATGTAGTCGAAACGCACTACACCGCGGCAATTCAGCTTCTCATACAGGAAAGCGCTGGTCGACTTGCAAAGGATCTCTGCCTCGGTTGAAATGCGGGCCGGTGTGATCTCTTCCGATTTCCCTTTGTATTTGGCTTCCCAGTCGAAGTATTCGGTTTTGGAAACAATCTCCGTCAGCGGAAAAACCACCAATTGCCCTTTTTGCCTGAAAATGCCGCAGGTGATCTCGGTCCCCTTCACGCCCTGTTCGATCAGCACTTCCGTGTCTTCTTTCAGCGCTTTACGTATGGCCGCGGCCAGTTTTTCCTTGTCGTTCACCTTCGTCATCCCCACGCTGGACCCGCCGTTATTGGGTTTCACAAATACCGGCAGCTTTACCTTTTTAAGGATGGAACCAACCTCAGGTATGCGGTGTTTGAAAATGTGTACCGAGGGCGCGGTTTTTACGCCTGTCTGAGCGACCACCTGATTGCAGTAAGCCTTGTTGAAGGTCAGCGCAGAAGTGAGCTGGCCGCAGCCGGTATAAGGAATACCCAACAGATCGAAATAGGCCTGCATATGCCCGTCTTCTCCCGGTGTGCCGTGGATGATATTGAAAACAAGGTCAAAGACAACCTTCTGCCGGCCGGGCCGGATGGAAAAGTCATTTTTATCCACCGGGAATTCCCTTTTCTTCTTATCCGTATATACCCATTTTTCTTTGCTGATCAGGATGAGGTAAGCATCATAAAGACGGGCGTCAATGTTGTTCCTGATCAATTCGGCACTGCCCAGGGAGATTTCGCGCTCACCGGAATCCCCTCCGGCGATGATGGCAACAGTTTTTCGTTTCGGGATCTTTGACATGGCGGTGATTTTGTGCAAAATTAATGGCTGACTGATGAAACGCGGATTCCCGGCCCTGTATTTTCTGAACACATTTATTAACGCATCATCAGGGCGTGGGTGTAAAGGGCTTCCTCCGTGCTGATCCCGTAACGACGGGCGATGCGGATGTGGTCCCTCAGCCAGTGATCCTGTCCGCAACTTTGATTCATCCTGTCGTATAACGGATCCTCCCGGTAATCGGGGCAATACCATTTGTACAGATCGTCGGTGAACTGCCAGAACGCACGGTAGAGGTTCATTTCGGTGATCATGACCAGGATGACATCCTGCTTTTCGATTTCTTCTTTCACGGGAAGACTGCTGACCAGGTGCGAATAATCCCAGATGTGGGGATAGACCTGGAAGTAGTAATACCAGAACTGGTGATCGCGGAAGCAATGCTGCGGTATGCCGCTGTTGTAAAAATTCCAGTAATAACTGTCGGCGATGGTCAGCACCCGCGGACGGAACTTGCTGCTGTCGGCAATCAGTTTCAGTTCAGGATACGCCATGGTATCAAAGGGCAGGCGGAACATCAGGTTCAGGGTTTGTTCCGCGTCCCAGTCGAAGTCCACGTCTTTCTTCTGATCGGTGACCTGCAATTGCCCGTATTCAAAATCAGGGAGGTCTGCATTTCTGATCTTTTCTATGCACCGCACGAGGGAATCGGCAGCCAGCGTCATCCCGTACGAGCCCCAGTGAACCCCGTAACGGGGGATCAGCGGATAGCTTGCGGTATCTCTCATCGCGAGGAACCATGCGTTCAGGTCAACATGGCGGATGCCTGTTTCGCGGCAGCGCTGCACGTAATAATCATAATTCGACATCTGACGGCCTTGTTTGATATAGCGGTCCGGGATGTATGCACTGTGATAACTTCCTTTTCCGGGTTCAAATACGATCAGCAGGTCGATGTTCTTTTCTTTTTTCAGGTAATCCTGTACCCAAAGCGTTCGCCGGAGGCGTTCATCAATCAGGGCTTTCCCGATGAAGTTGTGACCCAGACAGGCCAGGATATAGCCCTCTTCAAAGATGCAGTTGTCTTTTCCGATCACCAGATTGTGGTTATCTGTAATTCCGTAAAGGCTGAAATTGATCTGGTTGTTCATGCGGATCAGGAAATTTCTGAAACCGAGATGTTGCTCAATGGCCCTGCTGAAGCGCTCCCTGTATCCCTTATTGAGCAGTGAATCCGGATTGAGTTTACTGAAAGAGGGTTTATCCTCCGAAACAAAACCACCATACAGCGGCCTGATGTTGAACCATTGGTAACGGGATTGAAGCACAGGAAAGATCAGCGCCAGGATCAGGAGCAGGAAAGTCAGATGGAATATAATTTTCTTCGTTATTTTCTTCATATCAGAACCTCGCATAAATAAAGGGGCTGAAACCATAAGATACGATAACGCTGATGCTGATCAGCAGCAGGATCAGGGTCAGGGAAAACTGCAGCAGGGCAGGGCCGGTGCCGGTGGCGGGTTCAAAGATCCGGGTCTGCCAGTTTTCAGTTTTCCGGTGAAATCCAATAACAGAAAACAGCAGTGCGATGCCGAGTGCCGTGTAAAATTTAGGGTTAAAGCTGATCCCCTGCCGGTGGAAATCACCCGAAAACAGTTGGGTGTAGATAGCAAGGGCCTGTGAGGTGTCGCTGCTGAGGAAGAGTACCCAGCCCATCATCACCGCGAAAAAAGTCAGTAACATAGCCGGGATACGTGTGATCTTCCTCAGGAATTTCAGCATGAACAACTGATCCAGGATGAGCAATACCCCCTGGAGCATTCCCCAGAGGATGAAAGTCCAGCCTGCATCATGCCACATCCCGCAGAGGGTAAAGGTGATCATCAGGGCGAGGAATAACCCGGCTTTTCCGGATCCGCGCCACTTCACGGCCAGAGGCATATACACATATTCTTTCAGGAAGGAGTAGAGGCTGATATGCCAGCGCCTCCAGAATTCAGTGATGCTGCCCGCGAGGTATGGACTGTTGAAATTTTCCGGAAAGCGGAATCCCATGGTGCGGCCCAGACCTATGGCCATGTCGGAATAGGCTGAAAAGTCGACATAGATCTGGAGGCTGAAGACCAGTAAACCCATCCAGGCCATAGGGGAAGACAGACTTTCGGCCTGCAGAGCGAATATTTCAGCGGCCTTGTTTCCCAATACATCGGCAATGAGTACTTTTTTTGCCAGTCCCACGCTGAAACGGAAGATCCCCGCCAGGCGGCCGCTGACCGTATCGTCGGCCCTGCGCCCGGCGATGGCGTCAGCTGTATCGGCATAACGGAGTATGGGACCGGCCATCAGCCGCGGGAACATCAGCACGTACAATGCGTAGTTAAAAGGGTTGGAGAGGGGCGGTTTTTCTTCGCGGTACACATCGGTAACATAGCTGAGCTGATGAAAAGTGATGAATGAAATCCCCAGGGGAAGGGCGACAGAGGTCCACGAAAGGTTTTGCAGACCCAGACCCGACAGCGCCAGGTTGAAGTTCTCCACAAAGAAGCCGGTGTACTTGTAATACAATAGCAGTCCGAGGTTCAGGGCTACCGCTGTTCCCATCAGGAGCAGGCGTTTTTGTCCGCTGCTTTTATGCATCAGTGCAGTGAGAACGAAAGTCACCATCACCGACAGAAGCGCGACCAGGAAAAAGTCAACGGAAGCCCAGGCCATAAAGGCGAGACTGCACCCCAGTATCCAGTAATTTCTGAGCTTTGCTGGAAGCAGGTAATTCACCAGCAGGAAGAGCGGCAGGAAATAGCACAGAAAAAAACTGCTGTTGAATACCATTGCTTCCGGGCTTTACAGGCTGCGGACCAATCGGATCACATGTTGCGAATCTCCATTGGAAAACTTCACCAGATACAATCCTGCATGCGCTGTAGCTCCTTGTTCATTCAGACCATCCCATTCGAGGGTATAAACACCGTCGGCCGGAAGCTCTCCGCTGAAGAGGGTTCTGATCTTCCGTCCGCTGATGTCAAAAACTTCGATGAGACTTTCTTTTCCGGCTTCAGCGTAGAAGGTCAGCCTTGTATTTCCGCTGAAGGGATTGGGTGCCGCTGATATCTGCCTGCTGCTGCCGTTTTCCGCAGTACCCGCAGTGGATACCACTTCCATGGTAACCGGAATGATCGTCTGACTGAGGAAGTTTGACTGAATGATCAGGTTGCAGTTATAAGTTCCGACGGCCAATCCGCCTGCATCAAAAAGGATATCGAGACTGAAGCTGCTCCCCGGATCCAGGCTGCCGGCATAAAATAAGGGACGACACCAGTTTGCGCCCGGAGGTGAGGCGATGTACTGGATTTCGCTGTTGTAGAGGATCAGCCCGCTGCCGTTATTGTTCAGCGAAACGGCCTGAGTATCGGCATCATTGAAGTCGACCTGTTCAAAGAGTGAGAGGGGTGAAATCTCCAGGTCCGGATCATCATCACCCATGGGCGGAAAAACGATATTGTCGAGCCAGGCACAGTCGCTGCCCGTACTTACCGAATAATCTTTAACGTATGACCAGCGGAAGGTGCGGTTACCGGCGCTGACATTGTACACTGCTTCCGCCCAGTTTTTCTCACCGTCCCAGCGCTCCTTCTCAATCCCGTCAATGTAAAAGGCGAGGTAATCATAGTTGTGATTGGTGTTGTCGGCCTCACAGCTGACTTTTCTGAAAAAGCGGATCTGACCGTCGGCCAGAACATTGGCAGAAATGCTCATCACGGAAGTCTGGTTGTCGTTGATGTTTCCCGATTTGGCAGCTTCCGTGCCTGCATACACCACGCTGTCCTGAACGTACCAGGGAACATTCCCCGAAAGCGTCCAGGGATAAGCGGTGAAGTCGCCGCTCTCAAAGGTTTCCCCGTATTGTCCGATCACCAGTACCACAAAATCATGGTTGTAATAATTGCCATCGGCCGTAATACCCAGATTAAACACAATGATACGCTGTGCGGGCAGGGCGGGGGAGGCAGAAATAATAAAGAACATATTCGAAGTGCTTCCGGCGGAGAGAGAGTCCATGTAAGCCTGACCGGAAGTTACGCTTATGTAGGGATCGGCACAGCTCAGGGTGACGTTGATATTCTGGGCCGTGGCTCCGCCTGAGTTGAGGAGCCCGATAATCAGTGCCGAAGTTTCGCCCGGTTCAAGCTGATTGTTATTCCCGTCAGCCAGCGTTGTGTTGCCGGCTTCCAGAATGAAAGAGTGGACCTTGATCCTCAGTTCGTTCCTGAAAGTGTCAACGGCATTGAAGACTGCAGCATCCAGATGAATGATCTGCCCTTCTGTTGCATCAGGACTGGCAATGAAAACAAAGGCCGTGTCGAGGATGACGCTGTCGCCGGCTGCCAGCAGCGACACACTTTCGGTGCTGTCGGTCATCGTGGCCAGGGAATCCTGTGAGGTCACCAGCATAGTGGATGCGGCGATGGGACTGCTGCCGATATTCTTCAGTTTCATGTTCAGTTTCACGGTTTCCCCGGCCTGCACGATGGTGTCGCCTCCGGCATCCAGGGTGTAAGTCATCAGGATACCCTTGGTGCTGAAAGCCAGGTAAGACGTTGACCAGATGTTGTTGTTGTCGGTAACACGAATGGGAAGAAGGGTGTTATGATGTTCATCAGGACAGTTTCCGCTGATGAGGCCATCTTCTGAAAGCTCCAGTCCGCGCGGGAATACAGGGGGCTGAAGGGTGGTGAAGAAGGCGGAGGAATTGGTGGTGAAACTGTTGGAGGCTGCGGTGAACTGGTAATTTCTGTTATCACCTGCGGAAAGACCCGCCAGCCATTTGGTTCCCGCAGTAATGCTGATGGAGCCATAGTAAAACTCGATCTTTCCGCTGGGATAGATCCGGAGTGCGAAATTGGCATCTGTGGCACTTTGTCCGGAGAGTGACATTTTCCAGCGGACGGTGGCGGATTGGGCGTCGCCTTCGAACCAGACGTTATCACCGGAGTAGAAGCTGAAATCGGCCAGGAACGGGCTGATCATGCAGGTGCTCTTGTAAAGCAG
Organism: uncultured Bacteroidota bacterium; assembly: GCA_937934705.1. GTDB lineage: Bacteria > Bacteroidota > Bacteroidia > Bacteroidales > CAIWKO01 > CALGYY01. The sequence continues at coordinate 25,370 of CALGYY010000089.1, forward strand.
ATCAGCGTCGATCAGGAAGGGCCAGGTGTATAAGCCGTTGTCGAATTTGATGAAGCCGTCAGGACTGACAAAGATCTGCGAATACCTTTTTCCGCAGTAAGGAAATTCAAAGGCAAGATTTTGTACAGCATAGCCATTGTTGGAAAACACCAGTGTGCTTGCGCTGCTCGTGGGGAAAGTGGCGGATGCATTGCTTTCCGTCGCCCTCCAGTCAAGATCCCAGCGATAGGGTGAGTATCCTCCCGTAGCGTTGAGCTGCACGGAATAGTCCTCTCCCAGGCTGGCCTCGGGCAGGCTGGTGTTCACCACCGATGGTTTGCTGAAAGTGATGGTCTTCAGCAGCGAGAGCCGGCTTGTGTCATTGTTGCTGATCGGGATATTGGTCGACGGATAGGCCGTTTCATTAAACCCCGGAGCATAAGAAATCACGGAGAAATTCACCACTTCTCCGCTGTGTGTGCCGGAAGGATCTTTCTCGTAAATATCGAGAAAGAAACGGGCCTGTTGTCCGGAAGGGAGATAGCTCAGCAGGGGCGTACAGTCGAGACCGAATTCAATGGTTTTGTCAGCTTCCGTAGTTCCGCCCTGCATGAACAAGGGTCCACCCTGGTAATTGAAATGGGGAAAATCCAGGTAATACTCTGGTTGGGTTGCGGACGTATTGAGCGCGATTCCCGCCCTGACCCTGATCATGTTTCGGCAGGTGTGTTTAAGGGTGACTTTATAGGTTAATTGCGGGTCACAATGTTCCTTGATCTTCAGCACGAATACGGTGTTGTTCCAGATGCCCCCGCTTCCATAGGCGTCTGCCAGGCATTTATACATGAGGTAACAGAAACCCCCGTTGCCCCAACCTGTGCCCGAGTATCCGTTGGCGAATTTCACCCCACCGATTTCCCAGTCCTTCACATTCACCATGCCGTCGCCGTTAATGTCGATGTGATTGGTGTATTGCCCGTCGTTGTTATAATCCCAGCGGACAGAATCGTTGTAGCCGACGATGGTCCAGGTGTGCCCTGAACCCGATGTGCTGGTTTTAACAGCCATTCCGGCTTCAGGTGTTCCGGCGGGCAGGGTTTCAGAGGGTGAAAAGTAACCCATGTAAAGGTTACAGACACCGCCCACGGGACTTCCTTCCAGGTGATCGTAGAGCCATGTTTTGAGCGTATTAATGCCTTCTTCGGTGCTGACATTGAGCTGGTAGGCGCTGTTGAGGCGGTTGTTCATGGCCGCGTAGTAAGTTGAGTAACCAGACATCCAGCGCGTATGGTCGCCCCAGGAGATGCTGCCACCGTAGTCAACGGCATTGGGTGATCCTGCGGCACGCACGATCTCCCAGCCGTCGAAAGCGCTTGCCCCGACATATTGCTCACCATTGTTCAGGAAATCCCAGGAAAAATGGGTCACGATCTGGTTTTCAAGCTGGCTGGCCGGGACATTCCTGAGCCGGTCCAGTTCATAAGTGAAATTATAGGCGATCCCGGCCGACTGTCCGCATTCGTAACCCTGCTGCCAGCCAATGGGTCTGAAGTAAGGTTGGGTGGAATTGTCGACCATATAGGGCAGGGTCACCTTATTGATTTTGTAATATTCCGGCATTTTCAGCACGGGCAGCGAGAGCAGCCGGGCGGCATCCGATTCTTTCAGGTCCTGCGGCGGGTGGTTCTGCATCATCTGGTTTAAGCGGATGCTTTCAGGTAAATCCTGCGCCGGCACTAGCATCACGGCGCAAATCAGACAAGCCAGGGTCAAGATCTTTCTCATCCTGATGGGTATTTGGATTCAGATACAAATCTAAGGAAAAATCAGGGCAAGTGTACACGCCTTTTCCCCGGCGTATAAAAAATACATAAGAAGCGCTGATGCCAGTCATCAGCGCTTCTGTTTTTCTGAAGGGCAGACCAATCTTCTTTCAGGAGATTGGGTTTAAAGCCCTTTAACGTTTATCCCTTACTGTTTGATGTCAACCTTGAGGGTGAATCCCCCTTCAGCAAGTTTATCGGCTCCGCAAATGCCAACCACGATTCGGTACTGACCGCCGACAGAGTTGAGATAGACACTGCGGGTATGATCCTGGGTGCGGTTCACCTTGGGATAATCCCACTTGTGCTCTGCTTCGCAGGCGATGCAGCGGGTGACATTCGGAGGCAATTCAGTACCGTTTACTCCTGTCTGAATCGCGTAGATGCTGAAATTGGCCTTTTTGTCATCGGGGATCACAGTGATGGTGATCTCGGCGTTCTCGGGAACGATCATCTCATACAACACATGTTTTCCGGTGAACTTGGTGTTCTGTGTCCCCGGGAAACAGGCCATGCTGCTGGTGGAGGCCCAGGAAAGGTCATGAATGAAAACCCCTTCCGACAGATTGCCTTTGAATTCATTGGCCGCATTAGCCGTGACTTCTACGGATTTTGCTGTTACCTTGTCCTGCGGGAGATTCTGATCCACCCGCGTTTTCAGGTCAACCTGCAAAGTGAATTTCCCGGCTTTGAGGCCTTCAGCTCCTACCACGGCAATCACCACCCTGTAAGGGTTCTGAACGGCATTCAGGTATACCGAGCGGGTGTGGTCCTGTGTTTTTCCCACTTTGGGATAGTCCCATTTGCGTTCCGATTCACAGGAAACACAGGTCTTGACATTGGGCGGCATCGACATATCACTCATCCCCGTTTCATATGCATATATACTCATGTTGTCATTCTTATCCGTGGGGATCACCGTGATGGTCATTTCTGAATAAGCAGGAATGGTGGTGACGTAGAAAACCTGATTGCCGTTGAAAAATTTGGATTCTGTCCCGGGAAAGCAAGCCACCGAACTGTTCCAGGCAAATGACATATCCTCTATCACGCTACCGTCGGCCAGGTCGCCTGCGTATGCCTTGATCTCATTGGGAGCGGCATCGAAAGTATAGGTTTTCTGGGCCTGCAGCATCAGGGTGACAGACAGAATGGCGAAAGTGGTGGTGATCAGTTTTTTCATCGGAATATTTTTTTGTTTATGGTTTTGTGCTTGATCGGGTAACCGGTTAAAAACAAAGGGGTCAGCTGATGACCCCTTTGTTTTTCTATGTTCATCAATAATTCTCTTCCTTGATCTGCATCCATGCCTTGGGGTGGAGACAGGCCGGGCAGTTTTCCAGTGCCTTGGCGGATTCATAGATATAGCCGCAATTGATGCATTTCCACCAGACTTTTCCGTCTCTCATGAACACTTTGTCTTCTGAGACATTCTGCAGCAGCTTCAGGTAGCGCTTTTCATGCTCAGCCTCCACCTTGGCAATCATTTTCCAGGCTGTGGCAATTTCAGGGAAACCTTCTTCCTGGGCGATTTTAGCAAATTCCGGGTAGAGCAGGGTCCATTCCTCATTTTCTCCTTCCGCAGCAGCTTTCAGGTTTTCAGCCGTAGTGCCGATCTTACCGGCAGGATAAGCAGCGGTGATTTCCGTCATGCCCCCTTCGAGGAATTTAAAGAAACGCTTGGCGTGTTCCTTTTCCTGGCTGGCCGTTTCCATGAAAATGGCAGCAATTTGCTCAAATCCTTCTTTTTTTGCAACGCTGGCAAAGAACTCATAGCGGTTCCTGGCCTGTGACTCACCTGCAAAGGATTTCAGCAGGTTCTGTTCGGTCTGGGTTCCTTTTACTGATTTTGACATATAATATAGATTTGGTTTAAGTTTCTATGAAATCTTCTTTCCCTGCGCCGCAAAGCGGACACATATAATCTTCCCCGAGTTCTTTGAACGGGATAGTTTCACCCTGATCGCCATACAGGTAACCGCAGGCGGTGCATTTGAAGCGCTTTTCCCCCGCGGCCGGGGCCTTGCTAAATTTGCTGTAATCGACGTATGTCGGTGCGTTTTTCGGGGCCACGCCTTTTTTTACATGGCGGTAATAGGCGTAGGTCAGCGGTTCATGGGCGGGATCGAGAATTTCCGATTCCAGCAGATCCGCAATAAACATCAGGTGGGTGCCCAGGTCGATGGTTTCCACCACCCTGAACTCCATCACGGCGATGGCATCATCGAGCACTACCGGCACTCCGCTGACACCGGTCCTGACTTTTGAGGGTCCCATCTTATCCGTATCCCTTCCGCTTTTGTAGCCGAAACGTCCGATCACTTCCGATGAGGCATCCTGAGTGAGGATGGAAACGCTGAAAAGCCCGCAACGGCGGATGATACCTGAGGTAAAGTTATCCTTGTTGCAGCAGGTGGCAAAGCGGGGAGGTTCTGCTGTGACCTGGAAAACGGTATTGGAGATATAGCCGTTGGATTCCTTGCTGTCGCCCGAGGCCACGATATAAAGCCCGTATGATATCCTGAATAAAGCTTCTATATCGATCATATTCTTCTTTTGTGGGGTGAAGTTAAGTATTTTTCTCAATCATGTTCATCTTCAAATTCACGGCTGAAGGTGACATAGGTTCTCCATTTTTCCAGAACAGCCTGAAAATCAGAAGGAAGAGCTGAAGTGAATTCCATGTTTTTTTTCAGGCGGGGATGCATAAATCCGAGGGTTTCGGCATGCAGGGCCTGGCGGGGAAGGATATTGAAGCAATTCTGAATGAACTGTTTGTATTTGCTGAAGGTAGTACCTTTCAGGATGCGGTCGCCCCCGTAAGTAGCGTCGTTAAAAAGCGGGTGGCCGGTATGCTGCATATGGGCACGGATCTGATGGGTGCGGCCGGTTTCCAGCACACACTCCAGCAGGCTCACATAGCGGAAGCGTTCCAGCACCCGGTAGTGGGTTACGGCATGTTTGCCGTATTTTCCATCGGGGAAAACGTCCATGACCTTACGGTTCTTCAGTGAGCGACCGATATGTCCGGTGATGGTGCCTTCGGTTTCTTCAAAATCGCCCCATACCAGGGCTTTGTAGCGGCGACTGATGGTGTGGTTGAAGAAATCCCTGGCCAGGGCCGCCTGCGCCTGTTCGTTGAGGGCTACCACCAGCAGTCCGCTGGTGTCTTTGTCGATACGGTGCAGCAGCAGGGGTTGGGCTCTCTTTGATTTTGCGTGATGTTCGCAATAGTATAGAAGCCCGTTCAGCATGGTCCCGCTGAAGTTCCCATAAGCAGGGTGAACCACCATGCCGGCCGCTTTGTCAAGCACCAGGAGGTCTTCATCCTCGTAAACAATCTTCAGGGGAATGTCTTCGGCGATCAGCTCGAATTCCACCGGCGGTGTGCCCAGGACCACCGTGATCACATCCCGGGGTTTGACCCTGTAGCTTGATTTAACGGCCTGCTCATTCACCAGTATGCAGCCGGCATCCGCTGCAGCCTGAATGCGGGTGCGCGATACATGGGCAATTTTGGAAAACAGGAATTTGTCAATACGAAGTAAATCCTGTCCCGCGTCAACCGTGAACCGGTGATGTTCGTAAAGTTCCTGTTCCTGGGGAGCAGTATCCTGAGTTTCCTCCATGACCGCGCCTGATTTCAGGATTTGGCCTCCAGGTGGGTCCTGACCGAAGCGGCCATCTCACCCACATTCTTCCATTTGAGGATCTCCGATGATTTGAAACGGATGCCGAAGTGTTTTTCAACGGCAACCACCAGGTTGGTGTGCGAGAGGGAATCCCATCCCTCGATATCGTTGGAGGTGCTGCTTTCGTTCACGCTGATCTCATCGTCGTCAAATACCCGACGGAAAACAGCATTCAGTTCATTGTACAAATCCATGAGAAAAATTTTTGGGTAAAGTTAGGCATTTTCTCATGATGAGGAAAGATCGTGAAGCGGCCGGAAAGGGTTCTGGTATGGCGCTATTCCAAAACCTGCATCACAGGAAGCTCTCCCTCCGGGCCCGGACTGACCTGCCATTTTTTGCTTTGTCCGTAAGCAATACATTTCATGCTTCCGGCGTGTGAGAAAATGATATCTACCGAGCTCACGGCTTCTTCAGCAATGCCGTTCAGCAGGGTGGTGACCTGCTGGTTGTCGATCTGCGGGTTGACCCCCTTCAGCAGGTCGGAGAGTTCCGCACCGCACGCGCGGAGGTTCTCTTCAGCCACCTGCAGGTTGGTCCTGATGTCGTTGCTGTCGCGTCCATCGGGCTCGGCTTCCAGGGCACGGAAAAAAATATCCGTGGCCTGCCTGTAGTAGCCTGTTCTGAGGAGGAGGGTCCCCAGGTTGTAGTATCCGCGGACGTAGGCGGGGTTGACTTCTATGGCTTTCCGCATCCATTCGATGCCGCCGGCAATATCGCCGGATTTCACGAAAACGACACCGAGGTTGGCATAGTTCCGCTCATCTGAGGGATTCAGGGCGATGGCCTGTTCAAAGGCTTCGCGGGCCTCATCCATCCGGCCTTCTTTCAGCAGGGCTCCTCCCGCGCGGTTCAATCGTGAGGCCTCCACCTGGTTTTTTCTTTGCCGGGCCAGTTCCCCGATGCTGCCGGCAGCCTCACCGCAGGCGGAAATGACCCTGTCCATGAAAGCGAGGCCTTCTTCCGGCCGGTCCAGCGAAAAGAGACATTCTCCGGCGTTGAAAAGGGCTTCTGCGTTGTCCCCCTCAAGTTCAAGAGCTTTTTCATAATACTCCAGCGCATTTTCCAATTCACCCGTCACCTTGTTGCAGTGGGCAATTTTAACAAATAATGCGGCCGTCGGATCCGCCATGAACAGCGCGTCGAGGTAGCAATTGAGGGCAGCTTCCGTGTCACCCTGACTGAATAGCTGATCACCCTGCAGTACTTTTTCTGATGTCATATTGTGATTTTTCGGATTGGATACAAAGATAGGGAGAAAAGTGAGCGGGGGGCGTGTGATGAAGTGATGGAGTGAGGTAGTGATGAAGCGTCGAAAGTCTTAAGGTCGAAAGTCCAAAAGTCATAAAGTCAATAGTCCGGGCGTACTCCGATACTCCGATACCCCGTTACATTATCTCGAAAGAAGTGACGGGTGAAGAAGTGACGGGTGACGAAGCGTCGAAGGTCCAAAAGTCTTAAAGTCCAAAAGTCATAAAGTCAAAAGTCCGGGCGTACTCCGATACCCCGATACTCCATTACATTATCTCGAAAGAAGTGACCGGGTGACCGGGTGACCGGGTGACGAAGGACGAGCCAAAATATTTAATCTTCTTGTCCGGTTTTAAAGCCTATGCGCTTGCGGGTTTCTTGCTGTGTTTCTCTTTGCCTGGCTTCTTCAAATTGATTGAGGTATTCAAAAATCAGCATGAACTTATTGTCATGATCGGATAATTGGCTTTTGATTTTCTCCAATTCCATGAACAATTCTTTGTGAGACAAGAGCATTTCGTGCATCCTGACAAATACTTCTATGATCCGGTTGCTCATTATTATCGCCCGGTCTGAATTCAGAACATTGGCGGCTTGAAGTACCCCGTATTGCGTAAATGCATTCGGAAGAAAGGAGGAGTGTTTTAGCTTTTTTAAGTGGTCGCATTTTGCGACCAGTTCATCTTTTTCCTCTTTTGTGAGTTCAAACATAAAGTGCTTCGGAAACCTCTTAATGTTTCTTTTCACCTGCTCATTGAGCCTTTTGGTCGGAACTCCGTAAAGTTCAGCTAAATCACTATCTACCATAACCCGTTCTCCTCTTATCAGGAGGATTTTGTTCATCAAGACTTCATCGGGGATGGAAATTTCATTGAATTCAGAATTGGATTTCATGTTTCTTGTTTTGAGTGTAAAAATATGCATAGTTCTTTGAAGCAACGAAAGTCTTAAAGTCGAAAGTCATAAGGTCATAAAGTCAAAAGTCCGGCCGCACTCCGACACCCCGATACTCCGTTACATTATCTCGAAAGAAGTGACCGGGTGACCGGGTGACGAAGTGACGGGTGACGAAGCGTCGAAGGTCCAAAAGTCAAAAGTCCGGGCGTACTCCGTTACTTCGATACTCCGATACCCCGATACCCCGTTACATTATCTCGAAAGGCCGCGCCCAATATCTAATATCCTAATATCCGCCACCCTACTCCGATACCCCGTTACATTCTCTCAAAAGGCCGGACCAATGTCCAAGGCCGAACACCGCAATTCACCGCTTCCACCCACCACTATCTCATATTTGAATTTTCTTTGTATATTTGTCTCAATTGAATAGTCATTATGAAACTGAAGTGTATCCTTCCGGCTTTTCTGTTGCTTACTGCTCTGGCCGCCGGAGCGCAGAATAACCCTTTTGTCTGGGTGAAGGATATCCCCTTTGAGATCAGCGCCCAGTGTACCGATGAGTCCGATAACATATACATTGCCGGCGCTTTTCGTGATACCATCTTGCTCGAAAATTACAGCCTGGTGGCAGCAGCACTTGACATGATACTGTGCAAATACGACAGTAGCGGACAGCTTGTCTGGTACCGGCAATTTGGCGGGCCGGACGAGGATTTCAACACGGATCTTGAATGTGCACCGAACGGGGATTTAGTAGTCACCAATGGCTTTAACAGGAATACCCTCTATTATGGCGATACCATCGTGGCTGGGGCTAATTCGCACGGAGCGATCCTCATGAAACTTAGCAGTTACGGAGACCTCATCTGGTATAATGTGCCGGTGTTCAACAATAACGGATGTATACATATTTTCTCCTCTGCAACAGGTCCCGACGGGGAGGTCCTTCTTGAAGGCAATATACAGTGGGGGAATGCGATTTTCACAGATACCATTTTGCCATCATATGGCACCATTCCAGGTTTTGTTGCCTATTATGAACCTGACGGAAGTTTCAGGTGGGCGAGAAAGGTAAATATTTATAATAAGCGCACAGCGATCGATGCAGACGGTAATGTTATTATTGCACAAAGTCAGATTTACAAACTTTCCGCCGATAGCATCACAATTTGGCAGAGAATTGCCGGCATTAGCTTTTATGAAACAATAGGTGGCGGACTGGATACGGACTCTGCTTCTTACATATCCGTAGCCTGCCGCAATGAACGACCATTTTTCGTTGATCAGGACACGGTGGCCAGCGGCAGTGATGAGTATTTCCTCTGGGTGAGACTGGATCCGGATGGTCATCCTGTGATGACCAAAACAGGGTCTTCTCCCTTCGAAGTGAGGCCGGCTGACGTTTCAATCAGGAACGACAGGGTTTTTATTACTGGGACTTTCAGAGACCGCCTCCGTTTCAGCAGCGACAGCCTGGTGTCGGTGACCGATCAGTTGTATAATTCGTTTATCGTGAAGTATGATCTGGCCGGGAACGAGATATCTTTTGCGATGATCGATGGTGTCAGTGGCAGCAAGGCCACCTTAATCTCAGCCTCAAAATCGATATACGTCAGCGGAGAAACTCTTTCTGATACCCTCAAACTGGGGAACCTCATGATGTTGGGGGATCCCTCCGATTACAGGCATTATTTTCTCGCCAGAATGCGCGACGAGGTGTATCAGCCCCTTTATGCCCAGGAAGACCTGATCCTGTATCCCAACCCGGTTCAGTCTGCCCTTAATGTTGTGCTGCCTTCTTCTGCAAGCGGTACAATAGTCGAGATTCTTTCCCCCCGGGGCAGGCGGATCTTTTATTCCAGGCCGGAGGGAAGGCAGCTTCAGATTGATGTGAGTGCCTACCCCGAAGGGGTATATCTGCTCAGGATGATCTCTGATGAGCACACCATCACGAAGAAATTTGTCAGGCTTTGAGGGAGGTGATGAAGCGTCGAAAGTCTTAAGGTCGAAGGTCCAAAAGTCCAAAAGTCGAAAGTCATAAGGTCGGAAAGTCCAAAAGTCATAAGGTCGAAAGTCATAACCCCAGGCGTACTCCGATACTCCGATACTCCGTTACATTCTCTCGAAAGAAGTGACCGGGTGACGAAGTGACGGGTGACGAAGTGACGGGTGATGAAGCGTCGAAGGTCCAAAAGTCCAAAAGTCAAAAGTCCGGGCGTACTCCGTTACTCCGATACCCCGATACCCCGTTACATTATCTCGAAAGGCCGCCCCCAATATCTAATATCCAATATCCAATATCCAATCACTATGTGACAAGTGACGCACCAATACGAAAATTGCTTTTATTTGCAACAGAATATCTCAAAAACCGAAACCGGATGAAAAAAATACTGAACCTTCCGTTTTATGTTCCCGTGCTGGGAATTCTGATCAGTTTCGCGATGATCATCATCAATCTCTGGTTTCCGATGGTTCCATTGCTGATCGCCGGAATGGTACTGCTTCATGTCTCCGGATGGCTGGCCGCTATACGTTTTTTTGTTTGCGGTTTCAGCATGTTCAGCGTGGTGCTGTCGTCAGATTAGACAGTATTCAGCTCAGATGTCCAGGGTGGAGATGTCTCCCGGATCTTCTCCCATATACCAGGCTTTCAGTACCCGGCGCATGATCTTGCCGGATTTGTTTTTGGGGATCTCATCAATCACCTTCATATCCTGAGGTGTGGCAATAGACGAGAGTTTGTTTGACAAGTGAAGACGGATCCGCATCTCCAGATCATCATTCCAGGAATAACCTTCACGCAGGCGGATATAGGCGACCACTTTCTCAAACAAAATATCATCAGGAGCCGCAATTACAGCCGATTCTGCAATTTCAGGGATCTCCAGCAATGCGCTTTCGATCTCAAAGGGACTGATCAGGTGACCGGCGGTGTTGATCACATCATCGTTACGTCCGACAAACCAATAGTAGCCGTCCATGTCTTTCCAGGCCAGGTCGCCGGAATAGTAATATCCTTGAGCGAACTTCCCGGCGTAAACTTCCGGGTGGTTGAGGTAGCTGATAAACATGGAGTCCCAACCCGCCCGGATACAAAGGTTGCCGGTTTCCTTCACCCCCAGGATGTTCCCGTTCTCCGCAATGATCGCCGCTTCAATTGCCTCTATGGGCTTTCCCATACTGCCCGGACGGATCTCAATGTCCGGACGGTTGCAGATCATAATGCTTCCGGTCTCAGTCTGGAACCAGGTGTCGAAAATGTCGTGCTTCAGCACCTCGCGACCCCAGTGGATCACTTCGGGATTCAGAGGCTCGCCTACACTGAAGATATGCCTGAGCCGGTCGAGCCGGTAGGCGGCAAAGAGCGCGGGATCTTCCCGCATCAGCATCCTCAGCGCTGTAGGTGCAGTGTACCAAACATCCACCTTTTCGTTTTGCAGCAATTCCATCCATACAGCCGCATCGTAAGTCCCGCCATAATGGATCTGCGTGATGCCCAGGCTCCACGGACCGATAATGCCGTATGAGGTTCCGGTCACCCAGCCCTGATCGGCCGTGCACCAGTAAGTGTCACCCGCTTTGAGACCGAGAATGTGTTCCGCGGTCCACGACTGAAGCAGCAAACTCTGGTGAATATGCTGCACCCCCTTGGGCTTGCCCGTGGATCCGGAAGTATAATGAAGCACTGATGGCGTGTGCGCGGGAGTCGGAAGGATGTTGTACTGCGCAGAAGCCTGCTGCATCAGCAGGGGAAGGCTGAGGACCTCTTCTGACTGGTGGGCATCGGCATCAATCAATAATATTTTGCGTAACCCCGGCAATTTGTCATGTATGCGTAGTACCTTCTTCAGCAGGGCTTTTTTGGTGATGACCAAAGCCGCATGGGAGTCCCCCAGACGATCGAGCAGCGCCTCTTCACCGAAATTGGAGAATAAGGTTCCGGCAATGGCCTGCATCTTCAGTATCCCCAGGAAAGAGAAGAACTGAAGCGGGTGTTTCGGCAAAAAAGTAAACACGACTTCTCCGGTCTTCACCCCAAGGCTTTCCAGTGCATTTGCGACACGGTTGCTTTCCTCGTTCAATTCCCTGAAGCTGTAATCTCTCCGGCGGTCACCGCTTTCGATCCAGCGGAAAGCCACCTGATCGCCGCGACCTTCTTCACAATGGCGGGTGCATACGTGATAGGCTATGTTATACTGACCCCTGAGGTCAAATGATAATTTGGGTTCGATCATCAGAATTCGAGGTATTTGAATGCCTGTGCTTCGGTACTGAATGCCTGGTAAATGGCAAATACTGCGGCAGCGACAGCAAGCACTTTCAGTGTCCAGTGCAGGCGGACAAAGGTGTTGCGGGCGCCGTCGACCCATTTCATGGGGAGATAATGCAGAAGTAGTCCGGCCACCAGCACGATCAGAGGAATGAGGTACATCTCAGCCCAGGCGCCGGCCAGGGTGAAGTCGGTTTGCGTGAAGATCCTGGTGATCAGGAACCAGGCTTTTTCAAGGCTGTCGGCGCTGAACACGATGAAGGTAAACATCAGGAAATGGAAGGTGAGCACAATGCTGATGACCTTATACCATGCACCCTTGTTCTTCTTTTTGAACTTTGTGCGGGCCTTGTTGGTTGCGATGTCCCAGCCCAGGGCAATGGCGTGGAGGCAGCCCCAGACGATGAATGTCCACAGGGCATCATGCCAGAATCCGCAAAGGATGAAGGTGATCATCACTGCGATGACAAGTCCGGTGGTGCCGGCCCGGCGCATGCTCACCGAGAGCGGACTGAAAAGATAATCGCGAAGCCATGACGACAGCGTCATGTGCCAGCGGCGCCAGAAATCAGTCAGGTTCTGCGCCAGGAAGGGTTTGTTGAAGTTGGGCAGGATGTTGAATCCCAGCAGCAGTGCAATCCCGATCACCATATCGGTATATCCGCTGAAGTCGAAATACAGTTGAACGAGATTGGCGTAGCCCGCCATGAGGATCTCGAAGCCATTGAAATACTCCGGTGATTCAAAAACCCTGACCACCAGGTTGGCTCCGAGCATATCGGCAATCACGATCTTTTTAAAGGCTCCGCTCAGGATCAGGAACAAGCCTTTGCCGATCATTTCCCTGCTCAGACTGAAACGTGCGCTGAACTGCGGCAACAGGTCCCTGGCACGGGAAATCGGTCCGGCGAGAATGTTGGGAAAGAAGGATACAAAAAGCAGGTAATTCCAGTAACTGCTTTCGGCTTTATCAATTTCTTCCCGATATATATCCAGTGTATAGGTCAGGGTTTTGAAAATATAATAGGAGATCCCGATAGGCATGAGCACATCCACCACCCAGGGTGCGGGTTCGCTGAAGATGCCGAATATCAGGCCCAGCAGGAAGTTCGCGTATTTGAAAAAAACCAGTATCCCCAGGTTGATGAAGACACTGAGCATCATCAGTCCTTTCTTCTTCGCTGCCGAAGGGGTTGCCAGCATGGCCCGGCCGATCAGGAAATCGCAGGAGGCCACCAGCACCAGAAGAATCACGAAAAGTCCGCTGAGCTTGTAATAGAAATACAGGCTGAAGAGCAGAAGAAGGATATTCCGTGCTTTGGGCCGGGGAAAAACCAGGAGATAAATGCTGTAAAAAACTGAAAACACCAGGATAAAGAGTACCGACTGGTAGATCAGCAGGTAATTGGGATTATAGGTCAGTGCCTTCAGGAAATCCATCACGGGATGATACTTTGACTAAGGGATTAATAATATCTGTCCGATACTCAGTTTGTCGCTTTTCAGGTTATTGGCCTTCTTGATCGCGTCGACCGTAGTTTTGTATTTCTGTGCCAGGCCCCAGAGGGTGTCCCCCTGCTTTACGGTGTAGGCGATCTTGCGGTTGGTATTCCGTGTGTTGTTGGGCACGGTAGCCTGTGTCTTGTTCTGGGTCTGCGTTTTGTTGGTCTGCACCTGCTGGGTGTTGACGGGAGTCTGCGTTTTCACTCCCTTTTTATAAATCACCAGCGTTTTCCCGGCGATGATCTTTGTTCCGCTCAATCCGTTCCAGTATTGCAGCTCCTTGACGCTGACGCCGAATTTCAGGGCGATGCTCCCCAGGTTGTCGCCCGAACGGATGGTGTAGTAAATCTTGTCGTCGCCCTCGGTGATCATCTCCGGTTCATGATAAACTTCGGTCACCACTTTTTTGGATTCCACGCCGAAATTGATTTCCTCCACAAAATAGGTTTTCAGGCTGCTGGTGTCGATCAGGTGCCTTTCTGCCAGCAGACTGTCCTGCTCCGGATGTTCCAGCCAGGCGAGGTAAGAATTCAGCAGGGCGTTCAGGAAGAGTTCACCCCTGACCTGGTAGCCCGGGGTGGTTAAATGTACTTTGTCGCTTTGTGCAAGTCCCCGTTTGAGCCACTGGTTCATTGAAGCTTTTCCGCCTGCAATGTCATAATAGTTATACCAGGCACAGTTCTTTTCGGTGGCCACCTTGCGGGTGATTTCAGCAAAGCCTGCACATTCCACCACATCACGTTTTCTGCGGTAGTAGATGTCCTGGGCACAGTTTACGATGATGGCCGTGCCGGGACAGGCGGCCTGTACCTGGTCGATGACGTTGCGGATGTTGGCTTCGATCTCCGCGGGGTAATAACCACCGGCAAAGAAGTCATTGGCCCCGAGGTCCAGCACCAGAAGGTCGGGCTTGTAAGCCTGCAGTTGCGAAGCAAAGAGCTTCTGACGCAGCAGGCTGCGGTATCCTGCCCCGTTGACACCGGTGCTGCTGTAGAGCACCCCGTTGTTGTTGCGGCTCTCGATGAGTATGCCGTAGAATTCCAGAAAGTTTTGTCCGGCAGAAGTTTTCCTGACAAAGAAATCAAGCGTATCAGCACTGGCGGGGAGCTGGATTTCAATATACGGGTCCGTATCCGGTGAATTGCAATCGATGTGTACGGGGGGATTTCCCGCGCCTGATTTCATCATCAGGTCATAGCTTGAAGAATCCTGTTTGCAGAAGATTTTCAGCCGGGTGAAATCGTCTTTGATGTGACCGTAGCGGAAAACCAGTCTGAAGCTCGCATTGGTATCTGTGGTGCGTATGGTCGCCCCGATGAGTCCCATATCCAGCAGGGCCTCGCGCTGGGTGCTGCGGCTGTAAGTCCAGTTGCCCTCGCAGGAGGTTTTGTAATCGTAGGCTGAATGGGTGCCAGCTGCTTTGAAAGGGAATACCAGACCTCTGCCCCCGTATCCGAGAATCTCCTGCATGCGGTTACGGATGGAGCCGGTCATAATATCAGCGTGGATGTGCGAATCACCGACATGGAGAATGCGGAGTTTTCGGTAAGGCACGCGCGGGATTTTGCGGAAAAAGGAATCCAGTGCCAGTGGAGAGCAGTATTCGATGAAATTTTTCTCGTAGCGGATAAAGGGGTAGTATGACTGGTAGCGGATGAGGCTGCGGATATGGTTCGGACTTTCGAGTGAATCGGTCAGCAGAGGGAGTTCCCTTCCGGGACCGCCGGAGCTTGAGCCGATCACCAGAATGACTGCCAGGGTCAGAAAGAGGGCAAAGGGGGAATATTTTCTGAATTTTTTCATTCGTTCACCTGGTGTTTTCTTCTTTTATGCAGGTAATGGTTGTATTCAACCATCAGGGCATCCACCAGCTCGTTGGCCACTACTTCCTGACCGGATGCGGAGAAATGCCCGTTGGTGACGGCCAGTTTGCGTGAGGCCCATGTGAGGATGGAGTTTGATCCGCCCATCATATGGAAAAGGTCGAAAAATGCGCAGTTGGCTTTCAGCGCTGCATTTTTCTGGGCTTCCACAATCCTCGGGAGCCAGGGGTAGGAAGAGTATCCTCCGGTACTGCCGCGGGCCATATCACCGGAGCTGACCACCAGTATGCTCAGGTCAGGATCCAGATTGCGGAACTTCATAAAGATCTTGTAATACATGTCTTCAATGGCCAGGCAGGCTTTTTCGGAATGTACGCAGGGAACTACATTCGCCCCGTACTGGAAGATGATCAGCCGGGTGTTGGTGAGCTCCAGCATACGTTTCAGGTGGTCGTCATTGATCAGCACCAGGCCGTCGCCGCTGTGACCGCGTATCGCGTAATTATCCACCTGCACTCCATTGATTTCGTCGAGATAGATACCGTAAAAATCGGGACTGTTGGCAGCGTTGAATTCAATGCGCAGTTTAAGCACCGGTTCGTCCAGAACACGCTTGTGCATTTGTACCTTATCAGACGGCGGCAGGGTATCGGTGAGCATTCTTTTGCCGGTTTCATTGTTGATATAATGCACCAGGGTATGATCCTGCGAACGGCCATAGAGTACGCTGACTTTTTTGTATTTAAGATGAGGCTCCAGTTTGACCGAAACATAGGCTCCGTTGTATACATTGCTGAAGTCGATGTTCTGGGTATCTTTCACCGCGCTGTGTCCGCTGCTGTCACCCTCTTCGGGCTGGTAAACCGCGTGCCGGCTGAAGTGCCACACCAGCCCGCTGAGCCCGTAGTAACTGTTGCTGTAACGGTTGTGAAATACCGTGTACTTTGCCCAGTTGCCGCTGCTGTTGCGCACGTAGCTGACAGGGGAGAGGTCTTTCATGGGAACATAACCCACCCCTGAACCACCGAATTTCTCGTGGAATTTTTCGCGCATCACCCACGACATCCTGTCGCCCTCAAGCTGGGCCGTGCCTCCCGATCATGACAACCTTAAGGAT